>NZ_JBFTKP010000184.1:0-316 GCF_056396005.1 Allobosea sp. 05T439 | reverse complement strand
GTAACCATGCGGCGTAGGCCGCAGTACGGCTATTTCGGGTCGTCCGATCTTGTGAGCAGGTGAGGATTGGCTTTGTAGATTTCGGCGAGGCCTTTGAGCGTCTCGATGCCGAAGTCTGTGAACGCCATGACGCTGTCATCGCCTGGCCCATAGACCCAGACCACGCTGTCCTCCTGGTCCATTTCATTGGCCACGTCCCACAGCCAGTCCTCGTCCTCACCGAGCATTTCGGCGACGCGGGCAATGGTATGGACATGGTKGACCTTGTTAACCGGGGCCAATGTCAGGCCGCCGCCGCAGCGATGGCGGATGCTTT
>NZ_JBFTKP010000183.1:0-321 GCF_056396005.1 Allobosea sp. 05T439 | reverse complement strand
GTGTGGGAGTCGATCTTCTCGACCTTGATGTCCTTGTAGGCGCCGGTCGTATAGGCGGCGGTGGCCGGATCGGCGGCATATTCCCAGGTGAAGACGACGTCATCCGCGGTGAACGGCTTGCCGTCATGCCATTTGACGCCCTGCTTCAGCTTCCAGATCACTTCCTTGCCGTCGGCAGACACTCCGCCATTGGCCTTGGTCGGGATCTCGGCGGCGAGTTGGGGAACGAGATTGCCGTCCTTGTCCCAGCCGGCGAGCGGCTCGAAGAAAACGCGCGAGGCGATCTGGTCCTTGGTGCCGCTGGCGAAAGGCGAAATGCGG
>NZ_JBFTKP010000182.1:0-323 GCF_056396005.1 Allobosea sp. 05T439 | reverse complement strand
TGGTCGGTACGCCCGATGCGGACGTGTTGCTCGGGGCGGCTGGGGCGGACAACCTGATCGGCCAGGGCGGCGACGATGTCCTGATCGGAGCGGGCGGCAACGACACGATCTCGGCCGGCGACGGCAACGACTTCGTCGATGCCGGGGAGGGCCGTGACGTGGTCTTCGGCGGGGCCGGCGACGACGTGCTGCTCGGCGGGGCCGGCAACGACCTGATCGATGGCGAGGCCGGCAACGACCGGATCTTCGGTGGCACCGGCGACGACCGGATCACGGCCGGGGCCGGCGACGACACGGTGGTGGCGGGTGCGGGCAATGACGTG
>NZ_JBFTKP010000181.1:0-353 GCF_056396005.1 Allobosea sp. 05T439 | reverse complement strand
GCCGGTCGCGACGTTCTCGATGCTCCAGAGCGTGTCGGTGCCGCTGTCCGTGCTGACCGCGCTGCCGCGTCCGAGCAGGCCGTTGCCGAGATCKACCGTCAGGTTCGCCATGATTGCCGACATGTCGAGCGTGTCGATGCCCGTGCCGCCGTCGCTGTCATCGCCGAAATAGACGTCGTTGCCGTCACCGATCGCAGCCACGAACACGTCATTGCCCGCACCCGCCACCACCGTGTCGTCGCCGGCCCCGGCCGTGATCCGGTCGTCGCCGGTGCCACCGAAGATCCGGTCGTTGCCGGCCTCGCCATCGATCAGGTCGTTGCCGGCCCCGCCGAGCAGCACGTCGTCGCCGG
>NZ_JBFTKP010000180.1:0-356 GCF_056396005.1 Allobosea sp. 05T439 | reverse complement strand
ACAGATACCACACGCCGCCGGGTTTCAGCGCGCGCGCCAGGGTGTTTATCACCGCAGGTAATTCGTTATACGGGACGTGCAGGAGCGAGGCGCAGCACCAGATCCCGTCGTACTTCTGCGTTTCATTCAACTGGTCGAAGGTCATCTCCTTCACCGGCAGCCCGCTGTAGTGACGTGCCAGCGCCACCAGTTCGGCAGAGGCGTCGAACGCTTCCACGTGGTAACCCTTGCGGGCAAAGGCCAGTGCATCGCGCCCGGAGCCGCAGCCCGCATCCAGCACGCACGCCTGTTCCGGCAAGTGCGCCATAAAGTCGGCGTACAGCGGCGACATATCGAGATCGACCGTGCCGTCGAAG
>NZ_JBFTKP010000179.1:0-357 GCF_056396005.1 Allobosea sp. 05T439 | reverse complement strand
CCTGAATCCTTGATGCCGCCGAAGGGCGACATCTCGATGCGGTAGCCGGGAACCTCCCAGAGGTTGACGGTGCCGACCTCGAGCTCCGCGACGAAGCGCTGGATGTAGTCGAAGCGGTTGGTGCAGACGCCCGAGGACAGGCCATAGGCCGTCGAATTCGAGATCCGGATCACCTCGGCGATATCGTTCGGCACGCGGATGATCGGGATCACCGGGCCGAAGGTTTCCTCATGCACCAGCTCGCAGGCGTAGGGGATGCGGTCGACCACGGTCGGATGGAACAGCGCACCCTCGGCCCGCTGGCCGTAGAGCACTTCGGCGCCTTGCGTCACCGCGTCGTCGACGCGGGCCTGGAA
Organism: Allobosea sp. 05T439; assembly: GCF_056396005.1. NCBI lineage: Bacteria > Pseudomonadati > Pseudomonadota > Alphaproteobacteria > Hyphomicrobiales > Alloboseaceae > Allobosea > Allobosea sp. 05T439. The sequence goes on along the minus strand of NZ_JBFTKP010000179.1, from coordinate 1 downwards.
G
>NZ_JBFTKP010000178.1:0-361 GCF_056396005.1 Allobosea sp. 05T439 | reverse complement strand
TCGCTGACGCGCAGCCGGGCGCGGGCGATCGAGGCTTCGATCTCGCCGCGCTCGCCGAGCAGGCGGGCCCATTCGCGGTTGATGTTGTAGACCTTCGTGCCGTCGATGAAGCCCTTCTMGAACAGGCCGAGATATTTGTTCCGCTCGAGTTCGACCAGGCGCAGCTCCTCGACCTTGGCGACCTTGCGCGCCTCGAGGCCTTTGATCTCCTCGCCGGACTGGACGACGCTGATCTCGAGCTGTTCCTTGCGGCTTTCGCGGTTGGTGCGGTTGCCGTCGAACAACCGGGTCTCGCCCTGGATGATCTGATCCGCCTCGTCGAAGACCTTGGCGAGCTCGGCCGGGAAGGTGATCGCGGCGA
>NZ_JBFTKP010000177.1:0-363 GCF_056396005.1 Allobosea sp. 05T439 | reverse complement strand
TGTCCACACAGATTGTCTGATGAAAAGTAAATAGCAAGGCGTCTTGCGAGTGAGACTTTGTGTCCCCTTCGTCTAGAGGCCCAGGACACCGCCCTTTCACGGCGGYAACAGGGGTTCGAATCCCCTAGGGGACGCCACTTGCTGGTCTGTGAGTGAAAGTCACCTGCCGATGTATCTCAAACCTGATTCCTGTCTGACAGYGAGTCATGTCTGAGATATTTGCTCTTTAAAAATCTGGATCAAGCTGAAAATTGAAACACAGAACAATGCGAATTGTTCCGTGAGTCTCTCAAATTTTCGCAACTGAGGGTGTTTTACGAAACATCTTCGGGTTGTGAGGTTAAGCGACTAAGCGTACACGGT
>NZ_JBFTKP010000176.1:0-372 GCF_056396005.1 Allobosea sp. 05T439 | reverse complement strand
GGATAATGGCACAACCGCCGGAACGGCGCTGAGCACCGTCAGCGGTCAGCAGAAAGGCAGTGCCAGCCTCGGTAATGCAGGAAGCCTGGCCAGTGCCAATGTTACCCAAGCCGCACTGAAAAATATCGCTAACAGCGGCCCCGGCCAGCACCAGGGGAAAACTGTTGATACCAGCGCCTATCCGCTGCCAACGGATAATAACGGCTATTTCGTGGTGTCGGCTAACCCGAAAAGCCCCTATCTCATTACCCTCAACCCAAAACTGGACGGGCTGGGTGATTTAGATCCGGCGCTGTTCGGCGACCTGAATGCGTTGCTGGGGCTGTCGCCCTCGGCCTCCGCGCCCGGTTATAATGCCGCGAACCTGCCGGC
>NZ_JBFTKP010000175.1:0-374 GCF_056396005.1 Allobosea sp. 05T439 | reverse complement strand
CGGGCCGGTGCTGAGAGGCTGGGGTTGCGAAGCTCCAACGCCTGCGCCGGAGGTGCCCGGATKAACGTCCATCAGAATGCCCGTTTGACGCCTTGCGGTCGAGCCCTGCTGGCAGAGCGGGTCGAAGGGGGCTGGTCCGTCAAGGCGGCGGCACTGGCGGCGGGCGTCTCGGGGCGCACGGCGCATACCTGGCTTCGCCGGCATCGGCAGGGCGGTGAGCACAGATTTCACGACCGCAGTTCAGCCCCGCATCACTGTCCGCATGCAACGCCTGTGCAGCGTGTTGCCGAGATCGAGGCGCTGAGGCGTCGCCGGCTGAGCGGCCCGCAGATTGCGGCTGCGCTCGGCATGCCGCGCTCAACCGTGGGAGCGAT
>NZ_JBFTKP010000174.1:0-378 GCF_056396005.1 Allobosea sp. 05T439 | reverse complement strand
AAGTCCGGCGCCAGCCGTCCCGTCAGCCACATCAGCTCGATGTTGCGCTGCGCCTCGCGCTCCAACCGACGGCTCGATTGCACCTGGTTGATGTAGCCGTAGACGTAGATCTTTAGCAGCACGCCCGGATGGTAGCTCGGACGGCCCGTCGCCTCGGGAACCACGCCTTCAAAACCCAGTTGGCCCAGGTCCAATTCATCAACGAAGACGTCGATCACCCGAACCGGATTGTTCTCCGACACGTAGTCGTCAAGATACTCGGGAAGCAGGACACCCTGCCGACGGTCTTCAGTCTCAACGAAGCGCTTCATCTAAGCTCCCGGAGCATCACCTCCAGGAATCCTAGCCGACTCGGCTCTTTTCACACAGCCTCGGTGG
>NZ_JBFTKP010000173.1:0-382 GCF_056396005.1 Allobosea sp. 05T439 | reverse complement strand
GGCGAACTGATCCATCTCGACATCAAGAAGCTCAACCGGTTCAGGGAGCCGGGGCATCGCGTCACCGGGGATCGCAGCGCCGGCCGCAGCGTCGGGGCGGGCTGGGAGTTCGCCCATGTCTGCATCGACGATGCCTCCCGGCTCGCCTTCGTCGAGATCAAGCCGGACGAGACGGCGCTCAGCGCGGTCGCCTTCCTCAGGGCCGCCGTCGCCTATTACAAAGGCCTCGGCGTCWCCGTCGCGCGCGTSATGACCGACAACGGCCCCTGCTACAAAGCCCATGCCTTCCGCCACGCCTGCCGCGASCTCGGCCTGCGCCAGATCAGGACCAGGCCCTACACCCCCAGGACCAACGGCAAGGCCGAACGCTTCATCCAGACGG
>NZ_JBFTKP010000172.1:0-387 GCF_056396005.1 Allobosea sp. 05T439 | reverse complement strand
GATCGATTCACCCCAGCCGCGATGGCAGCATTCCAGCGCCTGGCGCATCACGTTGGTATTGCCGGTCGCGTCGAAGGAGAAATCGGCGCCGCCGCCGGTCAGATCGACGATCGCCTGCACCACCTTGTCGTTGCCGATCTCGGCCGGATTGATGAASYCGGTCATGCCGAATTTCTCGGCCATGGCGCGCTTGCCSGGATTGATGTCGACACCGATGATCTTGTCGGCRCCGACCATGCGGGCRCCCTGGATGACGTTGAGGCCGATRCCGCCGAGCCCGAAGACCACGACATTGGCGCCGGGCCAGACCTTGGCGGTGTAGATCACCGCGCCGATCCCCGTCGTCACGCCGCAGCCGATATAGCAGATCTTGTCGAAGGGCGCGTC
>NZ_JBFTKP010000171.1:0-389 GCF_056396005.1 Allobosea sp. 05T439 | reverse complement strand
GTCCTCGGCCGGGTCCAGCTTTCCCAGCCCGTTGAGGTACTCGGCGCTGAGGCCGTCCACCAGGGTGACGGTGGTGGCGGGGAGCATGGACTCGGCCACGTGGCCCGGGAACCGGGGGGCGATCTTGACCAGGGCGTTGGATTCCTCGACGCCGGCGGACATGATGCCGCGGGGCCGGTCCTCGTACAGCGAGTTGCCGGCGGCGAGCTGGCCGTTCGCGAGCAGGGCGGAGGCGAGGGTGTCGCCGGGGTGGCCGGTGAATTCACGGCCGTCCATGGTAAAGCGCCAGGTGACGCTGCGGTCGATGCGTCCGCCGGTGCTGAGGCGCGCGGGCTGCGGCTGAGCGGTCATTTGCTTGCTCCTTCCGGGGAGACGGGGCTGGGAAGTGT
>NZ_JBFTKP010000170.1:0-393 GCF_056396005.1 Allobosea sp. 05T439 | reverse complement strand
AAAGGAGCAAGCCTAAGCCAGCAGAGGACCCGCCATGTCACCGCCCGACAGGGGGCGGCATCATCTCGGAATCCGGGGGCGGATTAATCTCGGAACGAGGGGGCGACATCAAATCGGAATCCGGGGGCGGCATCCCTCGGAATCAGCAGGGATCGGCGTCATAGGCCGCGTCGGCCATGACGAGCTTTGCGGGCAATCCTTCGATCAGAGCTAATTCGTTTAACCGTGTAGCTACGGAGCCCGTCGTCGATCGCTTTGGGTGATTATCCGACAAGCCTCTGCGCCACGCTGCGCGATAATGAGTTCCCGCCAGGGGTCTGGCTTCTCTGCGAAGTCGGCGCTGAGCCGCTTCATGATCGGGTCGGATGGAGAGGCGTCTCAATCTTTTTATCG
>NZ_JBFTKP010000169.1:0-394 GCF_056396005.1 Allobosea sp. 05T439 | reverse complement strand
GCGGACATGGCGGGCGCCGGCCTTTGCGAGCGCGGCTRCGAAGAGCTTCGAGCGATAGGCCGAGCCGTTATCGGTCATCACCCGTTCGACGGTGACGCCGAGACGACCGAACCAGGMGAGCGCGCGTTCGAGGAAGCCCGTCGCGTCGTCCCGGCCGAGGCTTGGCAGAACTTCGACGAAGGCCAGCCGCGAGGCATCGTCGATCGCGACATGGAGATGGTCCCAGCCGATGCCGCGATTGCGGCCTGGGCCGGTGCGATTGCCGGTGATGCGGTGGCCGACGCCGTCGATCCGGCCCAGGCTCTTGATGTCGAGGTGGATCAGCTCGCCCGGCGCGGCGCGCTCGTAGCGCAGGATCTCGGGTTTCGGCTCCAGCGCCGACAATCGGTTCAAT
>NZ_JBFTKP010000168.1:0-399 GCF_056396005.1 Allobosea sp. 05T439 | reverse complement strand
GATCCTGGAAGCAGGGTGCTGGGTTCACGCCAGGCGCCCGTTCTTCGCCATGGCCGATCTTGAGGAGAACGCCCGGCGGCAGGCTGCGGGCAAGAAGACGATCGCCCTCTCTCCCCTTGCGGTCGAGGTCGTGCGCCGCATCGACGCCCTGTTCGAGATCGAGCGGCCGATCAACGGCAAGAGTGCGCAGGAGCGCAGGACAGTTCGCCAGGACCTGAGCAAGCCGCTTGTCGATGCGCTTGCGGTCTACATGCGCGAACAGCGTGCCAAGCTCTCCCGCGGCCACGACCTCGCCAGGGCCATCGATTATATCCTCAAGCGCTGGGCAGCCTTCACCCTGTTCCTGGATGACGGGCGGGTGTGTTTGTCGAACAATGCAGCCGAGCGCGCGCTGCGCGG
>NZ_JBFTKP010000167.1:0-400 GCF_056396005.1 Allobosea sp. 05T439 | reverse complement strand
CTTCTGCGCTACGCCACTTTCGAGATCGATGATGTTCCCGGAATGCAGGTCGGCCTCGTAAATAGCGGACCAGCGAATGGCGGCCGTTTCTCCATCTACGAGCCGGCTGGTTATTCTGAGCTTGTTATCGGCAGCACGGATCATCCCCTCAAGGATGTGCCGGGCGCCGAGCTGACGCCGGGCAGCGGATGATCGCTGCGCCAGGTCATCGGAAGCCTCGCTTCGGACGATTGTCAGCCCCTGAAACGTAGCGAGCTGCGAGAGCATCTCTTCGGAAAGGCCGGCAGCAAAAACACCGGCGTCTGGCGTTGGGGACAGGTTGACGAATGGCTTTACGAGAAGAGAGAGACCCGGGGTGCTTGTCGATGAAGCAGCCGGTCGTGATGAATTCGTGATGAAT
>NZ_JBFTKP010000165.1:0-406 GCF_056396005.1 Allobosea sp. 05T439 | reverse complement strand
GACCGCGGCTATGATAGCGCCGCGTTCCGCCAGGCCCTGGTCGCCAAAGGCATCGCACCCTGCATTCCATCGAGCCGAAGCCGGAAAATCCCGTATCCCTACGACAAAGCGCTCTATCGCCAGCGCCACAAGGTCGAGAACCTCTTCGCTAAGCTCAAAGACTGGCGACGCATCGCCACACGATACGACCGCTGCGCCCACACTTTCTTCTCGGCAATCTGTATCGCCGCGGCCGTCATCTTCTGGCTCTGATCAACGAGATGCTGTAACGGGGCCTGCGTCGCGCGCTGCCCATTGCCACTTGCGTCTAGAAGGGCAAGCTGTCGCCGTTCCCGTACCGACCCTGAAGGTGGAGGATTACGGGATGAGGCTGTTCATCGGATTGGATGTGTCATTGGCGAAGACT
>NZ_JBFTKP010000164.1:0-409 GCF_056396005.1 Allobosea sp. 05T439 | reverse complement strand
ATGTGGCCGCGCTCGAAGTGGACGGCACGGGCCGGCACGGCCGGTTCCGCACCGGCGCCGGATCCGCCGTCTTGTTCACCTCCGACGGGTACCTCTTGACCAACGCCCACGTGGTGGCCGGCGCCCAGCGGGGCAGCGCGGTGTACTCCGACGGGACACGCACAGCCGTGGACGTGGTCGGCTCTGATCCTCTCTCGGACCTCGCTGTGGTGCACGGGAAGGCCCCGACCGCCGCCCCGGCGGATCTCGGCGATGCGGAGTCGCTCCGGGTGGGACAGTTGGTCATCGCGGTCGGGAACCCACTGGGACTCTCGGGGTCCGTGACCGCCGGCGTGGTCAGCGGACTGGGCCGTTCAATCCCCGTCTGGTCCGGCCGTAACCGCCGCATGATCGAGGACGTCATCCAGAC
>NZ_JBFTKP010000163.1:0-409 GCF_056396005.1 Allobosea sp. 05T439 | reverse complement strand
ACGGGCCGTCCGAGCTACCATCCGGGCGTGCTGCTAAAGATCTACGTCTACGGCTACATCAACCAGGTGCAATCGAGCCGTCGGTTGGAGCGCGAGGCGCAGCGCAACATCGAGCTGATGTGGCTGACGGGACGGCTGGCGCCGGACTTCAAGACCATCGCCGACTTCAGGAAGGACAACGGYTCGGCGATCCGGGCGGCTTGCCGGCAGTTCATCACTTTGTGTCGCCGGCTGGATCTCTTCACCCACGCGATCGTGGCCATCGACGGCAGCAAGTTCAAGGCGGTGAACACGCGCGACAAGAACTTTACGCGCGCCTCGATCCAGCGTCGGATGGAGCAGGTGGAGGCCAGCATCGAGCGTTACATGTCGGCGCTGGAGACGGCCGATCGACATGATGGCGAACTGG
>NZ_JBFTKP010000162.1:0-416 GCF_056396005.1 Allobosea sp. 05T439 | reverse complement strand
ACAACTCTGCCGGCGCCGCGCCTCGCCATGGAACGCTTCACGCTTTGGGGTGAGGCGATCGGAGCGCAGGGACGCACGGACGGGGACCGCAACGCGGCTTCGCTCGACCGGCGCGGCGGTGGCATGCTGTTCGGCGCCGAGCTCAACTCGACCTGGAGCGATGCCGGGCAATGGCGCTTCGGCATCGCCGGCGGCTATACGCGCACCGATTTCGATGTCGATGGGCGCCGCTCCAGCGGAGAGCTGGGCAGCGCCCATGGCGCGCTTTATGGCGGCATGCGTTTCGGGGCGGTCTCGCTGCGGGCCGGCGCGGCCTATGCGTGGAGTGATCTCGACGTGACCCGCCGGGTGACACTGCCCGGGATCTCCGATGTGCTGCGCTTCGATGGCCGCAGCGCGACCGCCCAGGCCTTCGC
>NZ_JBFTKP010000161.1:0-416 GCF_056396005.1 Allobosea sp. 05T439 | reverse complement strand
GCGAAGGCCTGGGCGGTCGCGCTGCGGCCATCGAAGCGCAGCACATCGGAGATCCCGGGCAGTGTCACCCGGCGGGTCACGTCGAGATCACTCCACGCATAGGCCGCGCCGGCCCGCAGCGAGACCGCCCCGAAACGCATGCCGCCATAGAGCGCGCCATGGGCGCTGCCCAGTTCTCCACTCGAGCGGCGCCCATCGACATCGAAATCGCTCCGCGTATAGCCGCCGGCAAGGCCGAGGCGCCAGTGCCCGTCGCCGCTCCAGCCGGAGTTGAGCTCGGCGCCGAACAGCATGCCACCGCCGCGCCGGTCGAGCGAAGCCGCGTTGCGGTCCCCGTCCGTGCGTCCCTGCGCTCCGATCGCCTCACCCCAAAGCGTGAAGCGTTCCATGGCGAGGCGCGGCGCCGGCAGAGTTGT
>NZ_JBFTKP010000160.1:0-418 GCF_056396005.1 Allobosea sp. 05T439 | reverse complement strand
GCCCAGGACCAGGAACGGAACGTACTTCGGCGCCCGGCGCACGGTGATTTCGCGTCGTTCGGGGACGTGCTGCTCGCTGGGGGTGCCGGGGTTTTCGGGGGTAGCCATGGTCTTAAGCCTACTGCCCCGGGAGCCATTGCTACGGCCCGGTGCAGGGGCGCACACTAAGGGGTGGGGGAGGGCACGGAACAGCCTAGGAGCGCCATGTCAGCCTCAGCGGAGCAGATCAGGGACCAGCAGCGCAGCACCTGGGACGAGTTCTCCGCCGGCTGGCGCAAATGGGACGCGGAAATCCTCGGCTGGCACGCCCCCTTCGGCGACGCAGTCATCCGGGAGGCGGGACTCCGCCCGGATTCCGTGGTCCTCGACGTCGCTGCCGGAACCGGCGAACCGGGCCTCACCGCCGCCGCCCTCGTTC
>NZ_JBFTKP010000159.1:0-423 GCF_056396005.1 Allobosea sp. 05T439 | reverse complement strand
GGCTCCATCGATCCAACCGGTCAGGAGGCCTGCCATGGAGCTGTTCGTCGGTCTTGATGTGTCTGTTCGCACCACCAGCGTCTGCGTCATGGATGCGGGCGGCAAGCTGATCCGGGAGAGCAAGGTCGAGAGCGAGCCGGAGGCGATCGGCGAGCTGCTTCATGCGATCGGCGGGCCGTACAAGCGGGTGGGGCTGGAGGCCGGACCACTGTCGCAGTGGCTCTACAGCGGCCTGGCAAGCGCGGGGTTTCCCGTGATCTGCGTCGAGACGCGGCGAGCTGCTCGAACAGTCTCCGCATCTGCGCCTGATCATCGAGCCGCTTCTCGAGGTGCGGCGGGTGCTGCGGGAGCAGTTCCAGCATCTGCACAAAGCGATGGGGCGGCTGGCCGAGAGCGACGAAACCTGCAAGCTGCTGATGACGG
>NZ_JBFTKP010000158.1:0-425 GCF_056396005.1 Allobosea sp. 05T439 | reverse complement strand
TTGATCGCCAGGCATTCCTCCATGACGCGCCGCGTGTTGTAGATATGGCCGTCGAAGGTGCAGTTGGTGAGATCGAGCATCTTCACCCGGTCGAGCCGACCTTCGGACTTCAGGTCGAGCAGCGCCTTCTTGATCGTCCGCAGGGGGACCGCGCCATACATCGAGAATTCCGCCATCGGGAACGCTTCGACATAGAAGGGCTGAGCCCCGCTCAGCACCAGCCCGTAATGGTGCGACTTGTGGCAGTTGCGGTCGAGGATCACGATATCGCCGGGAGCGACCAGCGCCTGCAGAACCATCTTGTTCGAGGTGCTGGTTCCGTTGGTGACGAAGAACACGTGCTCGGCGCCGAAGGCCCTCGCAGCCATGTCCTGTGCCCGTTTGATGTTGCCCGTGGGCTCCAGCAGGCTGTCGAGCCCGCCCGT
>NZ_JBFTKP010000157.1:0-427 GCF_056396005.1 Allobosea sp. 05T439 | reverse complement strand
CGGGACGGCTCTGCAGCCAGCGTGCCAGCAGCCCCCCGGGGACTTCTTCGGAGGTCAGCGCGAAGCTGCGGTGGTCCGCCCATTCACCGTTGATATGCAGGTACCGCGGCCGGTAACCCTCGTCGCGAAAGCCGAGTTTCTCGACCACGCGCAGGCTGGGTCCGTTTTCGGGACGGATGTTGATCTCCATCCGGTGCAGCCCGAGCGTCCGGAAGCAGTAGTCCGTTGCCAATGCCACAGCGGTCGGGGCAATGCCCTGGCCCGCCCGGTCCTTGTCGACCCAATATCCGAGCGTGGCCATCATTGCCGAGCCCCACACGATGGAGGACACCGTCAGCTGGCCAACGATCACGGGTTCGCGGAAGCCCGGGGTCCACGCCGTGATCAGGAACGGCAGAGCCGTTGCCTGGGCGGCCTGGGCCTTGAG
>NZ_JBFTKP010000156.1:0-435 GCF_056396005.1 Allobosea sp. 05T439 | reverse complement strand
GCCGATGTCCATCCCGGAGCAGATCGGCCTGCTCGTGTTCATGATCATCGCGAGCAAGGGCGCGGCCGGCGTCACCGGCGCCGGACTCGCGACCCTCGCCGGTGGCCTGCAGGCCTACCGTCCCGATCTCGTGAACGGGGTCGGAGTGATCGTGGGGATCGACCGTTTCATGTCTGAAGGGCGCGCGCTGACCAACTTCACGGGGAACGCCGTCGCCACGATCCTCATCGGCACCTGGACGAAGCAGATCGATGCGGAGCAGGTGCATCAGGTGCTCTCCGGCGCACGGCCGTTCGACGAGTCGCTGCTGGACGGCGTGGGGCACGACGGGCAGCCGGCCGTGCAGGACGGAGCCGAGCCTGTCAGCACCGAGACGCTCGGGCACGCGGCGGTCGAGGAGATGGCCGCGAAGCAGCAGCGGGCGCGGGCCCGCGC
>NZ_JBFTKP010000155.1:0-438 GCF_056396005.1 Allobosea sp. 05T439 | reverse complement strand
GACCGCGGCTATGATAGCGCCGCGTTCCGCCAGGCCCTGGTCGCCAAAGGCATCGCACCCTGCATTCCATCGAGCCGAAGCCGGAAAATCCCGTATCCCTACGACAAAGCGCTCTATCGCCAGCGCCACAAGGTCGAGAACCTCTTCGCAAAGCTCAAGGACTGGCGGCGCATCGCAACCCGATACGATCGCTGCGCTCACACATTCTTCTCAGCCATCTGTATCGCGGCAGCCGTCATCTTCTGGATCTAAGCAATGAGATGCTGTAACGGGGCCTGCGTCGCGCGCTGCCCATTGCCACTTGCGTCTAGAAGGGCAAGCTGTCGCCGTTCCCGTACCGACCCTGAAGGTGGAGGATTACGGGATGAGGCTGTTCATCGGATTGGATGTGTMATTKGCGAAGACTGCGGTCTGCGCCATCACCGAGCACGGCAAGAT
>NZ_JBFTKP010000154.1:0-443 GCF_056396005.1 Allobosea sp. 05T439 | reverse complement strand
ACCCTGAAGAGCGCGGTCTGGGCGACCGCGACGGTCTCGTCGCTGACCTCGTAGCTCAGCGTCACCGGGCCAAAATAGCCGGGCGCCGGGGTGAACTCCCAGCCACCCTCGACCGCGGTCAGCGTGCCGCTGGAGGCGGTGAGATGCCTAACCACGAGTGCATCGCCATCAGGATCCAGCGCCCCTGCGAGCAAGCCGATCGCGGTGATCAGCAGCGTCTCGCAGCGCCCGATGCTGCGCAGGCTGACCACACCGGCAAGCAGCGGCGCCCGGTTGCTGCGCGGGCTCCCGGAGCCGCCGGGATTCTCGCCACCGGGTCCGCCAGGGTTCTCGCCGCCCGGGCCGGAATGGCCGCCCGGGCCGGGGTGGTGGCCGCCCGAGCCGCCGCCGGCCGAGGCGATCCCCTCGAAGTCATGGCCACCGCCAGAGCCGGCACTGCCGGA
>NZ_JBFTKP010000153.1:0-444 GCF_056396005.1 Allobosea sp. 05T439 | reverse complement strand
CCTCAAGATCGGCCATGGCGAAGAACGGGCGCCTGGCGTGAACCCAGCACCCTGCTTCCAGGATCCGCCCGGGACTTCGCTCAGGCAGATAGAGCTGGCGATACCCATCGAAGGCGTCGGCCTGGAACAGCCCGGTATATCCGGCCAGATGGGTTTGGGGATGCTCGCCCTTGCGGTCGCGGGAGTAATAGAACATCGCCGCCGGCGGCGATGCCCCACCGAACGGCCTGTCATCGCGGACGTAGACCCAACATCGTCCAGTATCGGTCTTGCCTTTGGCCAGAACCGGCACGGTGGTGTCATCGCCATGCAGGCGTTCAGCCGCCATGACATGCGCTTCAACCCGCCTCAGAACCGGGTCGAGTGCCGCGCAGCCCGACCCCACGGCGTCGGCCATGGTCGAGAGGCTGACCGGTACGCCTTCCAGGGCATAGCGCTCGGCCT
>NZ_JBFTKP010000152.1:0-445 GCF_056396005.1 Allobosea sp. 05T439 | reverse complement strand
CGCTGACCGCGGTCGCGATCTACGTCAAGAGCCTCTTCCCCAGCCACGCCAAGTCCGATCTCGGTCCGCCCACYGAGMCCCCGGGCGAGGATGCGGCTGGGGGAGGCCCCKCGAGGCAGGCGCAGGCCGAGGAGGCGGACAAGGAGGCCGAGGACGAGACCGGAGCAATCAAGAAAGGGCCCGAGGACGACCCGGCGCTCGGCTCCGGCGGCCAGGCKGTCGGCACGGCCGGGCTTGCCGCCTTCCTCGGCATCGATTCCCCGCCGATCGACTATGAGCAGCTGCCGCTGCGCCGCTTCTCGCCGGCCAAGCTCGAGGATGTCTTCGGCGATCCGGCGAGCAAYGACAACCTGACGCTCAGCCATGGCGGCGGCCTCTCCGGCAGTGCCGGCTCTGGCGGTGGCCATGACTTCGAGGGGATCGCCTCGGCCGGCGGCGGCTCGGG
>NZ_JBFTKP010000151.1:0-462 GCF_056396005.1 Allobosea sp. 05T439 | reverse complement strand
GTTCAACCCTGTGTTTTCTGCCCGCCAATTGCGCGGCGTGGTCACCCGGGTGGTTCCAGAAACGGCCGATTCCGCCACCATTTTCTTCCGTCCCGGCCGCGGCTGGCAAGCGCACCTTGCCGGCCAGTGGGCCCGTATTGGCGTCGAGCTCGACGGCGTCCGCCACTGGCGGTCGTACTCGCTCAGCGCCCCCGCAGGCAAAGACCCGGCCATCACTGTCAGCGACATGGGTGCCGTCTCCGGGACCCTCGTGCGCAACACCAAGCCCGGCGACGTGCTCTTCCTGGCCCCGCCGCAGGGCGACTTCGTCCTCCCCGAACACCCGCGGCCCCTGCTGATGCTCACCGCCGGCAGCGGCATCACCCCGGTCATGTCCATGATCCGCACCCTCGTGCCGCACCGCCCGGACTCCGACGTCGTCCTCATCCACACAGCCCGGACCCCGGCGGACGCCATCTTCCG
>NZ_JBFTKP010000150.1:0-463 GCF_056396005.1 Allobosea sp. 05T439 | reverse complement strand
GTGGTCGAGATGTCGACGACGCCATCGGCGGCCACGTCGGCGCGAAGCGCCGTCAGGCTCGCAAGCGCGCTGCTGATCTGGGTCTGTACAATTCCCGCAGCCGTCACGGCCTGCCCGTAAGCTAACGCCGTTGCCGCGGCGAAGGGAGCAGCCGCGGCCGCCGCATCACGCGCGGCCAGGATCAGATCGGCGGCGGCTGCCGCGACGGAAGACCCTGGCGTCAGCGAAATACCACCGGCCGCCGCACTCCTCTCGAGCGCCGCGATCAGGGCAGACCTGTTGGTCAGCGTCTGATCGACGATCAGGTTCGAGATGATGCGAGGGTCGGCATCCGCGACGCTGTGGACGTTCACACCCGGCTGGTTGCTCGAGGTGGTGATGGTGGGGTCGTAATTGGTATTGGTGACGACCGGTGCTCCGGGGGKGCCGAGCGGCATCATGTCGCCATCGGCATCATTGATGT
>NZ_JBFTKP010000149.1:0-468 GCF_056396005.1 Allobosea sp. 05T439 | reverse complement strand
ATGCCTGGAGGCCTGGCTGAGCGCATCCCAACTGCGCGCGCGCATCGCCGAGGACCCTGCAGCCGAGGAGCAGGTGCTGCGTGAGGCCGGAACACGGCTCGGCGTCGCCATCGCGCCCATCGTCGCCGCGCTCGACCTCTCCGAGATCGTGCTGTCGGGACCTGCGGATCTGCTCGCCGGCACGCTCATCGACGCAGYCACGCGCACGCTGACCGAGCGCACGCTGGAGGGCGTCTTCGACGACGTCGCGATCCGGCTCACCGCGCAGGACGACATCGTGCTGCGCGGAGCCGCCGTCATGGTCCTGTCGGGCCAGCTGGGCGTCTCGTGAGCGCGATCCGCGTCGGCCTCGAAGTCGGCGGAACCAAGATCGACGCGCTCGCTCTCGCCGCCGGCGGCGCGATCCTCGCGCGCACCCGTATCCCCACGGGATGGGGCGATCACGCCGTCGTCACCGCCGTGCACGAC
>NZ_JBFTKP010000148.1:0-472 GCF_056396005.1 Allobosea sp. 05T439 | reverse complement strand
CTGGATCCTGTGTTTGCTATGGCTGGGAGCGATCCCGTTGACGGTGGAAACCATCTGGATCAGCTTACTGCTGACGTCGGCGATCTGCCGGCGCGATGAGACCTGTTGGCCAAAGCCCAAAGCTGCTTCCCGACATAGGACGTTGTCCGAACGAACATGCCCGGGCACTCCGCGGAGGATGAAGAGATCGGATAGCACGTCGATGACGTCGATGGACTTGAGCAGCTGCCTGGCCGGCACCTTCAGCCCCTCCCGCCGCCAGATCCGCTCTACTCCCGCCCCCTTGGGCCGTCGCCTATCGTTGCAGCTTCACCGAAGTCCCGCTTCCCCCCGCGGTCGCAGAGGCGAACGACGAGGGATCCAGGCGGGCCAACCCGGAGGCCACAACATGTCGACATTGAAGCACTGGTCGCTTGCTTTCGCCCTGCTTGCCGGCGTGGCGTCCTGGTCCGACAGCCAGCCGGCCAGAGCG
>NZ_JBFTKP010000147.1:0-478 GCF_056396005.1 Allobosea sp. 05T439 | reverse complement strand
GCTGAAGCAGACCTCCCTGAACACGGATACGGCCGTGGAGATGATCGGGGTCAACAAGTGGTATGGCGAGTTCCATGTGCTGCGCGACATCAACCTGAAGGTGGCGCGCGGCGAGAAGCTGGTGATCTGCGGCCCCTCAGGCTCGGGCAAGTCGACGATGATCCGTTGCATCAACCGGCTCGAGGAACACCAGAAGGGCCAGATCATCGTCGATGGCACCGAGCTGACCAATGATCTGAAGAAGATCGACGAGATCCGCCGCGATGTCGGCATGGTCTTCCAGCACTTCAACCTGTTCCCGCATCTGACGATCCTGGAGAACCTGACGCTCGCCCCGATCTGGGTGCGCAAGATGCCGAAGAAGGATGCCGAGGAGATCGGCATGCACTATCTCAAGCGCGTGAAGATCCCGGAGCAGGCGCTGAAATATCCGGGCCAGCTCTCGGGCGGCCAGCAGCAGCGCGTCGCGATCGCGCGC
>NZ_JBFTKP010000146.1:0-492 GCF_056396005.1 Allobosea sp. 05T439 | reverse complement strand
GTCGAGATGTCGACGACGCCATCGGCGGCCACGTCGGCGCGAAGCGCCGTCAGGCTCGCAAGCGCGCTGCTGATCTGGGTCTGTACAATTCCCGCAGCCGTCACGGCCTGCCCGTAAGCTAACGCCGTTGCCGCGGCGAAGGGAGCGGCCGCGGCCGCCGCATCACGCGCGGCCAGGATCAGATCGGCAGCGGCTGCCGCCACGGAAGACCCCGGCGTCAGCGAAATACCCCCGGCCGCCGCGCTCCTTTCGAGGGCCGCGATCAGGGCAGATCTGTTGGTCAGCGTCTGATCGACGATCAGGTTCGAGATGATGCGAGGATCGGCATCCGCGACGCTGTGGACGTTCACACCCGGCTGGTTGCTCGAGGTGGTGATGGTGGGGTCGTAATTGGTATTGGTGACGACCGGTGCTCCGGGGGGGCCGAGCGGCATCATGTCGCCATCGGCATCATTGATGTAGGTCGGGGTCAGCAGCCGCGGGAAGATGATT
>NZ_JBFTKP010000145.1:0-512 GCF_056396005.1 Allobosea sp. 05T439 | reverse complement strand
AGTCCCGGCATTTGATGGATTGGATCGAGCCTGAATCGTTCTGGCTCTGAAGTCCAGCATTTGCAGATGAACTCGTAGGGTGTGAGCCCCCTAAGGGTCTTCAGCCGGCGGCCGAAATTGTAGGCGACAACGAAGTCTGTGAGGTGCGCCTCGAACTGGCGATGATCGTCATAGTGGAAGCGCTTGACGGTCGCTTCCTTGATGGTGCGGTTCATCCGCTCRACCTGCCCGTTGGTCCAGGGRTGCTTCACCTTGGTGAGGCGATGCTCGATGCCATTCTCGYGGCACCGCATGTCGAACATGTGGGTGATGTAACGAGCTGTCGGCCCGTCGGCGTAACGAGCCGGGAAGGTGAACTGGATTCCGTAGCACATTGGGAAGAGGCTCGACCGTTGCCTGACGGCGCGCGAAGCCTTGCGTAGCGCAGCGCGCCGTCACGGCGGTCATGGCCGGCCAGAAGGTCTCTAAAGTGAGGTTGTCGAGACAACACTTTGGAGCGAGGCCAACCATGA
>NZ_JBFTKP010000144.1:0-528 GCF_056396005.1 Allobosea sp. 05T439 | reverse complement strand
CCATTACCGTGCCGCAGGCCGATATGCAGGCGCTGCAAGAGACGGCCAACGGCACGCCATATGTCGTCTCGGCGTCGGCGGTCGATGCCGCGCTGAACCCGGCGAGCGCCAGCAGCAGTGTGACGGTCGATCTCAGCGCGCCGACGCTGACGGTGGATGTTGCGAATTCGTTCCTCAGTGATGGCAATATCAGCATCGCCGAAGCGGCCGTCGATCAGACGGTGAGTGGCACCGGTACCCCCGGCGAGACAATTACGCTTACTCTCAATGGCACTACGCTCTCGGCTCTGGTCAATGAGCAGGGCGCGTGGAGCATGGTGATCCCGGCGGGGAGTTTGCAGGCGTTGCCGCAGGGCACATCGCAAATCACCTTCGTCACCACCGATGCCGCAGGCAATAGCAACCCGCAGCCGGTCAACATCAATGTCAAAACCGTCGATGGTCCGACGATGACGCTTGACCCTATGTTCGGCAATAACATTGTCAGCATCAGTGAAGCCGCCAGCGACAGCACGCTCAGCGGCAGTG
>NZ_JBFTKP010000143.1:0-534 GCF_056396005.1 Allobosea sp. 05T439 | reverse complement strand
CCCAATCAGGATTTCGTGGCGGCGAGGTCGCCCCCGATGACAAGGAGGGGTTGAGCTCGGGCTTTCACGGCTCGGACGAGTTCGCAGCCGGATTCCGGCTCAAGTGAAAGCAGCCCTGAAATGCAAAATGCCCGCCGTGAGGCGGGCATTCGCTCTTCGACCGAAGCTCAAGGGGAGGGAATCATGAGCCCCAGGAGAAACTACCTGGAACGCGCTGCGCCCGGTGACGCGGCGGTTCTATTCAGTGACTTCAGGCCGCAGCGTGCGAGCGGGCGATGAAGGGGATCTCCGAGCGTGACAGGCCAAGATCGGCGAGCTCACGGTTGGTCAGACGCGACAGCTCGCGAACCGTCTCGCGATAGCGCAGGAAGGCGCGGATTTTGGCGGCAATCATGGTGACGAACATGGTGTGTTTCCTTAGCGCATATTCCGGACCGGGGCGGTGCCCACAGCGACAATTTCGTTGTGCACTGCACATAAGCCGATCGGCCCGCCGCAATTAGGGGCTTTACTTCAGCTCCGATATGCATCCAG
>NZ_JBFTKP010000142.1:0-535 GCF_056396005.1 Allobosea sp. 05T439 | reverse complement strand
GTCCTTGCTCGCATAGTCGTTCTGGGCGTCGACATAGGCCAGGCTGACCTGGATCGCATCGAGCTCATTGCGCCCGAGGCGCCTGAAAAGGATTTCCTTGCGCCMGGCCTCAGTGTCGAACCGCCACTCACCGTCCTTGCGCAGGATCGGGATCGGGAACGGAAAGTCATTCTGACCGACGAGCAATGTCGCCTTGTCGCCGTCGACCTCGACCTGGTGCTTGGCCTGATAGGCCGAGAGAAAGCGCTCCCTGTCCGCTGCGTCGGCGACCTCGTCGCCGGAAAAGACGATGTCGCGCCCCTTGAGCCCGAGAACGCCGAGCATCGGGCCGGTCTCGCTGGTGCGGGCGGCTTCCACAAGGGCTGCGGCGGCCGCCTCGGGCGTCTTGAAGCGCTCTTGCGCGCTGGCTGCGGAGATCCCGGCCAAGGTGGCAGCCGCGATTGCGAGGCTCAGCCATCGCCGACGGATCCGGTTGAGGTGCATCATGGCAGCATACCTCCGGACATCTCCGGGACAGTGGCACGGCATAGCATAG
>NZ_JBFTKP010000141.1:0-541 GCF_056396005.1 Allobosea sp. 05T439 | reverse complement strand
CCGGTGTAGAAATTGGCGCCGGTGGTGGGGTCGCGGGTGGTCGCCGGGGAGAGATGGCTGACGGTGCCCGGCAGTTCCGGGGTCGAATTCTTGGCGAAGGCGGAGAAGCGCAGGCGGGCGGGCTGGCCCGGCCTGACCTGGTCGATATCGGTCGGCGCGATCCTGACCTCGACGGTGAGCTTGGCCTCGCCCGGTACGATGGTGGCGAGACGGGCRGCCGGGGTGATGACGCCGCCGACGGTGAAGACGGTCAACTCGTTGACGATGCCGGCGATCGGGGCGCGGATCTCGGAGCGCGAGAGCCGGTCCTCGCTGGCGAGCCGCCGGTCGCTGAGCTCGGAGACCTTGGCCTCGACCTGGCGCAGCTCGCGCTGGGCCTCGGTGCGGGCGGTCTCGTCGACGGCGATGATCTGGAGGCGGGCATCGCTGACGCGCAGCCGGGCGCGGGCGATCGAGGCTTCGATCTCGCCGCGCTCGCCGAGCAGGCGGGCCCATTCGCGGTTGATGTTGTAGACCTTCGTGCCGTCGATGAAGCCCTTCT
>NZ_JBFTKP010000140.1:0-544 GCF_056396005.1 Allobosea sp. 05T439 | reverse complement strand
AGAGTTCGCCGTCGAGCCGGGCGCCGAGCGTGACGGAGGGGCTGAGCCTGAGGTCGAGCCCGGCGGCGAGCAGCGCGCTGTTGCGGGCGGGCCTGGCCCCCTCGACCGCGAAGCCTGAGCCGGTCAGGCCGGCAATCGAGGCGGAGAGAGCGGCGTCACGCTGGTAGTAATGCGCCCAGCTCGCCCGGAGATAGCCGGCGACCGGCAGCCCGTTCAGGCTATTGGCATAATCGAGCTGCAGGCCAAGCTCACTGCGCGAGGTGATGTCGTTGCGCCGGGCGAGCGCCAGCGCGCCGGCATTGGCCCCGGCCCAGTTCGCCTCGATCAGGCCCGGGCTGCGCGCCTGGATCGTCTGCAGCGCCGCCAGCGGCGAGAGAGCCAGGCCGTTCCAGTCGAGCACCGCGGCGCTCGCCTGCAGCCGGCCGCTCCAGGCGGTGGTGGCATAGGACGAGGACAATGCGCTGCCGAGCACCGGGATACTGCGCTTGATCTCGTTCTCGAGCCGGCCATAGCCGAAGGCAGCGGCAAGATTGACCGGCCCGAG
>NZ_JBFTKP010000139.1:0-544 GCF_056396005.1 Allobosea sp. 05T439 | reverse complement strand
CTCGGGCCGGTCAATCTTGCCGCTGCCTTCKGCTATGGCCGGCTCGAGAACGAGATCAAGCGCAGTATCCCGGTGCTCGGCAGCGCATTGTCCTCGTCCTATGCCACCACCGCCTGGAGCGGCCGGCTGCAGGCGAGCGCCGCGGTGCTGTCATGGAACGGCCTGACGCTCTCGCCGCTGGCGGCGCTGCAGGCGATCCAGGCCCGCAGCCCGGGCCTGATCGAGGCGAACTGGGCCGGGGCCAATGCCGGCGCGCTGGCGCTCGCCCGGCGCAACGACATCACCTCGCGCAGCGAGCTTGGCCTGCAGCTCGATTATGCCAATAGCCTGAACGGGTTGCCAGTCGCCGGCTATCTCCGGGCGAGCTGGGCGCATTACTACCAGCGTGACGCCGGTCTCTCCGCCTCGATTGCCGGCCTGACCGGCTCAGGCTTCGCGGTCGAGGGGGCCAGGCCCGCCCGCAACAGCGCGCTGCTCGCCGCCGGGCTCGACCTCAGGCTCAGCCCCTCCGTCACGCTCGGCGCCCGGCTCGACGGCGAACTCT
>NZ_JBFTKP010000138.1:0-598 GCF_056396005.1 Allobosea sp. 05T439 | reverse complement strand
GCGAAGAGGTTCTCGACCTTGTGGCGCTGGCGATAGAGCGCTTTGTCGTAGGGATACGGGATTTTCCGGCTTCGGCTCGATGGAATGCAGGGTGCGATGCCTTTGGCGACCAGGGCCTGGCGGAACGCGGCGCTATCATAGCCGCGGTCGGCAATAAGGGTTTTGGCTGACGGTAGGGCAGCGAGCACGAGGCTTGCGCCCTTGTGGTCGCTCATCTGGCCTTCCGAGAGCAGCATGATGATCGGGCGGCCGGTCTCGTCGCAGACGGTGTGGAGCTTGGAGTTCAGCCCGCCCTTGGTGCGCCCGATACACCGGGGAAGAGCCCCTTTTTGAGCAGGCTCGCCGCCGTGCGATGCGCCTTCAGATGCGTCGCGTCGATCATGATCCGCTCCGGCCTGGGCCCTTCGCCGGCAAGCCCGGCGAAGATCCGGTCGAAGACGCCGAGCCSGCTCCAGCGGATGAAGCGATTGTAGAGTGTCTTGTGGGGACCGTAGCCCTTGGGCGCGTCCTTCCACTGCAGGCCGTTGCGGATGACGTAGACGATCCCGCTCACCACACGCCGATCATCAACCCGTGGCACGCCATGCGACAGCGGAAA
>NZ_JBFTKP010000137.1:0-606 GCF_056396005.1 Allobosea sp. 05T439 | reverse complement strand
AGAGAGTGATCGCCATCCTTGGCGCTGGGCCGCTCATTCTGGCGATGCGGACCTGAACGGGTCGCCGCGACTCTTGTCCAACTTCACCCGCAGACGACGCGGCGCACACCTCAGGCATCCCAATAGCGCGTTTGCACACGGCCTCCACCATGATCAGAATCCCGGCGCTGTATCCGGGATGGCGGAGGAAGGCGTAGGGTCCCGTGGTGACGACGTGGTGACCACGCTCGGTCTGGATGCGAATGACCGAGGAGAAGAACCGGTTCACGCGCATGGCCCAGAGTGCCAGGGCGTAGCCGGCGCCGACCGTGAACAGGCACATGCCCTGCAGCCAGCCGGGCACGTTGTCGCTCCAATGGAAACGACCACGGTCGAGCCCGGCAACGATCCAATGCAGGAACAGGATGAGCGAGAAGGCTCTCAACGCGGGCGGCGGCTTGTTGCCGCCCGGCCGCATGGGGAGTGTCTGAATTTTTGTGTCCGGGGCGGGTTGAGCTTCATTGAGTGATGAAGCGATCCTCGAACATGATMGCGAACTGGGACTTGGCTTCGGTCCATTCGCGTGGGGGCATTTTCCACTCGGCCGCGGCATCGCGCAAGACGAGA
>NZ_JBFTKP010000136.1:0-609 GCF_056396005.1 Allobosea sp. 05T439 | reverse complement strand
CGGGTTAAGATCCGGGACGAGGGCCTTGTCCGCAACAAAGCCGTCTACCTCGCGCTCGGCGTCCAGGCCGACGGCACGAAGGACATCCTCGGCATCTGGATCGAGACGACCGAGGGCGCCAAGTTCTGGTTGCGGGTGATGAATGAGCTGAAAAACCGCGGCGTCGAGGATGTCCTCATCGCCGTCGTAGACGGGCTGAAAGGCTTCCCCGAGGCGATCAACGCGGTCTTTCCGCAAGCGATCGTCCAGACCTGCATCGTGCATCTGATCCGGCACTCGCTGGAATTCGTCTCCTGGAAGGATCGAAAGCCCGTCGTGCCCGCGCTGCGCATGATCTACCGGGCCACAGACGCCGAGGCCGGCAAAGCCGCGCTCGAGGCCTTCGATGCCGGCTTCTGGGGGCGAAAATACCCGGCAATAGCCCAGGCCTGGCGCCGGAACTGGGATCGCGTCATCCCATTCTTCGCGTTCCCCGAGGCCGTCCGCAAAATCGTCTACACAACAAATGCGATCGAAGCCTTGAACGCAAAGCTCCGGCGAGCGGTCAAAATCCGAGGCCATTTTCCGACCGACGAAGCCGCAACCAAGCTGATCTATCTCGTCTTGCGC
>NZ_JBFTKP010000135.1:0-633 GCF_056396005.1 Allobosea sp. 05T439 | reverse complement strand
ACCTCGACCGGCATTCCGGGCTGGAGCTTGCGGTCGCCGAGGGCGGCGACGAGATCGCCGTCGATCTGGATCTCGCCGGTGTAGAAATTGGCGCCGGTGGTGGGGTCGCGGGTGGTCGCCGGGGAGAGATGGCTGACGGTGCCCGGCAGYTCCGGGGTCGMRTTCTTGGCGAAGGCGGAGAAGCGCAGGCGGGCGGGCTGGCCCGGCCTGACCTGGTCGATATCCGTCGGCGCGATCCTGACCTCGACGGTGAGCTTGGCCTCGCCCGGCACGATGGTGGCGAGGCGCGCGGCCGGGGTGATGACACCGCCGACGGTGAAGACGGTCAACTCGTTGACGAGCCCGGCGATCGGGGCGCGGATTTCGGAGCGCGAGAGCCGGTCCTCACTGGCGAGCCGTCGGTCGCTGAGCTCGGAGACCTTGGCCTCGACCTGGCGCAGCTCGCGCTGGGCCTCGGTGCGGGCGGTCTCGTCGACGGCGATGATCTGGAGGCGGGCCTCGCTGACGCGCAGCCGGGCGCGGGCGATCGAGGCTTCGATCTCGCCGCGCTCGCCGAGCAGGCGGGCCCATTCGCGGTTGATGTTGTAGACCTTCGTGCCGTCGATGAAGCCCTTCTCGAACAGGCCGAGATAT
>NZ_JBFTKP010000134.1:0-636 GCF_056396005.1 Allobosea sp. 05T439 | reverse complement strand
AACCATAGACTTCCGAACGGATGGTCGGGGTCCAGTAGTGCTTCAGGCCAGCAGTGATGGCGAAGCCCTTGGTCAGCTTCGAGCGACCGGTGGTCTGGTCGATGACGATGTCCGCAGCGGCGAGCGAGCCGAGGCGGCCGTAGCCATAGGTGCCGCCGTAGCCGAGGTAGGAGCCCATGCCCTCAGCGTAAGCTGCCTGCAACCACAGGACGTCGCCAGCGGCGAGCATCGGCAGGTTGAACTTCAGACCGCCCTGGATGGCCCAAGCGGTCTCGTCGCCGCCACGGATGATCGTGGTGTTGCCGATAGCGCCAACCGGGAAGCTGGCAACGTTACGCTGACCGATGGCACCCGACAGCTGAGCGGAGCCCCAGCCCTGGGTCACGTTCAACGCACCGACGAGGTCCGGATACTGGCTGCCCTCGAGGACCGGAGCAGCGCCGTTGAAGAGGACGGCGTTGCGGACGACCGCGTTACGGCCGGCCAGGCKGTCTTCGAGCGAGATCGTGGCCGAGAAGCCCGAGCCGAAGGTCGCGGTGTAGGCCAACAGGTTCGGGCTGTTGTCCGAGCCGCGGAGCGAGCTGAAGCCGAGGTCGTTGGCGTAGAAGTCGAAGAACGACTGCGCGCGACCAGCGG
>NZ_JBFTKP010000133.1:0-636 GCF_056396005.1 Allobosea sp. 05T439 | reverse complement strand
CCGCTGGTCGCGCGCAGTCGTTCTTCGACTTCTACGCCAACGACCTCGGCTTCAGCTCGCTCCGCGGCTCGGACAACAGCCCGAACCTGTTGGCCTACACCGCGACCTTCGGCTCGGGCTTCTCGGCCACGATCTCGCTCGAAGACCGCTTGGCCGGCCGTAACGCGGTCGTCCGCAACGCCCTCGCCTTCAACGGCGTAGCTCCGGTCCTCGAGGGCAGCGAGTATCCGGACCTCGTCGGTGCGTTGAACGTGACCCAGGGCTGGGGCTCCGCTCAGCTGTCGGGTGCCATCGGTCAGCGTAACGTTGCCAGCTTCGCGCCTGGTACCATTGGCAATGTCAACGCCATCCGTGGCGGTGACGAGACCGCTTGGGCCATCCAGGGCGGTCTGAAGTTCAACCTGCCGATGCTCGCCGCTGGCGACGTTCTGTGGTTGCAGGCAGCTTACGCTGAGGGCATGGGCTCCTACCTCGGCTACGGCGGCAACTATGGCTACGGCCGCCTCGGCTCGCTCGCCGCTGCGGACATCGTCATCGACCAGACCACCGGTCGCTCGAAGCTGACCAAGGGCTTCGCCATCACTGCTGGCCTGAAGCACTACTGGACCCCGACCATCCGTTCGGAAGTCTATGGTT
>NZ_JBFTKP010000132.1:0-650 GCF_056396005.1 Allobosea sp. 05T439 | reverse complement strand
CTCCCCGGCATCGACGAAGTCGTTGCCGTCGCCGGCCGAGATCGTGTCGTTGCCGCCCGCTCCGATCAGGACATCGTCGCCGCCCTGGCCGATCAGGTTGTCCGCCCCAGCCGCCCCGAGCAACACGTCCGCATCGGGCGTACCGACCAAAACCAGTCCGGCGTCCGGCTGCGTTGTCTGGCCGGTTCCGCCACCATTGCCGGTCTCGGTGCCGGTGCCGCAACTCCCGCCGCCGCCGTTCCCGGTCTCATTGCCGGTGCCGCCACCGCCGTTCTCGGTCTCGTTGCCGGAACCGCTGCCGCCGCCATTCTCCGTCTCGCTGCCGGAGCTGTTGCCGCCGCCGTTCTCGGTCTCATTGCCCGAGCCGCTGCCGCTCCCGTTTCCGGAACCACCACCATTACTGCCGCCCCCGCCAGTCGATCCGCCGGCGGCAGCTGGTCCGGTCACGTGCATTTCATCCTGGGCACGCATGCCAACCAGATGGTCGGAGCCGCCGCCCGTATTGAGCACGACGTGGTGGGCCGATTCGAGAGCCGTCACGTCGACCGTGTCGTCACCTGTGCCGGAGTTCACCGTGATGGTGTTGAAGCGCAGATCCGAGGGGGTCAGGTTGCCGACCACGAGGACGCTGTCATTGCCGCCACCGGTAT
>NZ_JBFTKP010000131.1:0-671 GCF_056396005.1 Allobosea sp. 05T439 | reverse complement strand
GCCCTCGGTCGTCTCGATCCAGATGCCGAGGATGTCCTTCGTGCCGTCGGCCTGGACGCCGAGCGCGAGGTAGACGGCTTTGTTGCGGACAAGGCCCTCGTCCCGGATCTTAACCCGCATCGCGTCGAAGAAGATCAGCGGGTAGCTCGCCTCCAGCGGCCGGTTCTGCCACTCCGTCACCGTCTCCAGCACCGCGTCGGTCACCGTCGAGATCAGATCCGGCGAGACATCGAGGCCGTAGATCTCAAGCAGATGGCCCTGGATCTCCCGGACGCTCATACCGCGGGCGTACATCGAGATGATCTTCGCGTCGAAACCGGGAAACCGACGCTGGTACTTGGCGATCAACTGGGGATCGAACGTCCCCTCGCGATCACGCGGAATCCGGAGTTCCAGCTTCGAGCTCTCGCCCAGCACCGTCTTCTTCGAATAGCCGTTGCGGCGATTGGGCTTTCCGGCAGCCGCCTCGCCGTCGAGGTGATCGTCCAGTTCCGCCGACAAGACCCGGTTCGCCAGCGCCTTCTTCAGCTCATCGACAAGCCCATCCTTGGCGAAAACATCGCGCGGATCACGTCCCGCAAGCAACTGATCCAGTGTGTCCTTCTTGATGACCATGAGCGCCCTCCATCGGCGTCACTATGGCCCCGGACACAAAATCCCTGACAGTCCCG
>NZ_JBFTKP010000130.1:0-674 GCF_056396005.1 Allobosea sp. 05T439 | reverse complement strand
AGGTTCGTTCCGCCACTGTCGAAGGAGAAGCCGACCCCGCCAATGCCGGAGGCGGTGACATCGGTGCCGGTCATGGTGACGCTGCCGCCATTCTGAATCCGGCCGCCGACCCCGTTGATGACAATAACCACCCCGTCCGTCGTTTCGATGCGGCCACCACCGTCGGCATTCAAACCCGAGTTGCCGCCGCCTCCGCTCACGCTGACGTTGGTGTTCTGGGTGGTGATCACGCTTCCGGCGTTGATCGCCTGCAGGCCCTTCTCGCCGCCACCCGCACCCGTGACGTTCACCGTGCTGCCGACKAGATGCACTTGGCCGCCCGCCTCGGCGCGGGCGCCGATGTCGTCGCCGCCGCCATTGGTGGCAGTGATTGTGAGTTCCTGGGCGTTGATCGTGCTGCCGACGCCGGACGCGACCAGGCCCCTGCTTCCGCCGCCGCCTGAAAAGGTGATCCTGCTGCCTCCGGTCAGGCTGATACTGCCGCCATTTTGTGCCTTGGCYCCGGTGATGCCGCCGGCGTTGCCCATGAAAACGAGCAGGCCATCGGCAATGATGCGGCTGCCCGCGCCGTCAGCGAGCAAGGCGGACGGGATACCGCCATTGGGATTGTTGATCGAGGAGCCGGACGTAAACTCGATCAGCCCTCCGGCCAGGGCCTGCACGAGACTTTGACC
>NZ_JBFTKP010000129.1:0-692 GCF_056396005.1 Allobosea sp. 05T439 | reverse complement strand
CCGCAGACGCGCGAGCACATCCTGCTGGCGCGCCAGGTCGGCGTTCCGGCGCTGGTGGTGTTCATGAACAAGGTCGACCTGGTCGACGACGCGGAGCTGCTCGAGCTGGTCGAGATGGAGATCCGCGAGCTTCTGTCGAAGTACGACTTCCCGGGCGACGAAATCCCGATCACCAAGGGTTCGGCCAAGGTCGCGCTGGACAATGGCGACAAGGCGATCGGCCATGACGCGGTCGTGGCGCTGATGAAGACGGTCGACGACTACATCCCGCAGCCGGCGCGTCCGCTGGACCTGCCGTTCCTGATGCCGGTCGAAGACGTGTTCTCGATCTCGGGCCGTGGCACGGTGGTGACCGGTCGCGTCGAGCGCGGCATCGTCAAGGTCGGCGAGGAAATCGAGATCGTCGGCCTGAAGGACACCGTGAAGACGACGGTGACCGGCGTCGAGATGTTCCGCAAGCTGCTGGACCAGGGCCAGGCTGGCGACAACATCGGCGCGCTGCTGCGCGGCACGAAGCGCGAGGACGTCGAGCGCGGCCAGATTCTGTGCAAGCCGGGTTCGGTGAAGCCGCACACCAAGTTCAAGGCCGAGGCCTACATCCTGACGAAGGAAGAGGGCGGCCGCCATACGCCGTTCTTCACCAACTACCGCCCGCAGTTCTACTTCCGCACGACGGACGTGACCGGCGTGGT
>NZ_JBFTKP010000128.1:0-753 GCF_056396005.1 Allobosea sp. 05T439 | reverse complement strand
CGGGCTGCGCGCCTGGATCGCCTGCAGCGCCGCCAGCGGCGAGAGTGTCAGGCCGTTCCAGTCCAGCACTGCAGCGCTCGCCTGCAGCCGGCCGCTCCAGGCGGTGGTGGCATAGGACGAGGACAATGCGCTGCCGAGCACCGGGATGCTGCGCTTGATCTCGTTCTCGAGCCGGCCATAGCCGAAAGCGGCGGCAAGATTGACCGGCCCGAGCCGGGTCGTGCCGTAGAGGCCGGCCTGGAAGACATCGGCCTCGGCCTTGCCGAGACCGCCGGCAAGCGAGGACCGGGCGCTGCCGCCGGAGACCGCAAAACCCGCGACCGTGCCGGGCATGATCCTGAAATCGGCGCCGACGGCGAGATGCGCATCGTCGAGATCGCGCTTGGCCGAGCCGGTTCGGGCCGAGCCATCGCTGCGGCCGACCGAGCCGAAGGCCGCGCCCCAGACGGTATAGGCCGGGCTGTCGAGCCGCGCTGCCGGGGCCGGCAGATCAGCACCCTTGCGGACGAGGCCGGAGAAGGTGGCTTCGCCGGGAGCGGGTCCCGCGCTGCCACGGCCCGCCGCGAAGGGATCGAGCATGACGCGCAGGAACTGGTCGGCGGCCGAGACCGCCATGGCCGGTGCTGCGGTATGGGCCTCGCCCGAAAGCTGGTTCACTGCCCCGGGAATCGCTGCCGCCGGCAGGTTGTAGATGCCGAACAGCCCCGACGGATCGGCCCCGCCCGCCACCGCCCTGTCGATTCCGGCGGCCAC
>NZ_JBFTKP010000127.1:0-1210 GCF_056396005.1 Allobosea sp. 05T439 | reverse complement strand
CGTCGATCGCTTTGGGTGATTATCCGACAAGCCTCTGCGCCACGCTGCGCGATAATGAGTTCCCGCCAGGGGTCTGGCTTCTCTGCGAAGTCGGCGCTGAGCCGCTTCATGATCGGGTCGGATGGAGAGGCGTCTCAATCTTTTTATCGAGCTGCCAGCCTGGACTGACGCTCAGGCCCGCCTCGAGATTGCCTGCCCACGCGTCCCTGGACGGGACCTCGATCCGCGCAGCGACGCGGAACTCTTTTGCTGGTTCAGGCGGCCTCAGCCTCCCAGCGATACGGCGTGTTGTCGACCCACATCCGATGCAGGATGACCGCCAGGCGCCGGGCTACCGCCACGGTCGCCTTCGCCATGCCTCGACGACGGGCGACGGCAAGCCCCCACGKCTTCAGCGGCGAGCTCTTCTTCGAGATCCGCAGCAGGATCCCGGCGGCCTCGACCAGCGCCCAGCGGATCCCGGCATCGCCGCACTTCGAGATCCGTCATCAGCAGCTTGCAGGTTTCGTCGCTCTCGGCCAGCCGCCCCATCGCTTTGTGCAGATGCTGGAACTGCTCCCGCAGCACCCGCCGCACCTCGAGAAGCGGCTCGATGATCAGGCGCAGATGCGGAGACTGTTCGAGCAGCTCGAGGATCCGCCGCTCGAACTGAACCCGGGTCACGGCGCCGACCTTGAGCCCGAAGTTGCGCAGCAGGCCGCGCAGGTTGTTCTCGGCGTCGAGGAGCTTCGTCTGCACGAACTTGCGGGCGGTGAGAAGCATCCGGATCTCCTGGCTCCGGACCGTCTTGACATGCACCGGCTTGTAAAGCCCGACCCGCATCATCTGCGCGATGCCGCGGGCATCGTTGCGATCGGTCTTGTTGATCTGCGCCGAGAGCGCGGCCTTCATGTGCCGCGTCTCGACGCAGATCACGAGAAACCCCGCGCTTGCCAGGCCGCTGTAGAGCCACTGCGACAGTGGTCCGGCCTCCAGCCCCACCCGCTTGTACGGCCCGCCGATCGCATGAAGCAGCTCGCCGATCGCCTCCGGCTCGCTCTCGACCTTGCTCTCCCGGATCWGCTTGCCGCCCGCATCCATGACGCAGACGCTGGTGGTGCGAACAGACACATCAAGACCGACGAACAGCTCCATGGCAGGCCTCCTGACCGGTTGGATCGATGGAGCCTGACCGGAAGACCGCTCTCCGTCATCCCGTATCAACGGGCGG
>NZ_JBFTKP010000126.1:0-782 GCF_056396005.1 Allobosea sp. 05T439 | reverse complement strand
CCCAAACGAAAACGCCAAACTCTCCGGAAGCCGGCCGGGGATTGATCGGAACCCCGGCCGGCTTCAAATCGGAATGGTGGCCGACATCAGATCGGAACGGTGGCCGGCTTMAAATCGGAATACCCGGCCGGAATGAATCGGAATCCGCATCTCTGCTGCGGGCCCGGCGCAAGCGGCTCCAATGGGGAAAGCGGGAGAAACGCCTCTATCAACGGCATCGCTGGCGCGTCGAGGGCGTCCACGGCGAGGCCAAGACCTGGCACGGTCTTGCGCGCGCCGTTCGGCGCGGCCTCGACAACATGCGCATCCAGGCTTTCCTGACCGCGGMGGCGATCAACCTCAAGCGGCTCGCTGCMGCCCTTCTGGCCGCCATTGCCGGGCTCTCGCCCGAACCTTTCGACGAGTTCCGTGCCGGCGCCCACGCCAGACCATACCCAGCTGACACGCCGCAAACGGCAGTGGCCGATGTCGTCGGGCGCTTGCTCAACATCCCCGCCAAAACTCGGCTTTCTCAACGACCCCACGATGCAGGTCTGGACGATCGCTTGCGGAAAGACGGCGTTGATCGCCTCGGGGAAGCCTTTCAGCCCGTCGACGACGGCGATGAGGACATCCTCGACGCCGCGGTTTTTTAGCTCATTCATCACCCGCAACCAGAACTTGGCGCCCTCGGTCGTCTCGATCCAGATGCCGAGGATGTCCTTCGTGCCGTCGGCCTGGACGCCGAGCGCGAGGTAGACGGCTTTGTTGCGGACAAGGCCCTCGTCCCGGATCTTAACCCG
>NZ_JBFTKP010000125.1:0-787 GCF_056396005.1 Allobosea sp. 05T439 | reverse complement strand
CGCTGACCGCGGTCGCGATCTACGTCAAGAGCCTCTTCCCCAGCCACGCCAAGTCCGATCTCGGTCCGCCCACCGAGCCCCCGGGCGAGGATGCGGCTGGGGGAGGCCCCTCGAGGCAGGCGCAGGCCGAGGAGGCGGACAAGGAGGCCCAGGACGAGACCGGCGCGATCAAGAAGGAACCCGAGCCCGACCAGGCGATCGGCTCCGGCGGCCAGGCTGTCGGCACGGGCGGGCTTGCCGCCTTCCTCGGCATCGATTCCCCGCCGATCGACTATGAGCAGCTGCCGCTGCGCCGCTTCTCGCCGGCCAAGCTCGAGGATGTCTTCGGCGATCCGKCCAGCAACGACAACCTGACGCTCGGCCATGGCGGCGGCCTCTCCGGCAGTGCCGGCTCTGGCAGTGGCCATGACTTCGAGGGGATCGCCTCGGCCGGCGGCGGCTCGGGTGGCCACCACCCCGGCCCGGGCGGCCATTCCGGCCCGGGCGGCGAGAACCCTGGCGGATCCGGCGGTGAAAACCCCGGCGGGCCACGCAGCAACCGAGCGCCGCAACTCGCCGGCGTCGTCAACCTGCGCAGCATCGGGCGGTGCGAGACGCTGCTGATCACCGCGATCGGCTTGCTCGCAGGGGCGCTGGATCCTGATGGCGATACGCTCGTGGTTAGGCATCTCACCGCCTMCAGCGGCACGCTGACCGCGGTCGAGGGTGGCTGGGAGTTCACCCCGGCGCCCGGCTATTTTGGCCCGGTGACGCTGAGCTACGAGGTCAGCGACGAGACCGTCGCGGT
>NZ_JBFTKP010000124.1:0-793 GCF_056396005.1 Allobosea sp. 05T439 | reverse complement strand
CGACGAAGTCGTTGCCATCGCCCGCCGAGATCGTGTCGTCGCCGCCCGCACCGATCAGGACATCGTCGCCGCCCTGGCCGATCAGGTTGTCCGCCCCCGCTGCCCCGATCAGGACATCGCTCAGCCCCGTCCCGACATGCGTCCCAGGAGCCGTCCCCGGACCGGGAGCCGGCGTGCCAGCCCCGTCGTCATCGTCGTCGTCGTCACAGCCGCAATCGTCGTCGTCGTCATCGTCGCCATTGCCGGCACCGTCGTCATCGTCGTCATCATCGTCGCCATCTCCGGCGCCGTCGTCGTCATCGTCATCATCGTCGCCATCACCGGCGCCGTCGTCATCGTCGTCATCGTCGTCGCCGTCTCCGGCGCCGTCGTCATCATCGTCGTCGCCATCTCCGTTGCCGGTGCCGTCATCGTCGTCATCGTCGTCATCGTCGCCGTCGCCGTCACCCGTGCCGGTACCGTTGTCGCCGTCATCGCCAACGACGGTCTCGAAGATGTTCTCCGGCAGATTGGTCAGGCTGGTATTGCGGGCGATGATGTCCGCGAACTCCTGGCCGTCGATGAAATTCTCGTAGAAGTCGAAGTTCTCGACACGGTCGAGATAGTAGAACCGGTCGGCCTCCTGCAGGCGGTCAAACTGTTCATGCAGCACGACCCAGAAGGTCTGCCCGACCATGCCGCCATTGATATGCGTCTCGGCAAGGCCACCGACCCAGAGATCGACCCGGTCGATCCCCTTCACGATGCCGGTGCCGTCGGCCTGGATGGCCACGCTGATATTCGAGTTGATCGC
>NZ_JBFTKP010000123.1:0-812 GCF_056396005.1 Allobosea sp. 05T439 | reverse complement strand
CGGGCCGGTGCTGAGAGGCTGGGGTTGCGAAGCTCCAACGCCTGCGCCGGAGGTGCCCGGATGAACGTCCATCAGAATGCCCGTTTGACGCCTTGCGGTCGAGCCCTGCTGGCAGAGCGGGTCGAAGGGGGCTGGTCCGTCAAGGCGGCACTGGCGGCGGGCGTCTCGGGCCGCACGGCGCATACTTGGCTTCGCCGGCATCGGCAGGGCGGCGAGCGCAGGTTTCACGACCGCAGCTCAGCCCCGCATCACGGTCCGCATGCAACGCCTGTGCAGCGTGTTGCCGAGATCGRGGCGCTGAGGCGTCGCCGGCTGAGCGGCCCGCAGATYGCSGYTGCRCTCGGCATGCCGCGCTCAACCGTGGGAGCGATCCTGCGCCGTCTGGGATTGAACCGATTGTCGGCGCTGGAGCCGAAACCCGAGATCCTGCGYTACGAGCGCGCCGCGCCGGGCGAGYTGATCCACCTCGACATCAAGAGCCTGGGCCGGATCGACGGCGTCGGCCACCGCATCACCGGCAACCGCACCGGCCCAGGCCGCAATCGCGGCATCGGCTGGGACCATCTCCATGTCGCGATCGACGATGCCTCGCGGCTGGCCTTCGTCGAAGTTCTGCCAAGCCTCGGCCGGGACGACGCGACGGSCTTCCTCGAACGCGCGCTCGCCTGGTTCGGYCGTCTCGGCGTCACCGTCGAACGGGTGATGACCGATAACGGCTCGGCCTATCGCTCGAAGCTCTTCGCAGCCGCGCTCGCAAAGGCCGGCGCCCGCCATGTCCGCACCCGGCCCTACACCCCGCGAACCAACGGCAA
>NZ_JBFTKP010000122.1:0-820 GCF_056396005.1 Allobosea sp. 05T439 | reverse complement strand
TCCTTGATGGTGCGGTTCATCCGTTCGGCCTGGCCGTTGGTCCATGGATGATAGGGTTTGGTCAGTCGGTGCTCGATGCCGAGCTCCCAGCAAGCGCGGTCGAAGGGATGGCCGCGCATCATGGCTGTCGGACCGGAACGGTTCTTGGGCAGATCAGCGAAAGCCATGCCGTTATCGGTAAGGACCGTGTGTATCTGGTAGGGGAATACCTCGGCCACAGCCCGCAGGAAGTCTGCGCCGATCTTGCTGCCGATGCGCGCGTGGAACTCAACGTAGGTGAACTTGGAGACCCGATCGAKAGCCAGGAACATGTGCAGCTTGCCTTCGGCGTGGCGCAGTTCGCAGCTGTCGATGTGGACGTAGCCGATGGCGTAGGTCTTGAACTGGCTGCGCTTGTCCGCCGTTTCATCCTTAGGCAGTCGGGAGATGCCGTGGCGTTGGAGGCAACGGTGCAGGGCGCTGCGGCTGAGGCCGGGGATGGTGTCCTTCAGGCAACCCAGCACGTCGTCCAGCGGCAGCAGTGTCTTCTGCCGGAAGGCCACGACGATGGCTTCCTCGGCCGGCGTCAGCACCGTACTTCGAGGGTCCTTCGGTCCCATGGGCGCATCGGATGTGGTGGTCCTTTTGCGCCACTTGAGCACAGTCTTCGGATTCAAGCCGTAGCGGACGGCAAGGGCCCGGCTGCTCTCTTTCGACCCTTGGAGCTCGGCTCGAACACGCGCCGTCGTGCGGGCGCTGCCATGAAGAACGCTTCCCATAATGCATCCTCCTCCTGACGACTCAGGATCGATGATGCACCATCAGATTTMGGGACTACACA
>NZ_JBFTKP010000121.1:0-852 GCF_056396005.1 Allobosea sp. 05T439 | reverse complement strand
GGCTATTGGGGCGGCAACATCAACTGGAACAACAACAACATCAATATCAACCGCGATCGCGTGACGCACTGGCAGCACAATCCGCAGCATCGCCAAGGGGTCAGATACGGCAATTCGCAGGTTCAGCAGCGGTTTGCGAACACCTCGCGTCCGGGCAGCGACGGACGCATGGACTTTCGCGGGCGGGACGGAAACCAGGCCCGCCCGGACCGGCCCGATCGCCCCAACACCGGAGCTGGCAACCGGCCGGATCGCGGGCAGGGGGCCAATCGGCCTGACCGACCCAATGCCGGCAATCGCCCCAATGCCGGCGCCGGTGCAGCGCGTCCCGATCGCGGGGCAGGGAACCGTCCTGCCACCGCCGACCGCGCGCGCCAGAACCGCCCGAATGCGCAAAGGCCGGCGCAGCGGCCGGCGCAGGCCAGTCGCCCCGGCGGCGGCAACGTCAATCGGGCGGCTGGTCCGCGCCGCGACAATGCCTTCGGCAACATGCAGCCCGGCAGGGCCGCCAATCTGCAATCCCAGCGCGGACAGGCAAGCTTCGCTCATGCCGGAGCGCGGATGGGCGGCGGCGGGTTTGGCGGCGGACCCAGAGCGGGAGGCGGCGGGTTTGGCGGCGGCGGGGCACGCATGGGCGGCGGCRGTGGCGCGCGCATGGGTGGCGGCGGTGGGCGTGGAGGCGGCGGTCGTGGGGGCGGCGGTGGGCGGCGTTCCGACATCGCGCTCAAGGATCATATCGTCGAGCTCGGCCGGCTTCGGAATGGCATCGGCTTCTACCGGTTTGCCTATCGGGGCAGCGACAGGCGCTATGTCGGCGTGATGGCGCAGGAGGTCCAGGAGGTCGCGCCCGAC
>NZ_JBFTKP010000120.1:0-857 GCF_056396005.1 Allobosea sp. 05T439 | reverse complement strand
CGCGGCATCACGATCTCGACGGCTCACGTCGAGTACGAGACTGCGAACCGTCACTATGCGCATGTCGACTGCCCCGGCCACGCCGACTACGTGAAGAACATGATCACGGGTGCGGCGCAGATGGACGGCGCGATCCTGGTCGTGTCGGCTGCCGACGGCCCGATGCCGCAGACGCGCGAGCACATCCTGCTGGCGCGCCAGGTCGGCGTTCCGGCGCTGGTGGTGTTCATKAACAAGGTCGACCTGGTCGACGACGCGGAGCTGCTCGAGCTGGTCGAGATGGAGATCCGCGAGCTGCTGTCGAAGTACGACTTCCCGGGCGACGACATCCCGATCACCAAGGGCTCGGCCAAGGCTGCGCTGGACAACGTCTCGCCCGAGATCGGCCATGACGCGGTGATCGAGCTGATGAAGACGGTCGACGCCTATATCCCGCAGCCGGAGCGTCCGATCGACCAGCCGTTCCTGATGCCGGTCGAAGACGTGTTCTCGATCTCGGGCCGTGGCACGGTGGTGACCGGTCGCGTCGAGCGCGGCATCGTCAAGGTCGGCGAGGAAATCGAGATCGTTGGCCTGAAGGACACCGTGAAGACGACGGTGACCGGCGTCGAGATGTTCCGCAAGCTGCTGGACCAGGGCCAGGCTGGCGACAACATCGGCGCGCTGCTGCGCGGCACGAAGCGCGAGGACGTCGAGCGCGGCCAGGTGCTGTGCAAGCCGGGTTCGGTGAAGCCGCACACCAAGTTCAAGGCCGAGGCCTACATCCTGACGAAGGAAGAGGGCGGCCGCCATACGCCGTTCTTCACCAACTACCGCCCGCAGTTCTACTTCCGCACGACGGACGTGACCGGCGTGGT
>NZ_JBFTKP010000119.1:0-864 GCF_056396005.1 Allobosea sp. 05T439 | reverse complement strand
CTTCCTGCAAATCGCGCATTCCAGCGCGCTCGACGGCGGAGATGTGAACGAACACATCCTGGCTGCCGTCGTCAGGCTGAATGAAGCCAAAACCCTTGGTGGAATTGAACCATTTCACTGTGCCGGTGGTCATGAGAAACCCTCCTTTTGGCAAGACCTGTCGTTCGCCGAACGAATGTTCGGCGAGTTCAGAACGATTTCGAAAGGGGGAGTTCATCAGAGCCGCGCCGAAGCGCGAAAATAACAAGKACCGTCCAAGCAAATATCGACAAAAACCAATCTACACGTCGACACAGCCAATGTCAATGTTCGATTTAAGGCATCGAATAATACATGCAGTGCAAGGCAAAAGACTTACAAAATCAGGGAATATCTTTCGCTTTCGTCCTTTTTGAACTGCTAGGCCTACAGAGCGCAAAATTCGAAGGACCACACACAACCAGTAGGAGACGCGCCCCAAGGCACGAATGTCCGGTTCTGGGCAGACAGCCAACTTCGGCTCTCCACCGAGGCCGTGTGCAAACGCGCTATTGGGATGCCTGAGGTGTGCGCCGCGTCGTCTGCGGGTGAAGTTGGACGAGAGTCGCGGCGACCCGTTCAGGTCCGCATCGCCAGAATGAGCGGCCCAGCGCCAAGGATGGCGATCACTCTCTTCAGATTGTAGGCCAGGACAGGGCGGCGATCTTGTCTTTTAACCGCACCGTCTTGGCCTGGGCCAGTTCGCCATCATGTCGATCGGCCGTCTCCAGCGCCGACATGTAACGCTCGATGCTGGCCTCCACCTGCTCCATCCGACGCTGGATCGAGGCGCGCGTAAAGTTCTTGTCGCGCGTGTTCACCGCCTTGAACTTGCTGCCGTCGATG
>NZ_JBFTKP010000118.1:0-870 GCF_056396005.1 Allobosea sp. 05T439 | reverse complement strand
CTCCCCGGCATCGACGAAGTCGTTGCCGTCGCCGGCCGAGATCGTGTCGTTGCCGCCCGCTCCGATCAGGACATCGTCGCCGCCCTGGCCGATCAGGTTGTCCGCCCCAGCCGCCCCGAGCAACACGTCCGCATCGGGCGTACCGACCAGAACCAGTCCGGCGTCCGGCTGCGTTGTCTGGCCGGTTCCGCCACCATTGCCGGTCTCGGTGCCGGTGCCGCAACTCCCGCCGCCGCCGTTCCCGGTCTCGTTGCCTGAGCCGCTGCCGCCGCCATTCTCGGTCTCGTTGCCGGTGCCGCCGCCGCCGCCGTTCTCGGTCTCGTTGCCGGAGCCGCCGCCGCCGCCGTTCTCGGTCTCGTTGCCGGAGCCGCTGCCGCCGCCGTTCTCGGTCTCATTGCCCGAGCCGCTGCCGCCGCCATTCTCCGTCTCGTTGCCGGTGCCGCCGCCGCCGCCATTCTCGGTCTCGTTGCCGGTGCCGCCGCCACCGCCGTTCTCGGTCTCGTTGCCCGAGACGCCGCCGCTCCCGTTACCGGTGCCGATGCCGCCATCATCGACGACGACGGTCTCGAAGATGTTCTCCGGCAGATTGGCCAGGCTGGTATTGCGGGCGATGATGTCCGAGAACTCCTGGCCCTCGATGAAATTTTCGTAGAAGTCGAAATTCTCGACCCGGTCGAGATAGTAGAACCGGTCGGCCTCCTGCAGGCGATCGAACTGCTCCTGCAGCACGACCCAGAAGGTCTGCCCGACCATGCCGCCATTGATATGCGTCTCGGCAAGGCCACCGACCCAGAGATCGACCCGGTCGATCCCCTTCACGATGCCGGTGCCGTCGGCCTGGATGGCCACGCTGATATTCGAGTTGATCGC
>NZ_JBFTKP010000117.1:0-950 GCF_056396005.1 Allobosea sp. 05T439 | reverse complement strand
AAAAGGAGGGTTTCTCATGACCACCGGCACAGTGAAATGGTTCAATTCCACCAAGGGTTTTGGCTTCATTCAGCCTGACGACGGCAGCCAGGATGTGTTCGTTCACATCTCCGCCGTCGAGCGCGCTGGAATGCGCGATTTGCAGGAAGGCCAGAAGCTCGGCTTCGAAGTCGCCCGCGACAACAAGTCGGGCAAGATGGCGGCCGAGCAGCTCCAAGCCGCATGATCTGACTGTTTCTTCGACGATGACCACGGATGTACTGGCATCGTCGACAACAGTCATTCGAGGGAAGGCCAAGCTTCTGCTTGGCCTTTTTTCGTTACTGCCGGCGACAGCGGAATACCGCACAGGAGATGGACATGGCTGAACATTCAAAGCAGCGCGTCGATGCCGACAAGAATTTTCTGAAGACCCAGACCCAATTGCTCGCGCGCAATCGGATCATGTTGGAGTCCGATACCCTCGCCCGGCACCGTGATGCGAACACGGCTAAACTGAAGCAACAGCGCCTGGAGAAGGAAGCCAATGATCGAGCCGCGGCATTGGCTGCGCCAACGGTAAAGAAGCGGAAAAAAGCCATCGCCGCCTGAGCGCCAGGCGCCGGCGCGACGGCGGGCCGGGCCTGCCGCTTCCCCCGAAATCGAGCGGATGACCGGTGTCGGCCTTCGAGTGGCTCCTGCCTCTCGGTTTGACGCTACCCTGTTGAAAATGGCCCGCCGCTCCGAAAGGGGTGGCGGGCCTTCTCTTTTGGGGCGGTAGGGGTCAAGCAAAAGCGCCCACGGCGGGGTCATAGAGCCCGCCGTCGATCGCTTTGGGTGATTATCCGACAAGCCTCTGCGCCACGCTGCGCGATAATGAGTTCCCGCCAGGGGTCTGGCTTCTCTGCGAAGTCGGCGCTGAGCCGCTTCATGATCGGGTCGGATGGAGAGGCGTCTCAATCTTTTTATCG
>NZ_JBFTKP010000116.1:0-1041 GCF_056396005.1 Allobosea sp. 05T439 | reverse complement strand
GCCCTGGAACAAATAGAGCCCGATCGCCAGCGCCGAGAGCGCCGCCAGCGTCTGGACGCTGCCCGAGGTCAGCGCCCGGTCATAGACCTGCAGCATGTAGAATGAGCCGGTCAGCGCCAGCACATTGATCAGCCCCGAGACCGCGAACAGGAAGAGGAAGGCGGAGCGGAAGCCGAGCGTCAGCCTGGCGGCATCGCGCTTGCGGGCGGAGGTCTGTGCCTTGGAAGGTGCCATGATCGCAAACCGTCAAAAGGAGAAGCAGTCGGCAGGAAGGCGGCCGGCGGACACGGGGTCCGCCGGCCGGGAGGACACGGCTTCTAGAGCGCGAAGTTGCCGGCGGTCAGGGTGTGACTGCCCTTCAGGTTGATCTGGAAGTCGGCATCGCCGTCGSCGTCGACATTGCCCTTGACCACGGTGTAGTCGCCGTCGGCCCGGGTCTCGTAGGAGACCACCAGCTGGGCCGTGGCGGTGAAGGCCGGGCCGCTGGTCAGGGTGAAGCTCTGGTTGCCGGCGAGCGCGCCATTGGCGTCGATGCCGGAGAGGTCGAGCTTATCGCCAGGCTCGAAGTCGAGGATGGTGTCGCCATCCGCCGCTTCCTTGCTCTCGAAGCGGAAGGTGTCGTTGCCGGCCCCGCCTTCCATCACGTTCACCGCCGCACTGGCCGTGATCGTGTCGTTACCTGCGCCGGTCGCGACGTTCTCGATGCTCCAGAGCGTGTCGGTGCCGCTGTCCGTGCTGACCGCGCTGCCGCGTCCGAGCAGGCCGTTGCCGAGATCGACCGTCAGGTTCGCCATGATYGCCGACATGTCGAGCGTGTCGATGCCCGTGCCGCCGTCGCTGTCATCGCCGAAATAGACGTCGTTGCCGTCACCCACTGTCGCCACGATCACGTCATTGCCCGCACCCGCCACCACCGTGTCGTCGCCGGCCCCGGCCGTGATCCGGTCGTCGCCGGTGCCACCGAAGATCCGGTCGTTGCCGGCCTCGCCATCGATCAGGTCGTTGCCGGCCCCGCCGAGCAGCACGTCGTCGCCGGGCCGG
>NZ_JBFTKP010000115.1:0-1073 GCF_056396005.1 Allobosea sp. 05T439 | reverse complement strand
GTAGAAATTGGCGCCGGTGGTGGGGTCGCGGGTGGTCGCCGGGGAGAGATGGCTGACGGTGCCCGGCAGTTCCGGGGTCGAATTCTTGGCGAAGGCGGAGAAGCGCAGGCGGGCGGGCTGGCCCGGCCTGACCTGGTCGATATCCGTCGGCGCGATCCTGACCTCGACGGTGAGCKTGGCCTCGCCCGGTACGATGGTGGCGAGACGGGCGGCCGGGGTGATGACGCCGCCGACGGTGAAGACGGTCAACTCGTTGACGATGCCGGCGATCGGGGCGCGGATCTCGGAGCGTGAGAGCCGGTCCTCACTGGCGAGACGCCGGTCGCTGAGCTCGGAGACCTTGGCCTCGACCTGGCGCAGCTCGCGCTGGGCCTCGGTGCGGGCGGTCTCGTCGACGGCGATGATCTGGAGGCGGGCRTCGCTGACGCGCAGCCGGGCGCGGGCGATCGAGGCTTCGATCTCGCCGCGCTCGCCGAGCAGGCGGGCCCATTCGCGGTTGATGTTGTAGACCTTCGTGCCGTCGATGAAGCCCTTCTSRAACAGGCCGAGATATTTGTTGCGCTCGAGCTCGACCAGGCGCAGCTCCTCGACCTTGGCGACCTGGCGCGCCTCGAGGCCCTTCACCTCCTCRCCGGACTGGACGATGCTGATCTCGAGCTGTTCCTTGCGGCTTTCGCGGTTGGTGCGGTTGCCGTCGAACAACCGSGTCTCGCCCTGGATGATCTGGCTGGCCTCGTCGRAGAMYYKGGCGARCTCGGCCGGGAAGGTGATCGCGGCRAGGTTGTCGCGCTCGGCGATCAGGCGGGCCTTGCGGCCGAGATTTTCGCCGAGCTGCGAGCGGATGATCGAGAGCTCGGCCTTGGTCTGGACATCGTCGAGCCAGAACAGGGTCTGGCCWGCCTCGACCCGGTCGCCCTGTCGCACCCCGATCGCCTGGACGACGCCGCCGTCGCGGTGCTGCACCTCCTTGAGGTTCTGATCGACCTTGATCGAGCCCTGGGCGATCACGGCGCCGTTGAGATGGGCGCTGGCGGCCCAGCCGCCGCAGCCGACGACCAGGAGCAGGGCAGGGC
>NZ_JBFTKP010000114.1:0-1111 GCF_056396005.1 Allobosea sp. 05T439 | reverse complement strand
GGTGGAGGCCGTGTGCAAACGCGCTATTGGGATGCCTGAGGTGTGCGCCGCGTCGTCTGCGGGTGAAGTTGGACAAGAGTCGCGGCGACCCGTTCAGGTCCGCATCGCCAGAATGAGCGGCCCAGCGCCAAGGATGGCGATCACTCTCTTCAGATTGTAGGCCAGGACGTGGAGGCTCATCTCCGTACTGACGTTTTTGAGGGACTTGGTCTTGAAGTGGGTCGCTCCCATCCAGGCCTTTAAGGTTCCGAAGGGGTGTTCGACGGTGGCTCGGCGGATGCGCATGCTCTTGGGCGCGCGATCCAGCCGTTCCTGCATGGCCTCGATCACCGCCTCATGCTCCCAGCGGGTGATCCGTCGCTCGACGCTAGGTGTGCACTGGGGCTTTAAGCGGCAGCTCTGACAGCTGGCGCGGTCCCAGTAGCGATGCAGGGTCAGGCCCTTCTCCACCGTCGTCATGTGGCGGGGCAGCAGCGCCCCCGATGGGCAGCGGTAGACGTCCTGCTCGGGCAGGTAGGCGAAGTCCTGCTTGCCGAACCGGCCGTCGGCCTTGGCGCCGGAAGTCAGGGGCTTGGGCATGAGGGGCGTCACGCCGATAGCCTCGCAGGCCAGGATCTCCTCGCCGGCGAAGTAGCCGCGATCGGCCAGCACATCGAGCGTTTCGACGCCCATTTCGGCCTTGGCTTGGCCGGCCATTCCCGAGAGTTGACCCCGGTCGTGGCCGATGTTGGTGACCTCGTGCGCGACGATCAGGTGGTGAGTGATGTCCACCGCCGTCTGCACGTTGTAGCCGACCATCCCCGTGCCCTTGCCGTTGGTGGCCATCGCCCGCGCATCCGGATCGGTCAGAGATATCTGCTGGTCCGGCGCGGCATGCACCTCAGCCTCCAGGGCCTTGAAGGCTTTCATCTGCTCCTTGAGGGCGGCGATCTTGTCTTTCAACCGCACCGTCTTGGCCTGGACCAGTTCGCCATCATGTCGATCGGCCGTCTCCAGCGCCGACATGTAACGCTCKATGCTGGCCTCCACCTGCTCCATCCGACGCTGGATCGAGGCGCGCGTAAAGTTCTTGTCGCGCGTGTTCACCGCCTTGAACTTGCTGCCGTCGATG
>NZ_JBFTKP010000113.1:0-1245 GCF_056396005.1 Allobosea sp. 05T439 | reverse complement strand
AAGGCGCCCTGGAACAAATAGAGCCCGATCGCCAGCGCCGAGAGCGCCGCCAGCGTCTGGACGCTGCCCGAGGTCAGSGCCCGGTCATAGACCTGCAGCATGTAGAATGAGCCGGTCAGCGCCAGCACATTGATCAGCCCCGAGACCGCAAACAGGAAGAGGAAGGCCGAGCGGAAGCCGAGCGTCAGCCTGGCGGCATCGCGCTTGCGGGCGGAGGTCTGTGCCTTGGAAGGTGCCATGATCGCAAACCGTCAAAAGGAGAAGCAGTCGGCAGGAAGGCGGTGCAGGAAGGGAGTGCCGGCCGGCGGGCACGGGGCCCGCCGGCCGAAAAGGCGCGGCTTCTAGAAGCTGAAGTTGCTGCCGGTCAGGGTGTGGCTGCCCTTCAGGTTGATCTGGAAGTCGGCATCGSCGTCGSCGTCGACATTGCCCTTGACCACGGTGTAGTCGCCGTCGGCCCGGGTCTCGTAGGCGACCACCAGCTGGGCCGTGGCGGTGAAGGCCGGGCCGTTGGTCAAGGTGAAGCTCTGGTTGCCGGCGAGCGCGCCATTGGCGTCGATGCCGGAGAGGTCGAGCTTATCGCCAGGCTCGAAATCGAGGATAGTGTCGCCATCCGCCGCTTCCTTGCTCTCGAAGCGGAAGGTGTCGTTGCCCGCCCCGCCTTCCATCACGTTCACCGCCGCGCTGGCCGTGATCGTGTCGTTGCCCGAACCGGTCGCGACGTTCTCGATGCTCCASAGCGTGTCGCTGCCGGTTTGCGTGCTGACCGCGCTGCCGCGTCCAAGCAGGCCGTTGCCGAGATCGACCGTCAGGTTCGCCGTGATCGCCGACATGTCGAGCGTGTCGATGCCCGTGCCGCCGTCGCTGTCATCGCCGAAATAGACGTCGTTGCCGTCACCGACCGCAGCCACGATCACATCGTTGCCCGCACCCGCCACCACAGTGTCGTCGCCGGCCCCGGCCGTGATCCGGTCGTCGCCCGTGCCACCGAAGATCCGGTCGTTGCCGGCCTCGCCATCGATCAGGTCGTTGCCAGCCCCGCCAAGCAGCACGTCGTCGCCGGCCCCGCCGAAGACCACGTCACGGCCCTCCCCGGCATCGACGAAGTCGTTGCCATCGCCCGCCGAGATCGTGTCGTCGCCGCCCGCACCGATCAGGACATCGTCGCCGCCCTGGCCGATCAGGTTGTCCGCCCCCGCTGCCCCGATCAGGACATCGCTCAGCCCCGTCCCGACATGCGTCCCAGGA
>NZ_JBFTKP010000112.1:0-1277 GCF_056396005.1 Allobosea sp. 05T439 | reverse complement strand
GGCTGTTCATCGGATTGGATGTGTCATTGGCGAAGACTGCGGTCTGCGCCATCACCGAGCACGGCAAGATCGTGAAGGAAGCGCAGGTCGCCAGTGACCCAGAGGCCGTGGCGGGATATGTGCTGGCGTTGGGCGGAACGGTTGCAACGATAGGGCTGGAGGCCGGCCCTTTGTCGCAGTGGCTGCATCGCGGGCTCACTGACGTCGGACTGGATGTGGTTTTGATGGAGACCCGCCAGGTGAAGGGCGCGCTCAAGGCAATGCCGATCAAAACCGATCGTCGTGACGCCGAGGGGATTGCTCGGCTGCTTCACCTCGGATGGTTCCGCCCGGTGCACTGCAAATCCATTTCGGCGCAGGAAGTCCGCGCCCTTCTGGGCGCCCGCAAGGCGATTCAGCAGGGGATGATCGCGCTGGAACTGTCGCTGCGGGGTCTGCTGAGGAACTTCGGCTTGAAGGTAGGCGCGATCTCCCGCGGTCGCTTCGACGTCCGCATTCGTGAACTTGCCGAAGGCAATGCCATGCTGGAGGCCGCAACAGCGCCCATGCTCCGGGCGCGCGCCAGCTTGCGCCACGAACTCGCCGGGCTCGAGCGACAGGTCCGGCTCCTTGCGCAGGAAGACCCCATCTGCCGCCTCCTGATGACGATGCCCGGCATCGGCGCTGTCGTCGGCTTGACCTTCCGATCCGCGGTTGATGATCCGACGCGGTTCTCTTCATCGAAAAAAGTGGGACCCTGGGTCGGCCTGACGCCATCGCGCAACCAATCCGGCGAGCGCGACGTCTCGGGCGGCATCACCCGCGCCGGTGACGCAAATCTCCGAAGAGCACTTTGCCAGGCGGCCACCGTCATGATGAACCGTGGGCGCTCATCATGGCTGAGAAGCTGGGCGGCACAGGTGGCGAAGCGCAGGGGTACGAAGCGTGCAATGGTCGCGCTGGCGCGGCGGATAGGGTCTATTCTGCACCGGATGTGGAGTGATGGCACGGTGTTCCAATCCGACGTTCCCCCGGCCGCCATGTCGGCCTGACCGCCGTTCGCGTGGTCGCAAGCTGCCGTTGATGCCTGCCTGAGCGCAGGCCTTCGAGGTCCCCACCGGGACGCGGTTCCGATTGATGCCGTGGTCAGGACTGTCGCCGACCTCGGTCGAGCGCGCCTATGAGATAGGCACATCGGACGCCGTATTGGACCAGCATCATGTTGGCAGCCGTCGCGCTGACCACGGACCGAAGCATGAACCCGGGGAGATCTCAGGGCGAGGCCGCGTAGCCAGCCA
>NZ_JBFTKP010000111.1:0-1334 GCF_056396005.1 Allobosea sp. 05T439 | reverse complement strand
AAGACGAGCCCCATGAAGAGGGCGCCGCCGCTCGCKGTCAGGGTCAGCGGCACCCCCCAGACGACCAGAGTCAGCAAACCGAACAATCCGCCCAGAAAGATCCCGAAGCCGACGAAGACCATGTCGGTTGCGGAGGTGCGGCGGTCGGGATAGCCGAGTTCGGTCGCGGCCCGCTCGACTTCCGGCAACGGCCCGACCAACGACATGACGTCACCACGATTGACGCGTGTCGTCGGCTCGATCGGCATCTCAATGCCCGAGCGTGTCAGCTTGGACAGGAAGACCCCCCGCGCGAACTCCGCTTCGACCAGTTCCGCCAACGATTTCTCGTCGATGCTGCGGGCTGTCACGATGACGTTGAGCGCCTCGAGCGGAATGTCGAGCAGCTCGGGGTCGCTCACCTCGGGGCCGATCAGGTCGCCGCGGGCGGCGTGAACCTCATGGCGCGCCATAATGGCAATAATGTCGCCGGCCTGGATCCTGCGATCCGAAGCGTGGCCGAACAGCACGACACCGCTGCGAACGCGCAGGATGAAGGCACGGGTCTCCTTGATGAGCGCTTCGATCTCGGTGATCGTCTTGTTGGTCAGAACCGGGTTTTCGACGCGATAGGCGCGAACGTCGAACAAGCGGGCAGCGGAGGTGACGCCCTCCACATCGGCGCCCGGACCGGCCTTGTCCGCGCGCTGTGCCGCGATCTCGCGAAGGTTGATACCCATGAGCTTGGGCCCGACCTTCGGCAGGAACCAGACCAGGGCCGCCGTCCCGACCAGGTAGGTGACGGCGTAGGCGACGGGAATATTGTTGATGAGCGCGGTCCGCTCCGCCTGCGGAAGATTCAGCCGCTGGATCGCTTCGCCCGCCGTTCCGATGACGGTCGACTCGGAGAACGCCCCGGCAAGAAGCCCGGCCGCCGTGCCCATGTCGAAGTTCAGCAATCTCGCGAAGCCGAGCGCCACGAGCAGGCATGTGACGCACAGAACCACCGTCAGTGCCATTTGTGGAAGCGCGTCTCGCTTCAGGGCGCGAAAGAACTGCGGGCCGACCTTGTAACCGGTCGTGAAGAGGAAGAGGTCGAAGAAGACCGTCTTCACGGCCGGGGGCACCTTGACGTCGAGCTGGCCGACCAGGACGCCCGCCAGCAGGCAGCCGACGACGACGCCGAGGCTGAAGCCTCCGATCTTCGCCTTGCCGATCAGGAAGCCGAGAGCGATCGTCAGGAAGATGGCGAGCTCGGGATTGTTGCGCAGGGCTTCGACGACGTAGTTCATGCTTTGCCTCGCAGCATTGAACTCGGACATGCGATCAAGTCGTGACTGATCGAATGTCCGATG
>NZ_JBFTKP010000110.1:0-1658 GCF_056396005.1 Allobosea sp. 05T439 | reverse complement strand
TAGCACATTGGGAAGAGGCTCGACCGTTGCCTGACGGCGCGCGAAGCCTTGCGTAGCGCAGCGCGCCGTCACGGCGGTCATGGCCGGCCAGAAGGTCTCTAAAGTGAGGTTGTCGAGACAACACTTTGGAGCGAGGCCAACCATGACCAAGCGCTTTTCTACTCCCACCGGCGCCGTGCTGGTAGCGATCGACATGTCCAAGCACCGCCAGGAGGTGCTGATCGAACGGCCAGAAGGCGGTCGACGCCGGCGGATGACCGTGATGGCGACCAAGCAGGACTACGACCGCCTGGCTGCGGACCTTGCCGCGATCGGGCGGCCGATCCTTGTCGGCTTCGAGGCGACCGGCAACTACCATCGCACGCTCGCCTATCGGCTTCTGACGGCAGGCTTCGAGCTGCGGCTGATCTCCTCGGTCGCGCTCGCCCGGACGCGGGAGGCGCTACACAACGGTTGGGACAAGAACGATCCCAAGGACGCCCAGGTCATCCTGCACATGCTGCGGATCGGTGCCACGCAGGCCTATGTCGACCCGTTGGCCGCCGGCATCAACGATCTCCAGGAGTTGTCGAAGACGCACGAGACGATTTCGAAGGCCAAGACGCAGACCTGGCACCGCATCCTGACGCATTACCTACCGCTGTACTTTCCGGAGATCGGCCGCTTCGCCGGCAATAGCCGCTCGGATTGGTTCCTGGCACTGATCGAGCGCTTCCCGACGCCCGGCAGCATCATCGCACTGGAACGGGAAGCGTTCGTGGCCGAGGCCTGGCCTCTGGTCGGCCGCAAAGTCTCCAAGGCTCGGCTGATCAACGATATCTACGAGACGGCTTGCTCATCGATTGCGTTGCCCGTGCCGGAGGAAAGCGCGGCGATCACGATGTTCCGGATGATTATTGCCCAGGCTCGGGGCCTGATCCGGGAGCGCAACCGGATCGAGGAGATCGCGCAGGTCACGTTGGCCGATCATCACGATTACCAGTTGCTGCGGCGGATCCCGGGAATCGGACCGATCAACGCTCTGACAATCCTGGCCGAAGCCGGAGACCTGCGGCGGTTCGGCCATCACCGCCAGTTCCTGAAGTTCTGCGGCCTCGACCTCGCTGCCTGCCAATCCGGCACGTTCCGCGGTCGGACCAAGCTGTCGAAGTACGGCAATGCCCGGCTGCGCCGAACGTTCTGGATGGCAGCGCAGGTCGCCGCGCGCCAATGTGACAACAGCTTCCGCGACAAGCTTGGTCGCTATGTTGCCGGTCACGTGGACGATGCCGATCGCCGTCGCAAGGCGATGACCGCGCTTACCGCCAAGATGGCGCGGGTGGCGCATGCCGTCGTCAAGACGGGAACAGAATACCGGCCGTTCCTGGAACGGTCGGATGCCAGGTGGAAGGACCCCTCTCTGCAAGTGCCGTGAGGGCGCCAAAGGCGACCCTGTAGATAATGTTCGGGCCTTCCACCTGGGTGCGTATCTCGTCTTGAGGACGGTGAGGACCACGGCCGCGTCAATGCCGCTGGATCCTGTGTTTGCTATGGCTGGGAGCGATCCCGTTGACGGTGGAAACCATCTGGATCAGCTTACTGCTGACGTCGGCGATCTGCCGGCGCGATGAGACCTGTTGGCCAAAGCCCAAAGCTGCTTCCCGACATAGGACGTTGTC
>NZ_JBFTKP010000109.1:0-1659 GCF_056396005.1 Allobosea sp. 05T439 | reverse complement strand
GATCGCTCAGCCAGCCGCTTGACCTCCGCCGAACCGCAAAACATCATCCCGTAGACCCATGCGAATGACGCCAAGGGTGGCCGGCTTCAGATCGGAATACCCGGCCGGCTTGAGATTGGAATGCATGGCCGGCTTCGTCGGTATCCGCAGCAGAGACGGGTGGTTGACATTGAAGACGACGACACGKGCATGGCGCGAGGGGCTGACACCGCGCGCCCGTAGCGGGCAAGGGCCGCAATCTCTGGCACTGGCGTGAAAATACTGGAACGCCCCGCGATGGAGTTTGCCCTTGGGGCGCAGGATCTTGCCACGCGGGCAGCGGGCCAGATTATGCAAGGCATCGAATTTGAACCGCCGCGTGGGAATGACCTTGCCTGGGGGTGGTTCGGCCTTGGCCGGAACGATCCCCTCGATCTGGCGATCCTCCAGGGCCCGGAAGACCTTCGCATAGGCGTATCCGGCGTCCATCGTCGCGATCGTCATCGCCCTACCGGCTGTCGCGGCCACCGCATCGAGGCGCTCGGCGACCGCCATGCCCTCGTTCTGCTCGCCCGTCGCGACTTCGACGTCGACAATGACGCCAGCGATATCGTCGACGGCAGTATGTTG
This sequence comes from Allobosea sp. 05T439, assembly GCF_056396005.1. Taxonomy (NCBI): domain Bacteria; kingdom Pseudomonadati; phylum Pseudomonadota; class Alphaproteobacteria; order Hyphomicrobiales; family Alloboseaceae; genus Allobosea; species Allobosea sp. 05T439. Next base: position 1,050 of record NZ_JBFTKP010000109.1, on the reverse strand, counting down.
CTTATAGGCCGGCTCGAGCCGGCGGTTCCGGCCGTTGGTCGCCATGGTGGCGTCGGGATCGGTCACGCACACCTTCTTGAACTTGCCACTCTGTCGGCTCTCGCGAAGGGCGTCGTCGTCGCTGTTTGCCTCCGCGACAGCTTCGACATGGCGGACGGCGAGTGCATCCCAACTGACATGGGCGCGGATCAGCGAGGCGTCGAGATGGACGACTTCGCCGGTTGCGATCCTGGCTGCAATGCAAGCCTGGACCGAGCGTTCGAAGATCCGGCGGAAGCGTTCTGCGCCCCAACGCTGGCGAATGCGCGTCAATGACGAGTGGTCGGGCAGCGGTTCATGAAGGCCGTAGCCGACGAACCAGCGGATCGCGATGTTGACCGCAGCCTCGCGCATCAGGCGACGGTCATGAACGATGCCGAGCAGGAACCCCGCCAGCATCAGGCGGACAGCAACTTCAGGGTCGATGCCCGGCCGGCCAATGTCGAGGCAGTACAGATCGGAGAGCTCGTTTCGGAGCCAGGAAAGATCGAGCACGCCGTCAACCCGGACCAGAATATGTTCGTCAGGAATAAGCTGGCGGAGCGTGCCCGAAATGAACAGCTCCAGTTGGTCCCGTTCCTTGCGACCCAGCATGCCGGCCCCCAATCCCGATCAGGATCAAGAGAATCACGCGAAGGCAGGTTTTTCAACGACCCCATCGTGCACCTGATCCGGCACTCGCTGGAATTCGTCTCCTGGAAGGATCGAAAACCCGTCGTGCCCGCGCTGCGCATGATCTACCGGGCCACAGACGCCGAGGCCGGCAAAGCCGCGCTCGAGGCCTTCGATGCCGGCTTCTGGGGGCGAAAATACCCGGCAATAGCCCAGGCCTGGCGCCGCAACTGGGATCGCGTCATCCCGATCTTCGCGTTCCCCGAGGCCGTCCGCAAAATCGTCTACACAACAAATGCGATCGAAGCCTTGAACGCAAAGCTCCGGCGAGCGGTCAAAATCCGAGGCCATTTTCCGACCGACGAAGCCGCAACCAAGCTGATCTATCTCGTCTTGCGC
>NZ_JBFTKP010000108.1:0-1770 GCF_056396005.1 Allobosea sp. 05T439 | reverse complement strand
AACCGCTGCTGAACCTGCGAATTGCCGTATCTGACCCCTTGGCGATGCTGCGGATTGTGCTGCCAGTGCGTCACGCGATCGCGGTTGATATTGATGTTGTTGTTGTTCCAGTTGATGTTGCCGCCCCAATAGCCGCCGGTCGCCCAGCGTCCGAGCGCGTAGGCGGTGCCGAAGGCGAGACCGGTCGCAACGACGCCGGCCGCTATGTAGCCCGTGTAGGGAAAGTAGTAGGGCGGATATTCCGGATAGGGCCAGGAGCCGTAGACGACGCTGGGCTCATAGTACGGCACATAGATGGTGTCCGGTGCCGTCGGCGCGATCGCGATGGTCTGCCTTGCGCCCTCCTGCTGCACGGTCACCGTCTGCTGCGTACCCGAGGTGAGCTTCTTGTTCTCGTAGGCCCGCGACCTCATCCGCTGGACAGCGTCCATGACGTCGGTTTCCTGAGCGAGAACTGCATCGCCGAGCTTCCGCGTCCAGTCCAGGTTCTTGCTCATCATCTCCAGCACAGACGGCGTGGCGACCAATGCCTTGACGCTATCGTCCCAGGCCTGTTTCTCCGCGGCGGCCTTGAGTGCGTCTCCCTTGTGCTTCTTGTTCTCGGCAGCCCAGCGCTGGGCCTGTACGACTTCGAGCGGATAGGTCGAGGCCATCAGCACCTGAGCCAGCAGGGTGTCCGGATAGAGCGCCACGGGAGCGAGGAGCGCGTCGAGCTGCGCTGTCGCGAGCAGGGCCTGATCGACCGGCAGGGCCGCGGGCGTCACTGCCGCGCCCGGCGAAGGAGCGGGCGCCTGCGCTTGTGCGAAGGATTGAAGGGGGGGCGCCAAGGCCAACACGCCCGCCAGCACGAACTGGAGAATCATCGCACGCTCCCGATTTCCGCTCCTTCGGGGCGCTCGCACCTCGGAAGGGCATGCTGCCGGAATGTCGAGACCAGTATCAGGACAGCCCCGGATACCGAATTCGAGCCGTTGCTAGCGCAGGTTGCTTGGGGCGGTGCCATGGGTGCGCTCCCACTCTCGCAGCGCCTCGAACGCTTCCTTGTTCGCGCGGCCCTCCTCCATGGCTTTCGTCAATAGGCCGCTCTGCTTCATCATCTGGTTCTCGTAGATGAAATCCCACATGCAGCCATTGATCTTGTTGCATGAGTTCGCTGTTCCGACGGTCTGCGCGGTAGCTGATGCGACAAGAACCGCGGCGGCCATTACGACGGACGCTGCAAGGGTGATCAGCCTGCTCATCATCAAAGCCTCCACGCTCAATTCGCGACTAACCCACGCAGGACATCGCAATGCGTTCCGACCTACCCCGTGAATTCTAGCGAATTCCTGCCAACAAGAACCTGTCCCTAAGGACAATACGCCGACGCCCCCCGATGTGCTGTTCTCAGCCTGGGGTTTTCTGCGCCAGATGGCGCGGGCGCGGCCACGCCCGCAGGCGGTCGCCGACCGGGAGGGATTCGGAAATGTCCAGTGCTGCCAAAGATGCGCGGTCGATCGACCACTTCTTCTCCGCGCCGTCCGGACGCCATGATCGGTGGCGGGACCTTCATTCCATCGCAAGGTCCTGGGCCAAAGGAGACGCAAAGCGGGGCGCCGTCGAGCAGGCCCTCGATGACCTCGGCGTGCTCGAGGAGTTCCATGCCTTTCCCGGCACGGAGCTGATCGCGGCGCTGCGCGAACGTCTCAGGAACGAGGACAAGGCCGGATTTCTCGCTCTTGCGAAGCGCATCTCGGTCGACATCATCACAGGCAACTACAAGCATGACGC
>NZ_JBFTKP010000107.1:0-1887 GCF_056396005.1 Allobosea sp. 05T439 | reverse complement strand
GCGTCATGCTTGTAGTTGCCTGTGATGATGTCGACCGAGATGCGCTTCGCAAGAGCGAGAAATCCGGCCTTGTCCTCGTTCCTGAGACGTTCGCGCAGCGCCGCGATCAGCTCCGTGCCGGGAAAGGCATGGAACTCCTCGAGCACGCCCAGGTCATCGAGGGCCTGCTCGACGGCGCCCCGCTTTGCGTCTCCATTGGCCCAGGATCTTGCGAGAGAATGAAGGTCCCGCCACCGATCATGGCGTCCGGACGGTGCGGAGAAGAAATGGTCGATCGACCGCGCATCTTTGGCAGCGCTGGACATTCCGAATCCTTCCCTGGTTKAACGAGGTCGAGGTTCAGATCGCTTTCGGTACGTTCCGCTCGACCGCCCGCGGGCGGCGTGGCCGCGCCCGCGCAAACTGCCGCTGAAAAATCCTGCGCTGAGAACAGCACATCGAGGGACGTCGGCGTATTGTCCTTAGGGACAGGTTCTTATCGGCAGGAATTCGCTAGAATTCACCGGGCAGGTCGGAGCGCATTGCGATGTCCTGCGTGGGTATAGGCTGTGGCCTCAAGTCGATAGGCAGATACGGTTTGCGTGGCAGCTTACCCGGATCGGTGCGCGAATTGATCGTGGAGGCTTTGATGATGAGCAGGCTGATCACCCTCGCAGCGTCTGTCGTAATGGCCGCCGCAGTTCTTGTCACATCTGGCGTAATGGCTACCGCGCAGACTGTCGGAACACCGAATTCATGCAACAAGATCAATGGCTGCATGTGGGATTCCATCTACGAAAACCAGATGATGATGCAGAGCGGCCTCATGACGAAAGCAATGGAGGAGGCCCGCGCAAACAAGGAGGCGTTCGAGAGGCTGCGAGAGTGGGAGCGCACCCATGGCGCCGCACCGGGCAATCCGCGCTAGCGACGGTTCGAATTGGGCATCCGGGGCCGTGCTGATACTGGCCGCGCCCCTCCGGCAGAATACCCTGGGGTGGTGCGAGCGCTCCGAGGGAGCGGATATCGGGAGAGCGCGATGATTCTCCGTTTCGTGCTGGCGGGCGTATTGGCCCTGGCCCCCCCCCTTCAATCCCTCGCGCAAGCGCAGGCGCAGGCGCCCACTCCTTCGACAGGTGCAGCGCTGACGCCCGCGGCCCTGCCGGTCGACCAGACCCTGCTCGCGACAGCGCAGCTCGACGCGCTGCTAGCCCCGATAGCGCTCTATCCGGACACCCTGCTGGCTCAGGTGCTGATGGCCTCGACCTATCCGCTCGAAGTCGTTCAGGCCGAGCGCTGGGCTGCCGAGAACAAGAAGCTCAAGGGAGACGCACTCAAGGCGGCCGCGGAGAAACAGGCCTGGGACGATAGCATCAAGGCATTGGTCGCCACGCCGTCGGTGCTCCAGATGATGAGCAAGAACCTGGAATGGACGCAGAAGCTCGGCGATGCCGTTCTCGCTCAGGAAACCGACGTCATGGACGCTGTCCAGCGGATGAGGTCGCGGGCCTACGAGAACAAGAAGCTCACCTCGGGCACGCAGCAGACGGTGACGGTGCAGCAGGAGGGCGCAAGGCAGACCATCGCCATCGCGCCAGCCACATCCGACACCATCTATGTGCCCTATTATGATCCTGGCGTCGTCTACGGCGCCTGGCCCTATCCCGAGAGCACGCCCTATTACTTTCCAGCCCCGGGCTACATCGCGACCGGAGTCATTGCGACCGGGCTCGCTTTCGGTACCGCCTACGCGCTCGGCCGCTGGGCGACCGGCGGCTATTGGGGCGGCAACATCAACTGGAACAACAACAACATCAATATCAACCGCGATCGCGTGACGCACTGGCAGCACAATCCGCAGCATCGCCAAGGGGTCAGATACGGCAATTCGCAGGTTCAGCAGCGGTT
>NZ_JBFTKP010000106.1:0-1976 GCF_056396005.1 Allobosea sp. 05T439 | reverse complement strand
GGCCTCCTTGTCCGCCTCCTCGGCCTGCGCCTGCCTCGAGGGGCCTCCCCCAGCCGCATCCTCGCCCGGGGKCTCRGTGGGCGGACCGAGATCGGACTTGGCGTGGCTGGGGAAGAGGCTCTTGACGTAGATCGCGACCGCGGTCAGCGCGAGCACGACCAGCGCCGGCCAGCGCGACGACGGCGCCGCGTCCTCGTCGGTGATCTTGCGGTAGCTCTGCTCCGCGGASGGCGCGCCCGGCGCCGGGGCCTTGAGGGTYYTGATCTCGATCATGCCGACACCCGTTCRTGCGCAGGCTTGAAGGGAGCTGCGATRGGACTGGCCTGCGGCATCCGCAGCGGTGCTGCCGGCGTGCTGGCCGGGGCGACCTGCGTCGTCGCCGGGGTCAGGATCTCGTTGCGCGGCCCGAAGGCGGCGAGCTTGCCGTTCTGGATGACGCCGACGAAGTCGACGGCGGCGAGCGCGCTCGGCCGGTGCGCCACGATGATCGCGATGCCGCCGCGCTCCTTGACCGTCTCGATCGCCGCCTTGAGCGCGCTCTCGCCCTCGCCGTCGAGATTCGAGTTCGGCTCGTCCATGACGACCAGGAAGGGGTTGCCGTAGAGCGCCCGCGCCAGGCCGATGCGCTGGCGCTGGCCGGCCGAGAGCGCCGCGCCTTGCGGCCCGAGCTGGGTCTGGTAGCCATCGGCCAGMCGCACGAYCATCTCGTGGATGCCGGCCGCCTTSGCYGCCGCCACGACCCCGGCGGCGTCGCTCTCAGCCGAGAGCCGCGAGATGTTCTCCTCGACGCTGGCATCGAGCAGGCTGACCTCCTGCGGGAGATAGCCGATGAAGCGCCCGAGGCTGGCCTCCGGCCATTGCGCCAGCTCGGCGCCGTCGAGCCGGACCGAGCCGCGCAGGCACGGCCAGATCCCGGTCAGGGCCCGCACCAGCGTCGTCTTGCCGCCGCCGCTCGGGCCGATCAGGCCRAGCGCCGTGCCGGCCTTCAGGTCGAAGCCGACCTCGCTGAGCAGGACCTGGCCCGAGACCGGGGCGGCGACCGTGATCTTGTCGACCTTGAGCGCGCCGACCGGCGCCGGCAGCTGCATCGGCACCACMGCCTGGCTCAGCGCCACCACCGTCTCGCGCAGGCGCTGGAAGGCGGCGCGTGCCGCGACGAAGGACTTCCAGTTGGCGATCGCGAGATCGACCGGCGCCAGCGCCCGCGACGAGGCGACCGAGGAGGCGATGATCGCSCCGGCCGAGAGCTCGCCCTTGATCGTCAGATAGGCGCCCATCCCGAGGATCGCCGATTGCAGGATCATGCGCAGCACGCGCGAGACCGCGCCCAGGCTGCCGCCGAGGTCATTGGCCTTGGTCTGCAGCGCCAGATGYTCGCGGTTGGCAAGGTTGAAGCGCTCGACCGCCCGGTCGGCAAAGCCCATCGCCTTCAGCACCTCGGCATTGCGGGCATTGGAATCGGCGATCGCGCCGCGGGTGATCGCCGCCTGGCGCGTCGTGCCGTTGAGCCGGCGGGTCAGGATCTCGCTCGCCACCGTCAGCAGGGTCAGCACCACGGCGCCCGCCAGCGTCAGCGCGCCGAGCCAGGGGTGCAGGAAATAGGCGAAGGCGAGATARAGCGGGATCCAGGGCAGGTCGAASAGCGCGCCCGGCCCCTGGCTGCCGAGGAAGCCGCGCACCGTGTCGACATCGCGCCCGCGCTCCAGCGCCTCGGTGCTCGAAAAGCCGAAGCGCGGCATGTCGATCGCCACCCGGTGCGCCAGCGGCGCGATATCCTTGTCGAGCCGGGCCCCGACCCGGACCAGCACCTGCGAGCGGATCACGTCGAAGGCGCCCTGGAACAAATAGAGCCCGATCGCCAGCGCCGAGAGCGCCGCCAGCGTCTGGACGCTGCCCGAGGTCAGSGCCCGGTCATAGACCTGCAGCATGTAGAATGAGCCGGTCAGCGCCAGCACATTGATCAGCCCCGAGACCGC
>NZ_JBFTKP010000105.1:0-1998 GCF_056396005.1 Allobosea sp. 05T439 | reverse complement strand
ATGGTGACGAACATGGTGTGTTTCCTTAGCGCATATTCCGGACCGGGGCGGTGCCCACAGCGACAATTTCGTTGTGCACTGCACATAAGCCGATCGGCCCGCCGCAATTAGGGGCTTTACTTCAGCTCCGATATGCATCCAGGGCATGCATCATTTGTTAATCAGTAATTTTCTGGTCTCATCATGCGTTGAGCGCAGTCATCGTTTCAAATGAAACCGATATTCTGCCTAGAAAATGGGCCGCGCGGCGGCAGGGTCACCGAGAGGTGTCGCATCCGGACGCCGGGCCACATGGTCGTCCGGATAGTCGTCGATCGTCGCGCGCTGGCGGGCGAGGGGCCGTATCACCGGCGTCAGCTCCAGGATGAACAGGCTGAGGTTTGGGCTCGGCCGAATCAGACGCCCCGCCTACCGCCCCTTCCCCTCGGCCCCTTCACCTCCGGCGTCTTTGCCCTGTTCTCTAGATCGAGCTTGCGCCAGCGTGCCAGACGCTCAGGGTCGATCACGCCCTTGGAGACTGCCTCCTGAACCGCGCAGCCGGGCTCGTGCTCATGTGTGCAGTCGCGGAAGCGGCAGAGCGGGCTTAGTTCCGTGATCTCGGCGAACAGCGTTTCGAGACCAGACGCCGCATCGCTGACATGGAGCGTGCGCATGCCCGGCGTATCAATCACCCAGCCGCCGCAGGCAATCGCATGCAGCGAGCGCGACGTCGTGGTGTGGCGCCCCTTGGCGTCGTGGTCGCGGATGTCGCCCGTCTGCTGCGGTTCGCCATCGATGGTGCCGGCAAGCGCGTTCACAAGAGTCGATTTGCCGACGCCGGACGAACCGACCAGCGCGAGGGTGCGGCCTTMGCCACACCAGGACGCGAACGCAGCCGCCGCGTGAGAGCTGCGCGGATTGACGGTTGCAACAGCCAGCCCGCGCTGCAGGGCGGCGGCCTGGTCGAGATAGGGCTGCACGTCCGGCACGAGATCGGCCTTGGTCAGCAGGATGACGGGTTCGGCTCCGCTCTCATTGGCCAGCGCAAGATAGCGCTCCAGGCGCGCGACGTTGAAATCAGCATTGCAGGAGGTGACGATGAACAGTGTGTCGATGTTGGCCCCGGCAAGCTGCGGCGTCATGCTGCCCTCGGTGCGCCGCGCCAACACCGTCGCGCGCTCCAGCCGGCGCCGTAGCAGATGTGTGCTGGGCTCCACCAGAACCCAGTCACCCACCGTGAAGTCGCCTGTATTGGTATGGACCGGCAGCTTGAGCCTGATCGGCCCATCGGGCGTGATTGCGCTCATGCGGGTGCGGTGCACCGAGCCGATGCGCGCAGGCCGGAGGCAGGCGTCATCTGGTCCGCATTGATCTGCAAAGAAATCCGTCCAGCCCAGCGCCGCAAGGGACAGTGGTGCGGAGGTAGTGTMGCCTTGCGTCACAGTATCGCCCCACCGCTCGGCGTCCTCGTCATGGGCGACGATAGAGCGGGGTTTAGGCCGGGTTGCAAGCGCCGCAAGGAAAGCTGGCAGCCGCGCTACGCCAGGTGCAGACATTGGCGCATGGCCCGGAACCAGACATTCGCATGCCGCGAAAGGGACGTCCGTTCGCGACCCAACTCCGCCATTTGCGGTGAGCCGCTGACGGTCAAAAGTCGCCCATTCCCGCCCCCCTCGGACGTCCGCATGCGGGCGGTTCAACTTCGCAATCGGCAACGTGCCGAAATCGCGTAGCCAACGCGGTGAATTCCTGCTTTCGGCCACAGCCCGTTTTCTAGGCGGAACATCGGTTGCATTTGAAACGATGACTGCGCTCAACGCATGATGAGACCAGAAAACTACTGATTAACAAATGATGCATGCTCTGGATGCATATCGGAGCTGAAGTAAAGCCCCTAATTGCGGCGGGCCGATCGGCTTATGTGCAGTGCACAACGAAATTGTCGCTGTGGGCACCGCCCCGGTCCGGAATATGCGCTAAGGAAACACACCATGTTCGTCACCATGATTGATGATTGCC
>NZ_JBFTKP010000104.1:0-3736 GCF_056396005.1 Allobosea sp. 05T439 | reverse complement strand
TGGGCGTAATCCCGCCCGAACTTCAAGGCCCAGCGCCGCACCGTCTCGTAGGAGACGGCGATGCCGCGCTCCAGAAGCATCTCCTCCACCAGGCGAAGGCTCAGGGGAAAGCGGAAATACAGCCACACCGCATGGGCGATGATMGCCGGAGGGAACCGATGGCGCTTGTAGCTGATGGCCGGCAGGGTCATGCACGCCCACCTACACCGCTTGCCGCCATGCCGGAGTTAACGTGACAACGCCACCGCCAGAAATGGAACCTTCCGGCGGACTACCCGATGGTCGCGCCGAGCTATGCGGAATCCCGATCGGCCCTGGCGAAGGCGTCCGGCCTTGGTCAGTCGCGCAAGGCCGCCGCGTCTGCGCCTGAACCCATTGTCGAGGCTGCGACCACGGTCGCAGATAAGCCAAAACGCGCCTCGCGCGTCAAGGCAAGCGCACCGACCGCGGTCGTGGCCGCGCCGGAGAGCATCCAGGCGAAGCGCGCGCCACGCAAGGCGAAAGCTGTTGGGGAGCCAGTGGTGGAACCGCCCGCAAGACCCAAGAGGGCGCGCAAGACCGCCGCAACCACCGGATCGTGAGGCTCGGATCAAGTGCGCTTCGCCAAGTCGGCATCTATGTCGGCCGAATTCTCAGGGGCGAGAAGCCAGCCGACTTGCCAGTGTTGCGGCCGACCAAGTTCGATCTCGTCAACAAGCTCAAGACGGCGAAAGCGCTGGGCCTTACGGTGTCAACCACGCTCCTCGCACAGGCAACGGAGGTCATTGAATGATGTCGGCTATTGGGCGCGAACCGGCCAGGAGACACCTTCGGCGCCTTCTACTTGAGCGTCCCGTATCGTTCGAGATAGGCCAGCAGCAGACGCACCGTGGCGGGCGCGCCCTTGGCGGCGTAGCGCTGGCTGGTCCGTGTCGTGATGCCGAGCAGCGGCGCGACGCTGTGCTGGTTCAAGCCAAGCCGCTTGAGCGCGTCCCGGTATTCGTCGGCGGTCATCGCCAGCCCTCCCGCTGCAGCAGTTCCGGCAGCAGTGCGAACGCCGTCTCGACGGAGGGATAGTCCCACGACTGCATGGTCTCCTCCCGTTCGATCCAGCGATTGATGGTGGCGCAGTGATGCCCGCACTGGACCGACCAGCCGGTGTCGCGGACGCCGCAGAAAATCTCGTAAGCATCGTCGATGCTCTCGTCCTCCGCCCGGACGAACTTGGTCCAGAGCGCGACGTCGAGTTTGCGGAGCGCGCTGTTGGCGCGGGTGGTGATGACGTCGACGTTCATGGCGTGCCTGCCTTCGACGCTTCGGCGTCGGCCTTGGCGATTTCAAGCGCATGATCCCGGAGCGCCTGCTCGACCTCGTCGGCGCTGATCGTCGGATCGTCCTCGAACGGGTCGTATCCGATGCGCTCGACATAGGCGGCGGCGAGGCGGGTCCGGCGCTCGTCCCCGGTCTCGGCAATCAAGCCTTCCGAGACGGCGGCGTCGAACAGCTTCGATTCCAGTTCGGCGATGTCGGCGGACCGGTGTTCGCCGGTCCCGATGCGCAGATTGAAGACGCCGCTAGGCAGGCGCTCGATATAGAGCGAGCCGAGATAGGTATATCCCGGCATCCCCTCGACCAGGTCGTCGCCGATGACTGCGCCGACGTCAGCGGATTCCTCGCGGCTGGCGATGAATTCAGCAAGCGTCATGGTCGTTCCTTGTCTGGCGCACGGATTCGTCCGTCGAGGGACCCAACATAACGACAGGATGTCGTCCTGCAAGTGGCCGATCTCGGCAAATTGTCGTGGCCACGGCACTGCATCGGCCCTTCCTCGAGCTTTTCGAGATCGGGCAGGTCGCGCAGGCTGGCGAGACCGAACAGCGCGGCGATCTCTTACGGTACGTTGATGTCGCCAACTGCAGCCCGTCATCGGGATCGACCACAGGACAGGATGACCTTAGAGGAAGACAGAACCATGAAGTTCCGTCCGCTGCATGACCGCGTCGTGGTCCGTCGCCTTGATGGCGAAGAGAAGACCAAGGGTGGCATCATCATCCCCGAAACCGCCAAGGAAAAGCCCCAAGAGGGTGAAGTCGTCGCCGTCGGCCCTGGCGCCCGCGACGAAGCCGGCAAGCTCGTTGCCCTGGACGTCAAGAAGGGCGATCGCGTCCTCTTCGGCAAGTGGTCGGGCACCGAGGTCAAGATCGATGGCCAGGATCTCCTGATCATGAAGGAATCCGACATCATGGGCGTCGTCGGCTGAACGCCACGCGACCTCCATTCCCCGTTTTCATTAAGGAGTAGCTCGCATGGCTGCTAAAGACGTCAAGTTCTCCACCGACGCGCGCGACCGGATGCTGCGCGGCGTCGAAATCCTCAACAACGCCGTCAAGGTCACGCTCGGTCCCAAGGGCCGCAACGTCGTGATCGACAAGTCGTTCGGCGCTCCCCGYATCACCAAGGACGGCGTCACCGTCGCCAAGGAGATCGAGCTCKCCGACAAGTTCGAGAACATGGGCGCCCAGCTGGTGCGCGAAGTCGCCTCGAAGCAGAACGACGCCGCCGGTGACGGCACCACGACGGCCACCGTGCTCGCCGCCGCGATCATGCGCGAAGGCCTGAAGTCGGTTGCCGCCGGCATGAACCCGATGGACCTGAAGCGCGGCATCGACCTCGCGGTCGAAGCCATCGTCACGGACCTGAAGAAGAACTCGAAGAAGGTCACYTCGAACGCGGAAGTCGCGCAGGTCGGCACCATCTCGGCCAACGGCGACGAGTCGGTCGGCAAGATGATCGCCACCGCGATGCAGAAGGTCGGCAACGAGGGTGTCATCACCGTCGAGGAGGCCAAGACCGCCGAGACCGAGCTTGATGTCGTCGAAGGCATGCAGTTCGACCGTGGCTATCTCTCGCCCTACTTCATCACCAATGCCGAGAAGATGGTYGYCGAGCTCGAGGACCCCTACATCCTCGTTTTCGAGAAGAAGCTGTCGTCGCTCCAGGCGATGCTGCCGATCCTCGAGGCCGTCGTTCAGACCGGCAAGCCGCTGCTGATCATCGCCGAGGACGTGGAAGGTGAGGCTCTCGCCACCCTCGTCGTCAACAAGCTCCGTGGCGGCCTGAAGGTCGCGGCCGTCAAGGCTCCGGGCTTCGGCGATCGCCGCAAGGCCATGCTCGAGGACATCTCGATCYTGACCGCCGGTCAGCTGATCTCGGAAGACCTCGGCATCAAGCTCGAGACCGTGACGCTCRACATGCTCGGCCGCGCCAAGAAGGTGCGTATCGAGAAGGAGAACACCACGATCATCGACGGCGCCGGCAAGAAGAAGGACATCGAGGGCCGCGTTGCGCAGATCAAGGCGCAGATCGAGGAGACCTCGTCTGACTACGATCGCGAGAAGCTCCAGGAGCGTCTGGCCAAGCTCGCTGGCGGCGTCGCGGTGATCCGCGTCGGCGGCGCGACCGARGTCGAAGTCAAGGARAAGAAGGACCGCGTCGACGATGCCCTGAACGCGACCCGCGCTGCGGTCGAAGAAGGCATCCTGCCGGGTGGYGGCGTGGCGCTCCTGCGCGCGCTCCAGACCGTCAAGTCGATCAAGACCCAGAACGACGACCAGAAGACCGGCRTCGAGATCGTCCGCAAGGCGATCATGGCCCCGGCCAAGCAGATCGTCGACAACGCTGGCGATGACGGCGCTGTCGTGGTCGGCAAGCTGCTCGAGTCGAAGGACTACGCCTACGGCTACAATGCCCAGACCGG
>NZ_JBFTKP010000103.1:0-2453 GCF_056396005.1 Allobosea sp. 05T439 | reverse complement strand
GTGGCTGGGAGTTCACCCCGGCGCCCGGCTATTTTGGCCCGGTGACGCTGAGCTACGAGGTCAGCGACGAGACCGTCGCGGTCGCCCAGACCGCGCTCTTCAGGGTCGTCGAGTTCACCGAGATCAACGGCACGGCCGGCGATGACAGCCTGACCGGGACGGAATGCGCCGACCTGATCGACGGGCGCGACGGCAATGACGTGATCGATGGCCGCGGCGGCTCCGACATCCTGCATGGCGGCGCCGGCAACGACTTCATCCGCGGCGGCGCCGGCCATGACCTGATCTATGCCGGCCGCGGCAACGACATCGTCTATGGCGGCGAGGGCAACGACACGATCTATGGCGATGACGGCGACGACCAGCTCTTCGGCGAGGATGGCGACGACATCATCTTCGGCGGCAACGGCAACGACATCATCATCGGCGGTAAGGGCAATGATCGGCTCTATGGCGGCGATGGTGACGATTTCATCGACGGCGGTGAGGGGGACGACTGGATCGATGCCGGTGAGGGCAACAACGTTGTCTTGACCGGCGACGGCAACAACACCGTCCGCACCGGCAATGGCAACAATGTCGTCATCGGTGGCGCCCACGTCGACATCGTCGAGTTCGGCTGCGGCCAGGACACGGCCCGTCTCGGTGGGGGGGACGACGTCGCGGCGGGCGGCGGCGGCAACGACCGGCTCTTCGGCGAATCCGGCAACGATACGCTCTCCGGCGATGACGGCGACGATGTACTCGATGGCGGGGAGGGCGACGATCACCTCGCCGGCGGCTGCGGCAAGGACAGGCTCTTTGGTGGCAGCGGCAATGACTTGCTCGACGCCGGTGACGGCGATGACGAGGTGGAGGGCGGCGACGGCGACGACATCGTCTTCGGCGGAGACGGAGACGACAGGGTTGAGGGCGATGCCGGCCATGACCGGCTCTTCGGCGGAGCGGGCGACGACCGGATCGAGGGCAATGATGGCAATGACGTCATTGATGGCGGCACCGGCAATGACTGCCTGTTCGGTGGGACCGGCAATGACGTGATCCAGGGCGGTGCCGGCAACGACCGGATCGAGGGAGGTAGCGGTGCCGATACGCTCGATGGCGGTGGGGGCAGGGACCGGGTTGAGGCCGGGTCTGGCGACGACGTGATCATCGGTACGCTCGATGCTGCGGCCGATTGCTATGATGGCGGCAGCGGTTGCGACACGCTGGATTACTCCCGGGCAACGCAGAGCATCGACATCAACCTGGTCGAGGGCAAGGCGGTCAGCGTCGAGATCGGCGAGGACGGGTTCTCCAGCATCGAGGCGGTGATCGGCGGCAGCGGCAATGACCACTTCACCATCGGCACTGATGTGGTGACGCTGACCGGCGGGGCGGGCGACGACACCTTCTCCTTCGACGTGCCCTATGATGAGGACGATCGCGACCTGATCCACCAGATCCTCGACCTCGAGGCCGGCGACCGCATCCGCATCAAGCAGTACCAGATCCGCAAGCACGATGATGATGACGATGATGACGACGGCGGAAGCGGTTCCGACGACGATGCCTTCGATCGCACCTATGGCGACGAGGGCGACGATTCCGGTCGGCCATTCCGCTTCCGCATCGAGAAGATCGGTGACGACGACCGCACCTATGTCGATGTCTATCTCGAGCAGAATGACGAGAAGGACTACTCGATCGAGATCCAGGGCAGTCACAGGCTTTATTACTACTGATCCCGGCGAGGGGGCGGGGCCGCAGCGCCTCGCATTCCGGGCCGTCTGACGGGAGAGATGAGCATGATCAAGAGCAGTGTCGCATCGCAGTCCGGTGGGGACGCCAGGGAAGGGCGCGAGCCGAATTTCGGGCTCGGCCGGCATATGCTCGCCGGTACGGCGCTCGCCCTGCTCTTGGTCGTCGGCTGCGGCGGCTGGGCCGCCAGCGCCCATCTCAACGGCGCCGTGATCGCCCAGGGCTCGGTCAAGGTCGACCAGAACCTCAAGGAGGTGCAGCACCGCGACGGCGGCATCGTCCAGGCGATCGGGGTGCGMCAGGGCGACCGGGTCGAGGCTGGCCAGACCCTGTTCTGGCTCGACGATGTCCAGACCAAGGCCGAGCTCTCGATCATCCGCTCGCAGCTCGGCGAAAATCTCGGCCGCAAGGCCCGCCTGATCGCCGAGCGYGACAACCTCGCCGCGATCACCTTCCCGGCCGAGCTCGCCAAGGTCTTCGACGAGGCSRRYCAGATCATCCAGGGCGAGACSCGGTTGTTCGACGGCAACCGCACCAACCGCGAAAGCCGCAAGGAACAGCTCGAGATCAGCATCGTCCAGTCCGGCGAGGAGRTSAARGGCCTCGAGGCGCGCAAGGTCGCCAAGGTCGAGGAGCTGCGCCTGGTCGAACTCGAGCGGAACAAATATCTCGGCCTGTTCGAGAAGGGCTTCATCGACGGCACGAAGGTCTAC
>NZ_JBFTKP010000102.1:0-2504 GCF_056396005.1 Allobosea sp. 05T439 | reverse complement strand
TCCGGCAGTGCCGGCTCTGGCGGTGGCCATGACTTCGAGGGGATCGCCTCGGCCGGCGGCGGCTCGGGCGGCCACCACCCCGGCCCGGGCGGCCATTCCGGCCCGGGCGGCGAGAACCCTGGCGGACCCGGTGGCGAGAATCCCGGCGGTCCCGGTGGCCCCGGGAGCCCGCGCAGCAACCGCGCCCCGCTGCTTGCCGGTGTGGTCAGCCTGCGCAGCATCGGGCGCTGCGAGACGTTGCTGATCACCGCGATCGGACTGCTCGCAGGGGCGCTGGATCCTGATGGCGATGTGCTGGCGATCCGCAATCTCACCGCCTCCAGCGGCACGCTGACCGCGGTCGAGGGTGGCTGGGAGTTCAGCCCGACGCCCGGCTATTTTGGCCCGGTGACGCTGAGCTATGAGGTCAGCGACGAGACCGTCGCGGTCGCACAGACCGCGCTCTTCAGCGTCGTCGAGTTCACCGAGATCAACGGCACGGCCGGCGATGACAGCCTGACCGGGACCGAATGCGCCGACCTGATCGACGGGCGCGACGGCAATGACGTGATCGACGGCCGCGGCGGCTCCGACATCCTGCATGGCGGCGCCGGCAACGACTTCATCCGCGGCGGCGGCGGCCATGACCTGATCTATGCCGGGCGCGGCAACGACATCGTCTATGGCGGCGAGGGCAACGACACGATCTATGGCGGCGACGGCGACGACCAGCTCTTCGGCGAGGATGGCGACGACATCATCTTCGGCGAGGCTGGCGATGACATCATTATCGGCGGCGCCGGCAACGACCAGCTCTCCGGCGGTGACGGCAATGACGTGATCCAGGGCGGCACCGGCGACGACCAGATCGCCGGGGATGCCGGCAACGACGTCATCCATGGCGACGAGGACGACGACACCGTGGATGGCGGCGCCGGCAACGACGAGCTTCATGGCGATGCCGGCGACGATCACGTCATGGGCGGGGCCGGCAATGACCAGGTCTATGGCGAGGACGGCGACGACATCCTCGACGGTGGCGACGGCGACGACTGGATCGACGGCGGAGAAGGCGACAACACGATCTTCACCGGCGACGGCAACGACACGGTCCGAACCGGCAACGGCAACAATGTCGTCACCGGTGGCGCTCATGTCGACCTCGTCCAGTTCGGCGCCGGCCAGGACACGGCCCAGCTCGGCGCCGGCGACGATGCAGCGGCCGGTGGCGGCGGCAACGACCGGCTCTTCGGTGAGGCTGGCAACGACACGCTCTCCGGTGATGCCGGCGACGATGTGCTCGATGGCGGTTCCGGCGATGATCATCTCGCGGGCGGCGCCGGTGACGACCAGATCCATGGCGGGACCGGTAACGACATCGTCTTCGGCGGCGATGGGTGCGACCGGATCGAGGGCGACGCGGATGACGACRTCGTCTTCGCCGGCGCCGGCGACGAYMGGGTCGAGGGCAATGYCGGCAATGACCGGCTCTTCGGCGAGGCTGGCGACGACCGGATCGAGGGTGACGCGGGAGACGATATCGTCGATGGCGGGGCGGGCAACGACCGGCTCGAAGGCGGCAGCGGCGCGGATACGCTCGATGGCGGTGGGGGCAGGGACCGGGTCGAAGCCGGGTCCGGCAACGACGTGATCATCGGCACACTCGATGCCACGGCCGATTGCTATGATGGCGGCAGCGGCTGCGACACACTGGATTACTCCCAGGCGACGCAATGCATCGACATCAACCTGGTCGAGGGCAAGGCGGTCGGCGTCGAGATCGGCGAGGACAGCTTCTCCAGCATCGAGGCGGTGATCGGCGGCAGCGGCAACGACCACTTCACCATCGGCGCTGATGCGGTGACGCTGACCGGCGGTGCCGGCGACGACTGCTTCTCCTTCGACGTGCCCTATGACGCGGACGATCGCGACCTGATCCACCGGATCCTCGATCTCGAGGCCGGCGACCGCATCGTCGTCAAGCAGTACCAGATCGGCACGGATGACGACCCCGCCGCCAATGCCGCTGCGGACGGAGCAGATCCGTTCGCCACGGCCTATGGCGACGAGGCCGACGCTGCCGGCCGGCCCTTCCACTTCCGCATCGAGAAGATCGGGGACGACGACCGCACCTATGTCGACGTCTTTCTCGAGCAGCATGACGAGAAGGACTACTCGATCGAGATCCAGGGCAGTCACAGGCTTTACTATTACTGACCTCGGCGCGTGGCCGCAGGGCCACGCATCCCGGGTCCGCTGACGGGAGAGACGGATATGACCAGGCGCAGTATCGCATCGCAGGCGGGCGGGGATGCCAGGGAAGGGCGCGAGCCGAATTTCGGGCTCGGCCGGCATATGCTCGCCGGCACGGCGCTTGCCCTGCTCCTGGTCGTCGGCTGCGGCGGCTGGGCCGCCAGCGCCCATCTCAACGGCGCCGTGATCGCCCAGGGCTCGATCAAGGTCGATCAGAACCTCAAGGAGGTGCAGCACCGCGACGGCGGCGTCGTCCAGGCGATCGGGGTGCG
>NZ_JBFTKP010000101.1:0-2602 GCF_056396005.1 Allobosea sp. 05T439 | reverse complement strand
ATGTCAACGGCGGCCGGATTCCAGGCCACTTGGGCGGAGCAAAACCAGGCCAGCGCTGGCGATGTGAGACGATAAGCCAAGGGCCCCGATCGGGGCCCTTGGCTTATCGTCGCTTTCGTTTCTGATCAGCTCTCCATGATCTCGCCGGTGTCGGGATCGACGTGTTCGGCCGTGGCCTGGTTTTGCTCCGCCGCGGCGTTGGCGCGCCGGCGGCCGGCGGATTGTTTCAGCCGATAGCTGTCGCCGTTCATGGCCAGGATGCTGACGTGGTGGGTGAGCCGGTCGAGCAGCGCGCCGGTGAGACGCTCCGATCCCAGAACCGAGGTCCAGTCCTCGAAGGGCAGGTTCGAGGTGACGATGGTCGAGCCGCGCTCGTAGCGCTGCGAGAAGGTCTCGAACAAGAGCTCGGCGCCGGTCGGCGAGAGCGGCACGTAGCCAAGTTCGTCGACGATGAGCAGCTTCACCGCCTGCAACTCGCGCTGCAGCTTGAGCAGGCGCTTCTCGTCGCGGGCTTCCAGGAGTTGATTGACCAGAGAAGCCGCGGTTGTGAAGCTGACGGAGAAGCCCTTCTGGCAAGCCGCCAGGCCAAGTGCCAGCGCGACATGGGTCTTGCCGGTGCCGCTATTGCCGAGCGCGATGATGTTYTCGCGGCGCAGGAGATAGCCACAGCGTGCCAGTTCCAGGACGAGCATTTTGTTGAGGCCGGGGATGGCGGTGAAGTCGAAAGTGTCGAAGCTCTTCACGGCCGGGAACCGCGCCGCCCGGATCCGGCGCTCGACCGTGCGGCGTTCGCGGTCGATCAGTTCGAGCTCGATCAGGCGCAGCAGATAGCGGGCATGATCGACGCCATYACGCGCGCATTCACGGGCGACCTTGTCGTACTCGCGCAGCACTGTCGGTAGCTTCAGCTGCTTGAGGTGATGGGCCAGCAGGACTTGCGGCGTGCCGCTGGTCGTTCCCGTCGGCATCGCGTGGCTGGTGTTGCCGGTCATGCCGCTTCCTCCGGCAGGAGCACGGCATAGTCGGCGGCCGAGGTCGTCCTGACCATCGTCCTGGGCAGGTGAGGATAGGCAGACAGATCGAGACGGGCCGGCCTGCGCTCGATCTGAGCCAGCGCGATCAGCTTGACCGCGTCGAAGCCGATGGCGCCGAGCCGGATCGCCTCGGTCACCGCGAAGGTCACGACCTCGAGCGACATCGCCTCCAGCAGCCGCAGGACCTGGATGAACTCGCGCTTGCCGCGATTGCCCATGCGAGCTTCCAGCAGATGGCGCAGGTGCTGGAAGACCTCGGGCAGATCCCATCCCTGCAACGCCGCCGCCTGGTCGAGCGCATTGGGCTTGGTCTCGATCAGCGCGAGATAATGCAACGGGTTGGAGACGAAGGCGCCTTCGCCATAGCAGCGCGGGTGACGGGCAATCTCGGCTCCGCCGCACAGGATCACGACCGCGTCGACGAAGCCCTTCACCACGACGTCCTGGAAGCCGTAGCGGGTCGGCACGGAGTAGTCGTTGGAACGGTAGCGAACGAGTGAGGTCGACGAGACCCGCGCGCTGCGCTTCTCGCACGGTTCCAGCGGCACGGCCGGCAAGGGACGCAACGCCGCCAGATCGGCGATGAGCCGGTTCCCGATCGTCCCGGCATGCCGTCCGGCCCGCTCGCCCTGCCGGGCACGGCAGCGTTCCGCCAGGCCGGCGTTCAACGCCTCGAAGCTGGCTGCCACCGGGATCGGTGTCATGAAGTTCGAGCGGGCGAACTTCACCAGGCCCTCGACCTTACCCTTGTCGTTGCCCTTGCCCGGGCGGCCGAAGCGATCCCGGAACAGGTAATGGCTCACCAACTCGGTGAAGGCACGCGTGCGCTCGCGCCGGCCGTCGCCGCAGATCTTCGCCACCGCGATGCGCGTGTTGTCGTACAGGATCGACAGCGGCACCCCGTCGTCGAAGAAGCCGAAGGCCGAGACATGCCCGTCCAGGAACGCTTCCGTCGTCTCCCGCGGATAGGCCTTCACGAAGCAGGCGTCCGACTGCGGCAGGTCCATGCAGAAGAAATGGATCTTCTGGCGAACCCCGCCGATCACCCCGATCGCTTCGCCAAAATCCACCTGGGCGTGACCCGGTGGATGCGCCAACGGCACGAAGGTCTCGCGCCCACGGGCTCGGCCGATCCGCACGTAGTCCTTCACCACCGTGTAGCCGCCGGCAAAGCCATGCTCGTCGCGCAGGCGCTCGAAGATCCGCTTGGCCGTATGACGCTGCTTCACCGGCGCACTCCGGTCCGCGTCCAGGATCGCATCGATCACAGGCAACAGCGGACCAAGCTTCGGCTTCTCCGCCGGCTTCGTGCGCGTGTACCCCGGCGGCAGCGAGAACCGGCACATCTTCGCGATCGTCTCGCGGCTCAGACCAAAAACACGCGCCGCCTCACGGCGGCTCTTCCCCTGATTGAAAACAAAATCACGAACCGCCGCGTAGACCTCCACCGCGAACATCCCCGCCAACCCCAAAAGGGATCAGCCTATCCAACTGGTTGGCTTTTACGCCGCCCGCGCCACCACAAGCGAGGGCGCTTCATTGGATGGTTTTGTCACCGCCCTGCACAC
>NZ_JBFTKP010000100.1:0-2621 GCF_056396005.1 Allobosea sp. 05T439 | reverse complement strand
CGCACCCCGATCGCCTGGACGACGCCGCCGTCGCGGTGCTGCACCTCCTTGAGGTTCTGATCGACCTTGATCGAGCCCTGGGCGATCACGGCGCCGTTGAGATGGGCGCTGGCGGCCCAGCCGCCGCAGCCGACGACCAGGAGCAGGGCGAGCGCGGTACCGGCGAGCATATGCCGGCCGAGCCCGAAGTTCGGCTCGCGCCCTTCCCTGGCGTCCCCGCCCACCTGCGATGCGACATTGCGCCTGGTCATATCCGTCTCTCCCGTCAGCGGACCCGGGATGCGAGGCCGAGCTGCCCCGCACCGAGGTCAGTAATAGTAAAGCCTGTGGCTGCCCTGGATCTCGATGGAGTAGTCCCTCTCGTCGGTCTGCTCGAGATAGACGTCGACATAGGTGTAGTCGTTGTCACCGATCTTCTCGATGCGGAAGCGGAAGGGCTGGCTGGCAGTGCCGGCCTGGTCGCCATAGGCGCTGGCGAACGGATCGGCCTCGTCCCCGGGCGCACCATTGGCGGGATCGTCATCCGTGCGGATCTGGTACTGGCTGACGATGATGCGGTCGCCAGCCTCGAGATCGAGGATCTGGTGGATCAGGTCGCGGTCATCCTCGTCATAGGGCACGTCGAACGAGAAGCAGTCGTTGCCGGCACCGCCGGTCAGCGTCACTGCGTCGGCACCGATGGTGAAGTGGTCGTCGCCGCTGCCGCCGATCACCGCCTMGATATTGGAGAAGCTGTCMGCGCCGATCTCGACGCTGACCGCCTTGCCCTCGACCAGGTTGATGTCGATGCATTGCGTCGCCTGGGAGTAATCCAGCGTGTCGCTGCCGTTGCCGCCATCATAGCAATCGGCCGCAGCATCGAGCGTGCCGATGATCACGTCGTTGCCGGCGCCGGCCTTGACGAGATCCTCACCGGTACCGCCATCGAGCGTATCGTCGCCAGCATCTCCGGCGATCTGGTCGTTACCAGCTCCGCCCATGACCACGTCGTCGCCGTCATCGCCCTCGAGCCGGTCGTTGCCGGCCCCGCCATCGATGACATCATCGCCCGCGTCRCCCTCGATCCGGTCGTCRCCAGCCTCGCCGAAGAGCCGGTCATTGCCGRCATTGCCCTCGACCCGGTCGTCGCCGGCGCCGGCGAAGACGATGTCGTCATCCGCGTCGCCCTCGATCCGGTCGCGCCCGTCGCCGCCGAAGACGATGTCGTCACCGGTCCCGCCATGGATCTGGTCGTCGCCGCTGCCGCCCGCGAGGTGATCGTCGCCGGAACCGCCGTCGAGCACATCGTCACCGTCGTCGCCGGAGAGCGTGTCGTCGCCATCCTCGCCGAAGAGCCGGTCATCGCCGCCGCCGCCGGCCGCTGCATCGTCGCCCGCGCCGAGCTGGGCCGTGTCCTGGCCGGCGCCGAACTGGACGATGTCGACATGAGCGCCACCGGTCACAACATTGTTGCCGTTGCCGGTGCGGACGCTGTTGGTGCCATCGCCGGTGAAGATCGTGTTGTCGCCTTCGCCGCCGTCGATCCAGTCGTCGCCGGCGCCGCCGTCGAGGATGTCGTCGCCGTCCTCACCATAGACCTGGTCATTGCCGGCGCCGCCCATGACGTGATCGTCGCCGGCATCGCCATGAACTTCATCATTCCCGGCGCCGCCATCCACGGTGTCGTCGCCCTCATCGCCATGGGCGACGTCGTTGCCGGCATCCCCGGCGATCTGGTCGTTGCCCTCGCCGCCAGAGATCTGGTCGTTGCCGTCACCGCCGGAGAGCTGGTCGTTGCCCTTGCCGCCGATGATGATGTCATTGCCGGCCTCGCCATAGATGATGTCGTCGCCATCCTCGCCGAAGAGCTGGTCGTCGCCGTCATCGCCATAGATCGTGTCGTTGCCGTCGCCGCCATAGACGATGTCGTTGCCGCGCCCGGCATAGATCAGGTCATGGCCGGCGCCGCCGCGGATGAAGTCGTTGCCGGCGCCGCCATGCAGGATGTCGGAGCCGCCGCGGCCGTCGATCACGTCATTGCCGTCGCGCCCGTCGATCAGGTCGGCGCATTCGGTCCCGGTCAGGCCGTCATCGCCTGACGTGCCGTTGATCTCGGTGAACTCGACGACCCTGAAGAGCGCGGTCTGGGCGACCGCGACGGTCTCGTCGCTGACCTCGTAGCTCAGCGTCACCGGGCCAAAATAGCCGGGCGCCGGGGTGAACTCCCAGCCACCCTCGACCGCGGTCAGCGTGCCGCTGGAGACGGTGAGATTGCGGATCGACAGCGCATCGCCATCGGGGTCGCGCGCTCCCGCGAGCAGGCCGACCATGGTGATCAGCAGCGTCTCGCAGCGCCCGATGCTGCGCAGGTTGACGACGCCGGCGAGTTGCGGCGCCCGGTTGCTGCGTGGCCCGCCGGGGTTTTCACCGCCGGGTMCGCCAGGATTCTCGCCGCCCGGGCCGGAATGGCCGCCCGGGCCGGGGTGGTGGCCRCCCGAGCCGCCGCCGGCCGAGGCGATCCCCTCGAAGTCATGGCCACCGCCAGAGCCGGCACTGCCGGAGAGGCCGCCGCCATGGCTGAGCGTCAGGTTGTCRTTGCTCGCCGGATCGCCGAAGACATCCTCGAGCTTGGCCGGCGAGAA
>NZ_JBFTKP010000099.1:0-3028 GCF_056396005.1 Allobosea sp. 05T439 | reverse complement strand
CGCTTACTCAGGCCACTGCCTGGACGATGACGGGCAATTCGACCGCAACGAGTGTTACCAACGACAACAGCCAGATTATCTATAGCCCTCCCACGGGGGATTTGACGCAGCTCGCGAGTTACAAAACGCTGACCGTGAGAGACTATGTTGGCAGGAGCGGAACGCTCGCTCTCAACACCTATCTCGGCTCCGATGGCTCCCCCTCTGACCGCTTGGTCATTGATGGTGGTCGGGCGAGCGGGACGTCATCGCTGCTGATTTCGAATACCATTGGGCCGGGCGATCTGACCCTAGGAAATGGCATTCTCGTCGTAGATGCCATCAACGCGGGCACGACGGATGCAGGTACATTCGCGCTAGGCAGGCCGGCTATTGCAGGGCCGTACGAATATGCCCTCCTACGGGGCAGCGTGGACAATTCAGGACCTCAGAATTGGTATCTGCGATCGGACTTGCAGCCCGATCCAACGCCACCAGGGCCCGACCCGACTCCAATCCCGCCTGGGCCGGGCCCGACACCGGCGCCGCCAAGCTCGGGTATTCCGAATTTCCGGCGAGAAGTCTCGCTGTTCGCCGCGCTTCCGGCGATGGGGCTGATATATGGCCGTACCCTGATCGACAGCCTGCACGAACGGGGCGGCGAATTGCACCCGCTCGCGCTGCCGCCGGTCAGCGAGGAGCGGACGATCTGGTGCAAGAATCCGGAGAAAAACTTTCGCTGCACCACCACCGTGCAACTTCCGGTCGGCGCCAGCGTCCCCGGCAGCTCCTATGCTTCGGCCGGCTGGGCCCGGATCATCGGCCAGCACGGCAACCAGGACGGTGGCCCCTGGGGCATCTACCGCAACGGCCCGAACTACGATTACGACATGTACGCCTTCCAGGCCGGGCTCGATCTCTATCGCAGCCTCGGCACTGACGGCAGCCGCAACCACGCCGGCCTCTATGCCGCGATCGGACGGATCGAAGGCGATGTCACCCATTTCAACGGCATCAAGGCCGGCACCAACACCATCGACGGCTATTCGCTCGGCGCCTACTGGACGCATTTCGGACCGTCCGGCTGGTATCTCGACGGGGTCGTGCAGGGCACCTGGTACGCTGCAGAGGCTGACTCAAAGCGCTTGTTCAAGTTGAAGCGCGATGGTTTCGGCTTCGCGGCCTCGCTCGAGGGCGGTTATCCGCTCCAGCTAGGCAACGGCTTCATCCTTGAGCCACAGGCACAGATGATCTACCAGACCCTGGCCAACGGATCCGGCCGTGACGAGGCGGCGCTGGTGCGCTTCAGCGATGCCGATTCTCTGGCCGGCCGCATCGGCGCCCGCCTGGCCAAGAGCTGGACGCTGGAGGAGGATCCGCGCGCCAAGCCCCGCCTGCTCACCGCCTGGCTGAAGGCGAGCCTCTGGAACGAGTTCCTCGGCGATCCCAAGACCTCGTTCTCCTCGGCCACGGGGCTGATCCCCTTCCACGCMGATCTCGGCGGCTCCTGGGCCGAACTCAGGACCGGTGTCGACGCCCAGATCAGCAGGAACACAGCGCTCTACGCGTCGGCCGGTTACTCGATCGGGCTCAATGGCCGCTCGCGCGCCTATGACGGCCGGCTTGGGATCAAAGTAAGTTGGTAGCGCAAGCTGTGAGCGTCCCTGAGACCGTTGCTGAAGGGGCAAAGCGATCGACGCTACATCTAAAGGGCGAGTGCGGCCAGCGCGTCACCTGGTAGGCGCGGGCGTCTGCGGGGGAGCTTCGCGATTGCACCAACCCGGCTGTCCTTACCCTGTCTTGCCTTCAGTCGAGTTGCCCGGAAGCGGACCCTGCAGATGTCGGTGACGGGCCGCCAGGCTAGGATGATTTAATTTCCGAGTTGGGTCGTTTCCGGAAAGGGCGACGGCGGACCACCAACGTCCGGGATGGGAGCCGGCCGGATTGCATCAAGGCGTTCCGTTCGGCGCGCCCAGTTCCTCATCGACCTCGCCCTCGAAGGCGCGCTTCTTCCCCACGATGAAGCGTCGGTAGCCTTCAGGGCCGATCTAGGCATTGACACCCGCCGTCTCGGCACGTTTCCGCTTGCCGATCGGGACGGCATCTCCTCAGTCGGGCTGAGTTTGCGGTCCGGTCGGCAGGAGCTTTGCCATTTTCCTGAGGTTCTGGACGGTGGCTACGACGAGAGCGGACGTCGTTCCCCAAGCAGACATGCGATGGAACCGGACGTGGTAATGGGCTACCTTCCAAATTGGCTTCCCAAGAAGCTGTCTCCATTGGACCTTAAGTCCTACGTCTACATAGTTTTCGAGATGGAGACCCGGGAGCGATCAATGCGGTGTACCCGATATTCGAGCGCGGTTGTCATTGGCCTTGTAGCGAGCAGCCTGGTTGCAAACGTGAAGGCGGCAGAGGGCCCCTTAGTCACCTATCAAGGAGCCTGGCTCGCGGACGACCTCGCTTGTGGAGACGTATTCACGCCGGGGCGTAAAGGAATGATGTTCAAGGTCCCTACGGAGCTATTCGTCCCTGCCTTCATTATCTCCGGGGATCGCATCAGCACGCCTTGGACGGCCTGCCGGATTGGCGCCGTCAGCCGCATCGGCGACCGTGATAACCTGTCACTATTCTGCGTCCACTCTGTTACCCGCACCCAGTCCTCCGCGATCCTAGCAAAAGGGTCAGACGGGCGCTTAAAGCGCTATTCCAACGCCAGCGATCAAACCGGCAGCAACTACAGGCTCTGCAGTAAATAGGCCTCCGGAGGTCTCAGTGTGACACTGACAGACCGCCGGTAAGCAGATCTTCGGTTGGTGCTTTATGCCCCCGGCTTCGCGGGGATCGCCCCTTAGGGGACCTTCGACGATGCATGCAATGGGGGCTTGATGGCCTGAGCGACTGCTGCGGCGATCTTCTGCGCTACGCCACTTTCGAGATCGATGATGTTCCCGGAATGCAGGTCGGCCTCGTAAATAGCGGACCAGCGAATGGCGGCCGTTTCTCCATCTACGAGCCGGCTGGTTATTCTGAGCTTGTTATCGGCAGCACG
>NZ_JBFTKP010000098.1:0-3202 GCF_056396005.1 Allobosea sp. 05T439 | reverse complement strand
TCATGGTTGGCCTCGCTCCAAAGTGTTGTCTCGACAACCTCACTTTAGAGACCTTCTGGCCGGCCATGACCGCCGTGACGGCGCGCTGCGCTACGCAAGGCTTCGCGCGCCGTCAGGCAACGGTCGAGCCTCTTCCCAATGTGCTACGGTCCCGAGTTCGTCGCCAAGGCGGTGCGGGAGGGGATCGTGGCGGTTGGAGCGAAGACGGCATTTATCGAACCTTGCAGTCCTTGGGAGAACGGCTATTGCGAGAGCTTTAACTCCAAGCTTCGCGACGAACTCCTGAACAGCGAGCTGTTCTACAGCCTCGCCGAGGCCCGGATCGTCATCGAGGGCTGGCGTCAGCATTACAATACCCGGCGCCCACACTCCTCGCTCGGCTACCGGCCGCCAGCACCAACCGCCGTGGCGTGGCCGGCTACGCAAACCCAACCCGCTTCGCCGGCCACCTCAAACGTGGCCGCCAAGCCCAGCATGCATTAGATTAGAACCGGGCCACCTGATGGGGGCAGGCCACCGTCGCGGGCAATTGACGCGATTCGATACACTTCAGTTAGTTCAATTCGTCCTTATCGCCCCATCCCAATCTTACGCTATGCAACTCGATTTCTTCCCGAAMAGCAGACAGGGCCATATGAATTGCCGCAAGTTCCCGTAACGCATCGGGAGTGGGTGGGGACACTTTCCCCGCTAGTGTTTCAATGAACTTGAGGCGCGCTGCTTCAAGGTTGGCCTGAAGATCGTGCACGGGATGGAGCTTTGTCATCGTGGCCACCCTATAACGGAGTACATGAGGGCGCGATTGGTCGCGCTGTTTGCATAAACTCTGGGCGTGGACCCGCTTCCTTATGGTTACGGTCTGCGCATCTTGCCCCAAGTCGCCATCCGGTGGAAGTGTCCGTTGCTGGCCGGTACCGTCGTCCAGGCTCGCCGAATTGGGTGGGCTAACAGACCCTCGGTGCGACCGGCTAGGACCGCCTTCTCGAAAATCCGAGCAGTTTAGTCGTACATCAGACGTGGCCGCTGGAGAACACCATCACCAAACCTCAGCGTTCGCTTCTCACAGTTGGGACAAAGATGAAGGCCGCTCGATAGCGTGTCCTTGTCCCATGACGCGACAGTACGGCCAGACACGTCGGATATTGCGGGATCGCCGTACTTCACAACCGCCTCTGATCCGCATCTGAGACAACGGTATGGCACGATCTGAAGGTTCACTGAGGTAAGGTCGACGCAGTTCGTGCAGTGGCACGGCC
This sequence comes from Allobosea sp. 05T439, assembly GCF_056396005.1. Taxonomy (NCBI): domain Bacteria; kingdom Pseudomonadati; phylum Pseudomonadota; class Alphaproteobacteria; order Hyphomicrobiales; family Alloboseaceae; genus Allobosea; species Allobosea sp. 05T439. The sequence goes on along the minus strand of NZ_JBFTKP010000098.1, from coordinate 1,946 downwards.
AATCGGGCGAAGCTATCAGTGTTTCCCTAGCGAGAGCTCATCGTCTGTCCTAGCCTCACCAGTAGTAGCTCTGGCGGTAATAGCCCCGATTCCAGCCGTAATAACGGGGGGGCATAATAGGCTGGCCGCGCATAGTAATGACGCAGGCGGTAATAGACCCGCGGCCCATAATAGGCAGGGTAGCCATATCCGTAGGCCGGGTATACGTAGCAATACACCCGGCGATCTGCCGAGGGAGCTCGCTCAAGAGCGTGGGGCCAGGTCCCCCCATCCACATCCAGGACGGCAATCCACACTCAATCGAGCAGCCGAATGTCATTTTCCTGACGCTCTCGCAGGGCTACTGCCTTCGAGCGAGCGTCCGAAATCGTCAGAATCTCGAGCACCTGCGTATGGGTTTCGCGATAGACGCTGCGAAAGGCCATCCAAAAGGTCTTTCCGCCGATAGAGATTTTTCCGGTTGCGGTGACACTGGTGGCGCCGCTGAAGTTACTGACTATACTCGCGCCAACTTGGCTCGCCCCGATGCTTTCAAACGCATTTGATACGACGCGTCTCAGCGAATCTTCCAGCTCTGCGACCCGATACGGGGCCGGCAGCGTCGCTGTTGAAATGGTGACACGCTCAAATTCGTTGATACCTCGGCTTAACTGGATCATACGCACTGAGGCATTGCCAATCTGTATCGTCTCCTCACCTTTGGTGAAGGGCACATCCGAACTAACGGCGATCTTCATGTCGGCAAAGAACTCGCTGCGCGGCATGGTCTCGGACCATTCAAGCGTGAATAGGCGCTGAGCCCGGGCGACGACGCCTTCCAATCCTTCGAGAACCCGACTGGCCATCTGCTCGGTCACATGGACCGATTGGCCGCGGGTAAAGATCGGAACATCTGTGAACCGCTCCGCTTTTCCGGGGTCGTCGCCACGCAAAGCCTTGCGGCGACCGCATCAGCCATACTGGCCGCTGGCACTGTAATTAGTACGGAACAAGAATGAATTTGGAACATCCAGCTGGGACGGAATGTCAAAGGCGGGACGGAGGGTCAAGCCCGCGCGTCGACCGCATTATTGCCGCAGCGCGCCACCATAGTTCGTCCGAAATTTGGCGAATATTTAAGCAACAAATATTGCCCGATGCGATTTAAGGGGTGTAGAAATCTGAGCGAATACCCTTAAGTGGGATCGCAGTGATCGCCCCATCTGAACATCATGCGCATGCCGGGATTGATGAGCGGGAGAATTAACTCCATGAACCGGCAAGTGACATCGAGTTTTGTTCCTGATGCCTCGCGTTCCCAACCGCAACCCGCGCCATGCGAAGCCGATATCCGCGCGCAACTGCATTGCATTTTGGCAAGCCGCGATTTCAGCGCTCCGGATCGGCTGCGGCGGTTTCTGTCCTATGTGATTGAGGAGACGCTCGCTGGCCGGGCCGACCGCATAAAGGCCTATTCGATCGCGGTCGAAGTCTTCGGGCGGGATGCGAATATCGACATTTTGAACGATCCGGTCGTGCGCATCGAGGCCGGTCGGCTCCGGCGCGCATTGGAGCGATATTACTTTCTTGAAGGCAAGACAGACCGGGTCCTGATCGAAATTCCCAAGGGAAGCTACGTGCCGAGCTTTGCATGGCGATTGGGCGATCAGTTGCTTGCCCAACCCCTCTCATTGACCGAACCGCAGCCGCTATCCCAACCCCGTCCAGACTTCTTCGGCTGGCTCAGACGCCCCTGGCTCATCGGCTCGGTTACTGCGCTGGCGTTCGGTACCGTTGTGACAGTCATGGTAATGGGGGATTCATCACGACCGGCTGCTTCATCGACAAGCACCCCGGGTCTCTCTCTTCTCGTAAAGCCATTCGTCAACCTGTCCCCAACGCCAGACGCCGGTGTTTTTGCTGCCGGCCTTTCCGAAGAGATGCTCTCGCAGCTCGCTACGTTTCAG
>NZ_JBFTKP010000097.1:0-3873 GCF_056396005.1 Allobosea sp. 05T439 | reverse complement strand
GAAGAGCGCCGCGATATCGGCATCCAGCCCATCCTGCTTGCCGGCGCTGGTGACGAAGCCCCAGGGCGGATTGTCGCCCTGGATGCCCACGACCAGCTTGCCCTTCGCCTTGATCTMCGCCGGCGTCACCGCCAGCGCAGGCCGCAGCAGCAGGCCGGGCGCCGCAAGCCCGACCGCGCCGGCCAACAGAGCCTGACGGCGGTTGAGCAATCCCTTGTTCGAAGATGTCATGTCTCACTCCCTTGGTTGATCTTGCTTGGTTGATCTTGCCTGGTTGAACTTGCCTGGCCGGAATTGGCGCGGTGTCTGTTGCCGGCCTCGTCAGCGTGTTGCCGCGGCAAACTGGCGTTCCAGCCGCGCGCCGAAGAGCGAGAGCGGCCAGCACATGACGAAGTACAGAGCCCCCACGATCCCGAAGACGAGGAGAGGCTGGAAGATCTGGTTCGAGATGATGTTGCCAGCCCGGGCCAGCTCGGTGAAACCGACGATGGCAGCCAGCGACGTTCCCTTGATCAGCTGCACCAGGAAGCCGATCGTCGCCGGCAGCGAGATGCGGATAGCCTGCGGCAGGACCACATCCTTCATCCGCGAGACATAGTTCAGGCTCAGCGCCTTGGCGGCCTCGGTCTGGCCCTTCGGCACGGCTTCGATTGAGCCACGCCAGATTTCGCCGAGATAGGCGCTGGCATGCAGCGTGAAGCCGATCGAGACGGCGACCCAGGAGTCGAGTTTCAACCCGATCAGCGCCAGTCCGTAATAGACCACGAAAAGCTGCATCAGCAGCGGCGTGCCCTGGAAGATGGCGATATAGCCTGAGGTTGCACGCTCCAGCAGCGGAATACCGGAGGTCCGCGCCAGAGCGACGCCGAGCCCGAAGATACCGCCCCCGACGAAGCCGATCACCGAAAGGAAGACCGTCCATTTCAGTCCGGTGAGGAGGAAGAGGAATTCGTTTGTACCCATGACGATCTCCTCACTTGACCGGATAGCTGAAATACCGACCGGAGATGAGCGCGAAGAAGCGCATCATCAGCCAGGATATGACGAGGTAGAACAGCGTCACCGTCCCGTAGACCTCGAAGCTGCGGAAGCTGTCCGACTCGATCCGTTGTGCGACTGAGGTCAGCTCATAGGCAGAGATCGCGGAGGCGACGCTGGTCGTCAGCGTCAGCAGCACGAACTGGCTGGTCAGTGAGGGAAAGATCGCGCGCAGCGCCGGCCGCAGAACGATCAGCCGGAAGACCTGCGCCTTGTGCAGGCCAAGCGCGAGACCGGCTTCGACCTGCCCCTTGCTGATCGACTGAACGCCGCCACGGATGATCTCGATGGCATAGGCGCCGCCATTGATGCCCAGCGCGATAATGGCCGTCGGCGTCGGGTCGAGCCGCACGCCCAGGAGCGGCAATGCGAAATAGATGAAATAGATCTGCACCAGGAAGGGCGTGTTCCGGATCAGCTCGACGAAAGCCATCACCAGCCAGCGCACCTGTTTGATCCGCGAGTCGCGCAGCACAACACCGCCGATGCCGATGACGATGGCCAGCACCATGCCGCCGAGCGCCAGGAACAGCGTTCCCAGACAGGCGGTCAGAAGGCTCGGCAACCCATCCAGTACAGGCGTGAAATCAAGCTTGTAGTTCATGGCGCTTCCCTGAGCGGCCGACCTTCTGAGTGGGTCGATCCGGTTCCCGTCTTTGGCGGTAGCGCCTCTGGGTGGGCGCCTTGAGTATGAGCGATCGTTCGGCTTGCGCGATCGCCTGTCGATGTTAAATGTACGAAACGGTTCAATTGGTCAAGTCAATTGAACTGAACGGTTCATTTACAGCCGCACAGTCGGCGCCGGGGTCTGTCCATGCTTGGAAGCCGCAAGACGAATGAGATGCCGGCCTCGCCGGCGCGGCCGGCTGGCACGCGAAAATCCGCGAGCTGGACCCAGGACCCCGACGGCGTTCGCCGCAATATCCTGGCGGTCGCGCGTGACGAGTTCGTCGAGAATGGGCTGAGTGGTGCGAGGGTCGACGAGATCGCGGCGAAGACCTCCACCAGCAAGCGGATGATCTACTATTATTTCGGCGACAAGGAGGGACTCTACCGGGCCGTGCTCGAGGAGGCCTATGCCCGGATCCGCAATTTCGAGCGCAGCCTCGATCTGGCTGCCCTGCCCCCGCGCGAAGCGATCGTGTCGCTGACGGGTTTCACCTTCGACTATCACGCCGACAATCCGGATTTCGTCCGCCTCGTCATGGTCGAGAACATCCACCATGCCCKGCATCTCCAGAGCTCTCCCAAGATCGCGGATCTCAACCTCTCGGTCATCGACATGATCGGCGAGGTCTATGAGCGCGGACTGCGCGAGGGAGTGTTTCGGGAGGGTCTCGACCCGATCGACATCCATCTGACGATCAGCGCGCTGAGTTTCTACAATGTCTCCAACCGGGCCAGCATCCAGCAGGTCTTCGGGCACGACATGGGGGCGCCGGAAGCCCGCGAGCGCCGACGGCTCAGCGCGATCGAGACCGTGCTTCGCATGCTCTGCCGCTGACCGCATGGCGCGCAGGGATCAGCTGGGCCCGACCAGGCCGGCCATAGCCTGGATCGCCAGTTCGTAACCGGCTGCGCCGAAGCCGATCAGGATGCCGGTCGCCGTCCGGGAGATCAGCGAATTGTGGTAGATGCTCTCTCGGGCATGCACGTTGGAAATGTGCAGCTCGATCTTCGGACCGTCGAACATCTTGAGGGCATCGAGCAACGCGATTGAGGTGAAGGTGTAGCCGGCCGGATTGATGATGATCCCGCACGCCTCGATGCGGGCCTGATGCACGCTCTCCACCAGCTCGCCCTCGAAATTCGTCTGGCGGAAGTCGATCTCGAAACCCAGCGTCCCGGCTTTCTCGATACAGCGCTGTCGAACCTCATCGAGCGTGGTCGTTCCGTAGATCGCGGGTTCGCGCTGGCCGAGCAGATTKAGATTGGGGCCGTTGAGGACGTAGATGCGATTGCTCATGTCGATATCCTTGGCGCCTCGTCGCGCATGCGCGGCAAGGCGCGTGCAGGCCGGAGTCAACGCGGCTGGCCTGCAGGCAAAATCTGAAGGAGCGAGCGAGCAGCGCGCTCAGCTTGCGGAGAAGGAGATGCCTTCGAGGCTGTCGGGGAACTTGTGGACGGGAACCTTCATCCACTTGTCGTAGACTTTCTGGAGCTCGCCATTCGCCCTGATCTTGTCGATAAAGGCGTTGAGGGCGGCGTTGATCTCCTTCTCGCCCTGCCGGGTGCAAGCGCCGTTGTAGAGGTTCTGGAATTCGAGCTTGTTCTCGAATTCGCCCGGCCGGGCCTGCTCGATACGCTGGATGTAGAAGATGTTGCCGCCAAGCGCCTGGACCTGGCCCGAGACCAGCGCCTGGATGCTGGGGGCATCGCCGTCATAGCGCCGGATCGTCGTGCTGGCCGGCGCGTTCTTGGTGACCTGGGTATCCTGGGCTGCGCCCTTGGCCACGCCGATAGTGAACTTCGCCATGTCCTCATTCGTCTTGATCACCGCCGATTTCGGCCCGATCAGCACGATCGTGTTGGCGACATAGGGCTTGCTGAACTGCACCACCTTGGCCCGTTCGGGCAGCATCGCCATCGTCGCAAACAGCACATCGACGCGCCCCGTGGTCAGGGCCGGGATGCGGTTATTGACCTCGAGCGGCACGAACTCGACGGGGACGCCGAGCTCCTTGCCGAAGAGCGCCGCGATATCGGCATCCAGCCCATCCTGCTTGCCGGCGCTGGTGACGAAGCCCCAGGGCGGATTGTCGCCCTGGATGCCCACGACCAGCTTGCCCTTCGCCTTGATCTCCGCCGGCGTCACCGCCAGCGCAGGCCGCAGCA
>NZ_JBFTKP010000096.1:0-4871 GCF_056396005.1 Allobosea sp. 05T439 | reverse complement strand
AGGCCAAGCTTCTGCTTGGCCTTTTTTCGTTACTGCCGGCGACAGCGGAATACCGCACAGGAGATGGACATGGCTGAACATTCAAAGCAGCGCGTCGATGCCGACAAGAATTTTCTGAAGACCCAGACCCAATTACTCGCGCGCAATCGGATCATGTTGGAGTTCGATACCCTCGCCCGGCACCGTGATGCGAACACGGCTAAGCTGAAGCAACAGCGCCTGGAGAAGGAAGCCCATGATCGAGCCGCGGCATTGGCTGCGCCAACGGTAAAGACGCGGAAAAAACCCATCGCCGCCTGAGCGCCAGGCGCCGGCGCGACGGAGCGCGATCCGAAGGTTGTACCTGCGAAGTTTGCGGTGTCGGGGCTTCTCCTGAACCATTCTGCCCCCCTTCTCCGCTGAAATTTAAGCCATTTCCGGGAACGACGATTTCACGAGGTATCGGTTCCGTCTCAGGAACGTTTCCGATCGCCGCGACGTTCTCCGGGCGTGGTGGAGTTGCTGTTGTGTGTGCGCGTCGCATGTTGCGGTCCGGCCCTGGCGCCGAGATTGTCCGTAGTCCTGTCCTCGAAACGTGGGTTTGGCTTCATCCCATTAGCACGACTGACTAATCGCATCGTCAATCTCCTGCTCGATCTCAAGGGCGAGAACGCGATATTCCTCCGCACGGTCGTGGCCTGTCGGCGAGGAGATTTTCGACCAATGGGCAGCCGCCTCGCAGGTCAATTCGTACGCTTCGAATAAGGCCGGCAGGCCAGCAATGCGGCTCCATTTTTGCCTCAACTCCGCTCGCCGCTGCGGCCACCGAAGCATAAGCCTAGCAAGGCCGCGCTTCTGTGCGTCGTTCACTTGGCTACATCTCGTCGAGCTGACCAAGGACATCGCTAGCAATCGCTTCTTTCGGACGTCCAGCTACGAAGGCCCCCCGGCTTCTCGCTGAGAACATAGCTCCATCTCCAATACGAGGCCACGCCCTCAATCCCGACCGCCGCTTTGCGTCCCCGAAGACTCCGAACCATCTTGCGAGGTCTTGTGGCCGGCTGCGGTCAACCCGCGCCTCAGGAGTTCGCGTACGGCCTCGGACCTACTGGGTATCCGGTGTGAAAAGCGAAAATCATCAACTGCAGTCAATTCGTCATCGTCGATCATTACCTGCAGGCGCTCGCCGCGAGTCAGAGGATTTCCCTTCTTTGACACCTCGGTCATGGTCTCGTCTCACTCATTCCCATCATTTAGCTTAAAGCGCCCGGCCGGCTCATTTGTTCCGAATGAGGCCACGCCTTTCCATGAGTGGGTTGGCGCCATTGAGTTGGTCTGCCCTTCCAATCAGTCCGTTTTATCTACTCGCCGGAGGGAAATTCGGATAGTTTTCAGCTAGCTTCCGGTCTCCGGAAGTCCGAATGCGGCGTTCAGCATCGGGGACATGGTCGGCACTTAGGCCGCCACCGTTCATGAGGTCGGATAGTCACCTCCAGCCTGCGCGCGTCGGGCAAAGGATGCGCCCTGAAAGTCAAGGTTATGACTACATACGGTACAATCGAATTTCCCAGCGGAGCGCGCTACACGCTGCCCTATTCACTGACGGGGGGACATTCAGATGGCATCATACATGGCACGTTTCTGACGGATTTGTTGGCGCTTCACCCTGATCCGATCGCTCACGAGATCAGTCTTGAATGCGCGGATGGCGCTAAAATTCGGCTGCTGATCACGCATCGGAATGGCTCCGGGTCAACCTTTATCGGCGCCTTCGCTTGACGGCGCCTCTACTCCCCACAGTGTCCAACTGGGTCGTGATCAGGCGAAAGAGTCTGGCTCACGACGGGTCCTCCACCTGAAATACCGTCCCATCCGCCTCTTCCCGAAGCCCCTTGTACGACGCGTGCCGCAACTTCCCGTCTGTGGTCCAGCCCCGGAATTCGATCTCCGCTACCAGGGCCGAAGGTACCCAGCGCATCCCCTTTCTTCTCATCTGCAACGCAGACTTCTCGATCAGAACGCGTCGAGCTGCTTCCGCAGCGCGGTAGCAGTGCGATCGGTGAACCCGGTCCCTACGCCGCCGACATAGGTCAGCCGGTTGCTCTTCCAGGCTGCGAGCAGCAGCCGCCCGATACCGCCCAACGCCGACGACGACGGCTCATAGCCGATGATGAAGAACCCTTCCGACTGGATGCACTTGATCTTCCGCCATTCGCCGCCCCGGCGGGATCGATACGGCGCATCCCTGCGCTTCGCGATGATGCCCTCGAGGCCCATCTCGCAGGCGACTGTCAGAAAGGCGCGTCGCCGACAGGATCGACGTCCTCGCTGAAGCGGATCAAGGTGTGGGGCTTTATGACATCGGCGAGCATCTTCCGACGATCCTCGCATCGCATGGTCCGGAGGTCGTGACCGTTGAGATAGAGCACATCGAAGGCGTACAGGAGCGCGCCGGCGGCAGATCGCTTGCCGCGCCGGCCACCGAGAGCTTGCTGCAGGGCGCTGAAGTTGGACGTACCGCGTAAGGCCCTTGTTCATCGCGGCCCGATCGGAATCCTGTCAGACGTCGAACTCCGAAAAGTTGATGGTCTCCCCCCCGGCCTCGGCCATCGCCAATCGTTCGGAGACCTCGTCGATCGCAATCACCCGGCCGGCGCCCAACATGAACGCCGAGCGGATCGCAAACTGGCCGACCGGCCCGCAACCCCAGATCGCGACGGTATCGCCGTCCCGAATTTGGGCGTTCTCGGCAGCCATGTACCCGGTCGGGAAGATGTCGGAGAGGAACAGGGCCTGCTCGTCCGAACACTGTCGGGGACCCTGATTGGGCCGATATCCGGGCACGCGCAGATATTCTGCTTGGCCAGCAGGAATGATCTTATTCTGGCAGCCATACCGAAGCAGGGGCCAATTTGCTCAATGACGAGGGGCCGCCAACCGTTCCATCGGCGGCCATGCGAACGACCGACGTGATGAGGCGGAGTGGCCATATCGCAGCCTCAAGGCGTGAATGTCGTTTGAGGCTCCGGGCCCTTTGATCCCATGCCTCTCAGCAACCTCCCCGCCCGCATGGAAGGCGGGATCGACCTCGCTCTGCCGCAGCGTCCCAATCCGGGTCCCCGTCGCCCGGGCAAGGGGCGCTACCGCTCGCGATCGCCGCCCTGCTCGCCTTCCTCGCAAGGAGGTGATCTCGAAGACGGGCGCCGCCCCGATAATGAGGTGAACTGGGCTGACGGGCACCCCTTCGTGATCGTTACTGCGCCGCCTAATCGGCCAGCTTCGCCGCCTTCATCCGTAACGTGACAATGACCCCCTCGGCGGACCAGTTGTAGTCGATCGAGCCGCCCAATTGCCCGGAGATGCTACGAACCACGAGGCGGCTACCGTACCCACCGGCGCCGTTTGGAGGTTCGACGGCGGGACCTCCGCGCTCTGTCCAGACGATCTTGATCTCTTCGTCGTCCGAGCAACCTGAAACATCTAACGTGCCGGTGTCGGCCGACAGCGCGCCATACTTCAACGAGTTGGTCGCGAGCTCATGGATGACCAGGGCCAGCACGGTCGCCGCACCTTCACCAACGCCCATGCGCGGCACCGCGACGCGGATGCGCCCGCTGAAGGCGCCCAGATCCTCATAAGGAGACAGCAGGATCGACAACAGGTCGCCGAGGAGAGCCGCATGCCCCTGATGGCCCGGGAGCGGCCGCACTAGATCGTGCGCTCGCCCAAGAGCCGCCAGGCGTCCCGTCAATTCGGTGGCCATCTCTTTGGCGGTCGTCGTGGACCGCGACGAGATCAGGGTCAGCCCCGAGGCAATTGCAAGCAGATTCTTGACGCGATGGCTCATCTCCCCGGCGAGAAGCTCATGGCCTTCCTCGGCCTGCTTGCGGCCCGTCACATCCAGAAAGATGCCGTACGCAACGCCATTGTGCAGATGGGAATCGTCGCCAATGCCGCGCGCAGAAATCCAACGGATCTCCTCGTCGATAATAATGCGAAAGTCGATTTCGTAGGCACCGACAATGGCCCGCGCCGCAGCGAAGGCGGCCCGGACCCGATCCCGATCCGCGGGGTGGATGCGGGCAGACAGGTCCTCGAACTTCACCGGGTTGCCGTCGTCCGGCACGGCCCATAAGGCGTATCCCCGTTCGTCCATGGCGAACCGGTCGGTCTCTACGTTCCACGACCACAGGGCGACCCCGGCTGCGCCGATAGCGCGACGGAGGCTCTCAGCGCTCCACGAAAGAGAGTTGCTGGTGGGCATGATTACACTCGGACCGGCCGCGGGGTGCGCATGCTATCAGGAAGGTCGGGATTCTAATAAGTCGCAGCATCTGCATCGTCGCGGAGCCCCTTGAACGACGCCTGCCGCAGTTTGCTCGCTGGCGGATATCAAGACCAATACCAAGCGTCAGGCGGAGCTGGTCACATTGCTCGCCCGGGTCGCGGTCCTGCCATAAGGCTTTGGCGCGGTGCATGGAGCCAAGCACCCGAGCCTAGGATCTGTGGACACTTATCTGATCCATAGGACCATGGCGGCGATTGTGACGACGGAGTGTCTGGCGGTCTTTTCGAACCGCGTCGCGACCCGCCGAAACTGCTTAAGCCTCGAGAAGCAGCATTCGATCAGGTGGCGCTGGGCGTAGAGGTGCTTGTCGAGGGGATATTTGCGCGCCCGTGACGGGTTGTTGGGAATGACGGCGATGGCGCCCTTCTCGGCAATCTTTCGCCTGAGGGGATCGGCTGCCGATTCCGACGAAGTCGCCCCTCGTTTCCGAGATGATGGCGCACCCTGATTCCGAGATGATGTCGCCCCCGGAAGCGGGCCGTGCTGGACGTTGATTGTTGTTGTGTCGTTTCGGCCTGCGGTCAAGCCTGAGGTTGGGTTTTGG
>NZ_JBFTKP010000095.1:0-5059 GCF_056396005.1 Allobosea sp. 05T439 | reverse complement strand
CCCGCCCCGGTCCCGTCGCTCCGCCCTCGCCATCCATCTGCATCGTCTGTGCGCCATGGCACAATGGAAAGCCGTCGCTGGCCTCGCAGCGTGAGCCCGTCACCCGGTTGAGTTCGCTTCAATGGTCCGCGGTTAACGTGACAACGCCGAAGTTCGTTCTGGCCCATTGAGAGGACCAGAACATGAAGCGCAACCGCTTCTCGGAAGAGATGGGGTATTCGGCCCTGATTGCCTGACCTGCTCGCGGACCGGCCTCCGCGTTCCGACGATCATGGACCAATCCATGCGGGGAGAAACGCCATGATCTATGTCGGTCTCGATGTCTCACTGAACTCGGTCGCTATCTGCGTCGTGGACTATGCGAACGGATGCTGACACCGCGGTGGCAAACTGTATCACCTGAAAGCAGACCTTCTCGATGTCCGGGATGGGCCATCTTCCCCCGTCTGACGCTCTCCCCGCGAACGTCTCACTTGGGTGGAAATCAGAAGTTCGTCACGCTGAACCMGCTGGCATAAGCGCGCTACCGCCAAACATTGGCGGACTGCCCGAAAGCAGACGTCGCTAGATTGAAGTTAAGCGGCAGGTCAGGATCACTTCCCTATGGTCACAATGCCTGCCTCCGTCGGCCCAGTAACTGCGCCGATCAAAAATTTCAGCTGGAATCGTGGCGTTCGCGCAACGGATCCTCAAAATATATGGGTCCGCATTGACGACAAACATGCCCTCGTAAACATTTTGTAGATATCGCCGGTGCTTTCTCTGAGTATCGTCACGCGTAGCCTATCCGATTCTGATCAGCCTCTGCCTTTGCTTCTGACTTCGACTGCTGGCAACGCGATCACCTACCGATCACGTTCGCGGGCTGCACGCAAAAGGGCGCGAAAATGGATTTGGGACAGGTGGTGCCGGGTGCGAGCGCGAAACATCAAAAGCGCCGGCTTGTCGCGGGGTCGATGCGACGGTTGGGGTTGCTGGCACGCGTTTGCAGGTTTGGCTCGTCCACGGCGCTGGCGACTATCGTGCTTGTCGCAGCCGTCTCGGCGTCCGCACAAGCCCAAACAACAACTTGGATTCGCGGCACTGGTGACTGGGCCGATGGCGCCAACTGGTTCCCGAACCTCCCTCCCACCGCGGCGAACGATGCGGTCATCAACAACGGCGGCACCGCCCAGGTCGTCACGGACGATGCGGTCGCGAGAAGCCTCACCCTCGGTTCAACCGCCGGCGGCAGCGGGACGGTGGACGTACGCCGGACACTGAATGCCGGAGCCAGCGTAGTACTGGGATCATCGGCCGGCAGTGCGGGCACGCTGATCATCCAAAATGGCGGGACGTTGACCAATGTCTTGGGGGCGATTGGCAATTCGCCAGGTTCGCAAGGTACGGCCACGGTAACTGGTCCGGGCTCGACGTGGACGAACACCTCAGCCCTCGTGGTCGGCGGCCTGGGCACCGGGAGGCTTATCATCGAAAATGGCGGCGCGGTGAGCAGCGGCGGCGGAGGCTCGGTCGGATTGATTGGGACTGGCTCGGTGACGGTGACCGGCCCAAACTCCATTTGGAACATAGGTCCGGCCGGCGGGCTCAATATCGGCAGCTTCGGCACGGGCTCTCTTACAATCGCAAACGGCGCGACGGTCACCAATAACACCCCGGTTAATGCCAACATCGGCAATGCGGTGGGCTCGCAGGGTACGGTGATCGTGACCGGCCCGAACTCTACCTGGAGCAACAATTCGGCGCTAAATATCGGCAACTTTGGCACGGGCACGCTCACAATTGCGGACGCAGGCGTCGTTGCCGCGTCGTCTGTTGTGATCGCGGCGAATGCCAGTGCGGTCGGGACCCTCAACATCGGCGCGGCCGCTGGCAGTGGGGCGGCTGCACCAGGTACCCTGTCTGCGCCGAGCCTCTCCTTTGGCGCTGGCACCGGCACGCTCAACTTCAATCACACATCCCAAAGCTACGTGTTTGCGTCGGCGATCAGCGGCAACGGTACGGTCAATGTGCACGCGGGCGCGACTACGCTCACCGGTGCCAACACCTACAGTGGACCGACGAACGTCAACGCGGGGACGTTGCGCGCAGGCGGGCCGAACACGTTCAGCCAGAATTCGGCAGTGACGGTCGCGAGTACCGGAACGCTCGATCTCAATGGCTTCAGCCACACCATCCCGAGCGTCGCCAATGCCGGCCTTGTGAACATGGGCACTGGCACCCCGCCGGGCACAGTCTTGACGACGCCAAGCTATACAGGGACTGGCGGCACGATCGGGCTGAACACTTTCCTCGGAACTGACGGCTCGCCTTCCGATCGCCTCGATGTCGGCTCGGCGACCGGCAATTCGCTTCTGAGCATCGCCAACGCCGGCGGGACCGGTGAATTGACGACAGGCAACGGCATCCAGGTGGTCCGCGCGGTGAATGGAGGAAGCACCGCCGGTGCCTTCGCGCTCGGTGGCGTCGTCGCGGCGGGCGCCTACGAATATCTCCTGTTTCAGGGCGGTGTGACGGCCGGCACCGAGAATGACTGGTTTCTGCGAAACCAGCTGATCCCGACGCCCCCCGGCGTGACACCCCCCGTCGGCCCTACGCCGCCCGGCGTGATACCGCCCGGAGTGACGGCTCCGGACACTCCGATCCCTCTCTTCCGCCCCGAGGCGGCCATCTACACGCTGTTGCCCGGCGTGGCGCGCCAGCTCGGATTGGCGACGCTTGGGACCTTTCACGAGCGCCAGGGCGATCAGGCCCTGCTGCTCGGCTCGGGCGCGCTGCCAGGCGCCTGGGGCCGGCTCTTCGGCCGCCATGCCGAGGAGAGTCGCTCAGGCCCGCTCTCGCCCGAGATGAAGGGCAATATCGGCGGCTTCCAGGCCGGTCAGGACCTTTTCGGCTGGGACAATAACGGCCATCGCGACCGGCTTGGCCTGTTCCTCGGCTTCGCCAGCGCCGATGTCGATGCCCGCGGTTTCGCTCTCGCCCAGCAGCGGGCGCTGGTCGGCAAGCTGAAGATGGATGCAACCAGCCTCGGCGCCTACTGGACCCATGTCGGTCCGTCACGCTGGTATGTCGACGCGGTGCTGCTGGGCTCCTGGTTCGATGGCGATCCGCGCTCGACCCGCGGCATCGGGCTGAGCGCCGACGGAACCGGTCTCACCGGCTCGCTCGAGGCCGGCTATCCGATCCAGATCGGTGCCGGGCTGTCGCTTGAGCCGCAGGCGCAGCTGATCTGGCAATCGGTCTCGTTCGGAACGGAGCGCGATCGCTTCTCCGCGGTCCGCTTTTCGCCCGACGATGCGCTCACCGGCCGGATCGGCGCACGGCTCACCGGCGATTGGACGATGGGCGGKATGACGCTGAAACCCTATCTCCTCGCCAATGTCTGGCGCACGTTTTCCGGCAGCGACACGACGACCTTCAACGTCACGCCGATTACAACCGGCTTCGGCTCCACCTCGCTGGAACTCGGCGGCGGCGTTGCGGCCCAGGTGACGCCGAACGTCGGCGTCTACGCGGCGGCGAGCTACACCAGCAATCTCGGCGGCGACGATCGCCGCGGCATCAAGGGCAATCTCGGCCTGCGCGTCACGTGGTAGGCGCGGCGCCTGCCGACACTTCATACGGGTCTTACGATTGGTTCCGAGCCGGGGCGGGCCTTTGCGAATCTGCCAAACCCGGCGTCCTTACATTGCCTTCAGTCATGTGCCTGCAACCGGACCCTCAGATGTCGGCAATGGGGTCAACTCCGGTCGTCAGACGCCGATCTTGAGATGGGTCGCGAGCGGTGATCAGGCGCTCGCTCGAAACTTGACATTGGCGAACTTGCCGCAGAGCGGACCTCGCCATGGTCTGAGAAGGGCGGAGAGCGAACGCCAGCACCCGCGGCCTGATGCTCCGGAACTGGTCGTAGCAACTCGGGTTTGAAGAAACGGCTCGCAATGACCGCCAAGATTGCTCGGCCTCCCTCCTGAATTCAGCCATGAGTTCCGATGGGATGAGACGAACCGCTAGTGCGATACCCGCGGGGACGATCAGCAAGTCGTCGAGATAGCCAAGTATCGGAATAAAATCAGGAATAAGATCGATTGGGCTCAAGGCGTAGGCCGCAACACCGGCGGCCAGGGCTTTTGCATGCCACGGCGTTCGCGGATCGCGAGCAGCTATCCATAGCGCGACGACGTCGCGCGTGAGATGTCGCGCCCATTGCCTTGCGCGCTCCAGCGTCATGATGATGCAATTGCACGCGGTCGAAGAGACGCGCAATGGGTCGACACCGGCTTTAAGCAGATCCGGCGGGACTGTCCGCTTGCGGGCGATGGGCCTCGATCGAGGTCGATTATGCCGCGATAGCGTGAGGGGCCGAGACAGCAAACGCCCCGGAGTGACCCGGGGCGCCTCGAGCTTCGGACCTACAGAAGACACCTGCGGTTACCGGCCGCTGCCGGTGCCCCCGGTGTTGCCACCGCCGTTGCCACCATGGCCACCGCCGTTGCCACCATGGCCGCCGCCGTTGCCGCCATGGCCACCGCCGTTGCCACCACCATGGCCACCGCCGTTACCGCCATGGCCACCGCCGTTACCGCCATGGCCACCACCATGGCCACCGCCGTTGCCACCACCATGGCCACCGCCGTTACCGCCATGGCCACCGCCGTTGCCGCCATGGCCACCGCCGTTGCCACCATGGCCGCCGCCGTTGCCACCATGGCCGCCGCCGTTGCCGCCATGGCCACCGCCGTTGCCACCGCCATGGCCACCGCCGTTGCCGCCATGGCCACCGCCGTTGCCACCACCATGGCCGCCGCCGTTACCGCCAGGGCCACCGCCGTTGCCAGCATGGCCACCGCCGTTGCCGCCGCCATGGCCGCCGCCGTTGCCGCCCGAGCCTCCGCCCGTGCCTCCGACGGAGCCGCCACCGGAACCACCGCCCGAGCCTCCGCCCGTGCCTCCGACGGAGCCGCCACCGGAACCACCGCCCGAGCCTCCGCCCGTGCCTCCGACGGAGCCGCCACCGGAACCACCGCCCGARCCTCCGCCCGTGCCTCCGACGGAGCCGCCA
>NZ_JBFTKP010000094.1:0-5174 GCF_056396005.1 Allobosea sp. 05T439 | reverse complement strand
CGGCCCGGGCAGGGCTCCAAGCCCGGCCTCGCCCGCCCCGGCGGCCCAGGCCGCCCAGGCGGTGTTGGCGGACCGGGAGGCCCAGGCGGCGTTGGCCGGCCAGGCGCCCCGGGTGGCGTTGGCGGCATTGGCGGCCCCGGGCCGGCTGGCGGCGTTGGTGGTCCCGGAGGGCCCGGCGGCATCGGTGGCGTCGGCGGCCCAGGCGGCCCGGGCGGCGTCGGTGGTGTTGGCGGCATCGGCGGCCCAGACGGCCCAGGCGGCGTCGGTGGTGTTGGCGGCATCGGTGGCCCAGGCGGCGCAGGCGGCGTCGGTGGAGCATTGGGCGGTGCGGCGGCAGGCGCGATCGGCGGCGCGGCGGCAGGCATGATCGGCCAGCGTCCGTCGCAGCAACCCGCCCGTCCTGATGCACGGCCCGGCCAGGACCGCCCCCAGGGCGGGGCTGGACAGGGGCGACCGCAGGCCGACGCAGGCCGGCCCGCGACGCGACCATCGGGCCCCGAGCGGCCCACGGCACGGCCTCCGGCGGCACAGGCGCGACCAGCGGCGCCGCAGGGCGCGAGACCTCGCCCGACACCAAGCCGGACCGCCTTTGACGGCATCGATGCCGGCCGAGGCGCGGCGGCCTATGGCAATCGCGGCGCAGCCAGCCGTGGGCAGATCAGCATGCCGGCGGGCCGCGGCGGCGGAGGCGGACAGATCGGCGGCGGAGGTCGCGGCGGCGGCGCTCACATCGGCGGCGGCGGCCGTGGCGGCGGCGGGCATATCGGCGGCGGCGGTGGCCGCGGGGGCGGTGGTGGTGGTCGCGGTGGACGGCGCTGATTGGGGGACATGATCATGGCACATCACGCTCGATTTTCAGTCCCGGTCTCGCTCGCGGTCCTGTTGATGGCAGGCCCTGCCGCAGCCCAGCAGAGCTTCCCCTCCCCCGATGCGGCGTCCAGCGCGCTGGTCGAGGCGGCCCGGGCGCGCGAGCCCGGCATGCTCGATCGCATTTTCGGGCCGGGGGCCCGCGACGTGCTGAGCACCGGCGACGCCACGCTGGACCGCGAACGACTCGACCGGTTCAATGAGGCCGCAGCGGAATCCGTCACCCTGACGCCGCGCGACGACGCGACGCGGATCCTGACGATCGGGAAACGCAAGTTCGAGTTCCCGATCCCGATCGTCCGACGCGGCGAGGCCTGGATGTTCGATGTCGCGGCCGGGCGTAGCGAAATCCTCAACCGCGCCGTCGGCGAGAACGAACTGCGCGCCATCGAGGCCTGCCAGGCCTATATCGGCGCCCAGCGCGAATATATCCGGAAGGACCATGATGGCGACCAGGTGCCGGAATATGCCCAGAACCTGATCTCGACGCCCGGTACGCAGGACGGGCTGTACTGGCCGAGAACCGGGCAGGCCGATGTCAGCCCGCTCGAGGGCGCCCTGAGCGAGGCCCTGCTGGATCGCGGGAACCGAACCTATGCCGGCTATCGCTTTCGCATCCTCAAGGCACAAGGACCCTGGGCGCCCGGCGGCGCGCATTCCTATGTCGTCAACGGCAACATGATCGCTGGCTTCGGCCTCGTGGCCTGGCCGGCCGAATGGGGCAAGACCGGCGTCATGACCTTCATCTGCGGACATAACGGGGTCGTGCTGCAGAAGAATCTCGGCTCGAAGACCAGCGCCTTGGCGGAGCGCCTGCTGCGCTACGACCCCGACAGCAGCTGGGCGCCAGTCGAATAGGCGGGGCAGCCCCCTCCGGCACCTCTCGAGGTGCCGGGGCCGCGCGCCGTGACTTTCATGTCGCAGCAGCAGTGCGCACGGCAGTTCCCGCAATGGCGAGACGGGTCGCGGGAGCGCGAGATCCCGCTCTCAAGGCCGCAGGCCGTTCCCGAAGAAGTCGGTCTGTCGACCGGGGCTCCCGAGGTCCTGCTGGACATAGGCGGGCCCGCCGCCCCCCGATCCGGACGTCTCGCGCGAAACGCATCCCACCAGTCCCATCAGAGCCAGCACTACTAGGTAGAAACGTCTATTCACGGAGGCCTCCCTCGGCGGGTTCCCAGAGCGCGGAAAATTAAACGCCGCGACGATGGGATGACATCAAGTCATTCTCAATTCTCTGTGCGAACAGACAATGCCGATCGTACTTCCAGATGCAAGCCGCCAAGGCAAGCATGCCGCCGTTGTGATCGACTGTCCCGGATTTCCGACAAGCAGTGGCTTCACTATCGCATCGTTAGCTTCCACGAGCAGATCCGACAGCGCCGAGAGGTGGAGCTTGCGGAGATCGGCGATGCTGCGGAAGTCAGGTCGGTTCAGTCCGGTCACCGCCCCCACGTCGACCCGCTCGTCGCAGGCGCAGCCAAGCTGCCGCGATGATGCCCCGGCTGTAGCCGTAGAGAACAGCGCCACCATCATCCCGGGATGATCAGGTGGATAGCCCCGTTCCTCCGAAGGCACTGAAGCTTCGCAACCTCAGCTTCCTCGCTCGGGACCGGATGGACAACCTATTGAGACCTCACATCTAGGCTTGACCATCGACTTGAGCCTGAGGGCGAGGTGCGCCACTTCGAGGCGATCACCGGCGCGACGAAGGCTCAAACTGAGGCAAGCGCCTCATTGACCTCACGTTCGATTTCCAATGCGAGAGCGCGGTACTCCTCCGCACGGGCCTCTCCGGCCGGCGAAGTTATTTTCTCCCAATAGGAAGCGGCCTCACATGTCACCTGGTAAACTTCGCAGAGATCGAGCAGTCCCGCACCACTGCTGCATTTTTGACGTAGCTCCATCCGCCGCTGCGGCCAACGAAGCATGAGCCTTGCAAGTCCGCGCTTTTGTACGTCATTCATGCTGCCATCCACCGCGGCATCACCACCGCTGATATTCGGCCCACGCCCTCGGCACAGTCGCCGACTGAGGATCAATCCACGATCAAAGGCCCCTAACCCGCGGTAGTCTCCTAAGGGCTCGCGTTGGGACCCCAAGCATCCGACCGGGCGTGAAGCTTGAAAAGCCGCCGAAGAGGATCGAAAGGAGGCCGGTCATCGGTTCTCCATTGCTGATAGCCGCTATGATTCGACGGCCCCCGCGCCTATCGGGCCAATCTTTCGACCTGCCTTTGGCGGCACCGTAGTCCAATCGGGGCCGTCATCCGAAGATCATTTGAGAAGGCTAAATGTCGCTTTGTGAAGACATCGCCATTTCGCTGAATGGATCAGCAGTCTGCATCTCGAAAATTGATTACTGCGGCACCGGAACCTTCTCCCAGGTCTTGTCGGGGTCGTATGAGCGCATCCGCGTCGCGATCCGGCTGGTCCTGGGTCCCAGATCCTTCTGATACACCGTGCCTTCGTGGTTCACGATGAAGCTCATGACGCCGGAGTTGCCGTATTCGGCGGGATAGGCGAGCAGAGCGAAGCCGCCGATCATCTTGCCGCCGACGACATAGTCGAGGCTTCCACCTGGTGCCGCGGCACCCTGGCGCTTCAGGATCTTGTAGTAGTAGCCGTGATAGGGCGTCTTGCCCTGCCCGCCCTTGTAGCCTTCGCGCTCGGCCTGCGCGGCGAGAGCGCCMAGCGGACTGGCCTCTTCTCCTGCCCCGGTCGCCCAGAACAAGCCGTCGCGCTTCCCCGGGCGGCTCGCGACCCGCTGGGCATAGGAGCCTGGCCCGGCGCCGGTTCTGTCCTTGCTCGCATAGTCGTTCTGGGCGTCGACATAGGCCAGGCTGACCTGGATCGCATCGAGCTCATTGCGCCCGAGGCGCCTGAAMAGGATTTCCTTGCGCCCGGCCTCTGTGTCGAACCGCCACTCCCCGTCCTTGCGCAGGATCGGGATCGGGAACGGAAAGTCATTCTGACCAACGAGCAATGTCGCCTTGTCGCCGTCGACCGTGACCTGGTGCTTGGCCTGATAGGCGGAGAGAAAGCGCTCCCTGTCCGCCGCGTCGGCGACCTCGTCGCCGGAAAAGACGATGTCGCGCCCCTTGAGCCCGAGAACGCCGAGCATCGGGCCGGTCTCGCTGGTGCGGGCGGCTTCCACAAGGGCTGCGGCGGCCGCCTCGGGYGTCTTGAAGCGCTSTTGCGCGCTGGCTGCGGAGATCCCGGCCAAGGTGGCAGCCGCGATTGCGAGGCTCAGCCATCGCCGACGGATCCGGTTGAGGTGCATCATGGCAGCATACCTCCGGACATCTCCGGGACAGTGGCACGGCATAGTGCCGTCGCCGCACATTCATGGCGGATGGTTCCGGTCGGTACGTGCGAGCCGGATGCCAGCCATTGATCGTAGGTCTGGAACCGCACCCCGATGCGCTCGTAATAGACACGCAGGAAACCATCGGCGCCCCGTGTCACGGCGTCGGGCGCGACCTCCTGGACCTCCTGCGCCATCACGCCGACATAGCGCCTGTCGCTGCCCCGATAGGCAAACCGGTAGAAGCCGATGCCATTCCGAAGCCGGCCGAGCTCGACGATATGATCCTTGAGCGCGACGTCGGAACGCCGCCCACCGCCGCCCCCGCGACCGCCGCCTCCACGCCCACCGCCGCCACCCATGCGCGCGCCACCGCCGCCGCCCATGCGTGCCCCGCCGCCGCCAAACCCGCCGCCCCCCGCTCTGGGACCACCGCCAAATCCGCCGCCACCCATCCGCGCTCCGGCATGAGCGAAGCTCGTCTGTCCGCGCTGGGATTGCAGATTGGCTGCCCTGCCGGGCTGCATGTTGCCGAAGGCATTGTCGCGGCGCGGCCCACCCGCCCGATTGACGTTGCCGCCGCCGGGACGATTGGCCTGCGCCGGCCTTTGCGCGTTCGGACGGTTCTGGCGTGCGCGGTCGGCGGTGGCAGGACGGTTCCCTGCCCCGCGATCGGGACGCGCTGCACCGGCGCCGGCATTGGGGCGATTGCCGGCATTGGGGCGGTCAGGCCGATTGGCCCCCTGCCCGCGATCCGGCCGGTTGCCAGCTCCGGTGTTGGGGCGATCGGGCCGGTCCGGGCGGGCCTGATTTCCGTCCCGCCCGCGAAAGTCCATGCGGCCGTCGCTGCCCGGGCGCGAGGTGTTCGCAAACCGCTGCTGAACCTGCGAATTGCCGTATCTGACCCCTTGGCGATGCTGCGGATTGTGCTGCCAGTGCGTCACGCGATCGCGGTTGATATTGATGTTGTTGTTGTTCCAGTTGATGTTGCCGCCCCAATAGCC
>NZ_JBFTKP010000093.1:0-5270 GCF_056396005.1 Allobosea sp. 05T439 | reverse complement strand
GCGCACCTCACAGACTTCGTTGTCGCCTACAATTTCGGCCGCCGGCTGAAGACCCTTAGGGGGCTCACACCCTACGAGTTCATCTGCAAATGCTGGACTTCAGAGCCAGAACGATTCAGGCTCGATCCAATCCATCAAATGCCGGGACTGAACACCTAAGGCCTCGGACACATAACCAGTAACCGAAGGTTGCGGCGACGGGGGCGCCAAGGCCGCCTAGGTGCTCGATAACCGGCACTCTCCCGTTTACTGTCCTACGCACGATCCGCGGCTCTGTTGGCCAACGCCTGGGGGGAAGTCGAACTTACTCGGTAAGCTCGCTGGTAGAATTTTGAGGAACGACAGGCGTGTCAGCGTCGGCCTGCGCCGGCTTGAAAATGGACAAGGGCTTKAGATCCCTCGATCGCAGACTGTTGGCTCGGCGGGTCTTGATCTGCCTGCTGCTATTGCTCCCGGTACGGTCGTGACCCTTGCTCCGGGCATGACCGCGACAATACCCACCGGTTTCGCCATCGCCTTACCCAAGGGCTACGAGGCCCAAATCCGGCCTCGTTCGGGACTCGCCGCCAAATTTGGCGTCACAGTTCTCAATTCACCGGGGACCGTGGACGCAGACTATCGAGGCGAGATCAAAGTCATTCTGATCAATCACGGAAAGGCACCATTTTTAATCCAGCGTGCCGACCGCATCGCTCAGATGGTAGTGGCGCCGGTCAGCGGCGTTGCGTTTGTCGAAAGGGCGACGCTCGATGAAACTGAGCGTGGCTACGGCGGCCATGGCTCAACCAGCCGCTAAACCTAGCGAAGACCACGCTTCAGCGCTGGGCGCTCKGGGGGCCGGAGATCGGTCGCCCGCGTTGCCACGGCTGAGCCCGGTCCATGAGGAACAAGCGCTCATCGTCCCAGTGCCTTGCGGGCGTCGTTGACCGCATCGAGACACTCGTCGAATTCGCCCTCCTGTTCTTCGCGCCGCGCGACGCGCAACGCCGTCTCCAGTTTGCGCAGGGTGGCCGCCGGCGGCTTCCTGGCGATCTCGGCCTGGATCATGACGATGCCGTTCGTGCATTCCGACCTGTCATCGGCCATTGCGGGATCGGCACCAGGGTCAGGACGGAGGTGAGAGCGAGCATGCGCATGGCTTGCCTCCGTCACTTCACGATGAAGGTGCCGGTCATCCCCTGAGCCTCCAGGCCCTGGATATACCAGGGGTACTCGCCCGGCCGGATCGCCACGAACTCGACATGGATCGTGCCCTGGTCGTCGAACTCGAGATGATGAGGCGCACCCTGCATGTGCACTTCGAGATGGTTGATGACGATCTGGTTGATCCAGCTGTTCCGGAAGAACTCCGGTGCGAAGAACTTGTACTCCTTGCCGCCCTTCGCCGTGACGGAGAGGCGGTAGGACTTGCCGGATTCCATCTCGATCTGCTTCTGGGAGACGACGTAGTCGCGGCCTTCGTCATTCCCGAGCACCAGTTCGGGCAGATTTGTCCGGCCCTTCACAAGGTCGGCGGCCGTCGCCTGGCTCAACCCGAGCAGGCCCGCCAGCAAGAACCACAGCAGATGCATGTCATCCTCCCCGTTCTTGTTGCTTTGGAATAACCTGGGATCAGTCGACCTTCGTTGGATCGTCGCTCGCGCCATCAGATATTCGATCGCGGGTCTCTCCGTCTTTGCCGGGAGCTGGCGTGATATTGCAGACCGGGCAAGGACTGGCCCGAAGCCTCTCCCTCTGTAATGATACCCAGCAATCGCCAAGGTCGACAGTAACACGGGCGCGGACGTGAAGAAGACAGAACCGCTGCCATCGTCGCTGAGGTGATCGCGATGCCGGAGGCTCGCGTCCGGAGCGTGAAGGCAGTCTTTGTCAGCACCATTCCGTTCTTAGCACAATCGAAGGAGCCGGACATGTCCTGGGTCGCATGCGGAGTGGAAGCAACGGCGTGTGCAACAGCGCGGGCAATGCAGTCTTTCGCGCCGTGCACTTGCGGGAAGCCGGCTGCCTGAGGCGCCCCGATGAAAGCCATCGTTCTTGGCGCGGCTGCGGGAGGTGGTTTTCCGCAATGGAATTGCCGGTGCCGGGTCTGCGCGCTGGCCTGGAGCAGGGATCCCCGCGCGCCCTGGCGGACGCAATCGAGCCTCGCGGTGACGCTCGATGACGAGAGCTGGATCGTTCTGAACGCGTCCCCCGATCTTGGCAGCCAGATCCGGACGACGCCGGCCCTGTGGCCGCGCGCCGAGCGCCAGTCGCCGATCGGCACGGTCATTCTCAGCAGCGCCGAGATCGACCATGTCGCCGGGCTGCTCACGCTGCGCGAGCGGCATCCGTTCGATCTGGTCGCGCTCGCACCGGTCCTTGAGGCGATCGAGGCCAACCCGATCTTCGCCGCCGTGCCGGCGCGTCGCATGATCGCGACGGCCGCGAACCCCATCGCGCTGGCTGGCGGACTGACGGCGGAGCTGTTTCCGGTCCCCGGCAAGGCACCGCTCTATCTCGAGGAGAGCGCATCCCGGCTCGAGTCCGAGGCTGGCGAAGCGGCGGGCATCCGGATCGGCGGCGCAGGGCGCTCGCTTGTMTATATCCCGGGCTGTGCCGCCTTGTCCGACAGCGTTCGTGACGCGGCCGAAAGCGCGGACGTGGTGTTCTTCGACGGCACCCTGTTCACGGATGACGAGATGATCCGCAGCGGCGTCGGCGAAAAGACCGGTCGGAGGATGGGGCATATGCCGATCACGGGCCCTGGCGGCTCGCTGTCCTGGCTCGCCAAGCTGCCTGCGGCGCAAAAGATCTATATCCATCTGAACAACACCAATTCGGCGCTGATCGAGGGGTCGCCGGAGCGTCTCGTGATCGAAGCCGCGGGTATCGCGGTGGCCTATGACGGCATGGAGGTGCGGCTGTGACTGCTTTGCTATCGCCCGAGGAACTGGAACAGCGCCTGCGCGAGGTCGGAGAGGCGCGCTATCACGACAAGCACCCCTTCCACACCAGACTGCATTCCGGACGGTGCACGAAGGGCGAGGTCCAGGCCTGGGCTCTCAACCGCTTCACCTACCAGGCCCATATCCCTGTGAAGGACGCGTTCCTGATCGCCCGGACCCACGACCCCGCGCTCCGCCGGGCCTGGCGCCAGCGTCTCGTCGACCATGATGGCGAGGGGGACGGTGAGGGCGGCATCGAACGCTGGCTCAGGCTCTGCGAAAGCCTGGGCCTGGCACGCGCCGATGTGCAGGCCCATCGCGGCGTGCTGCCGGCGACGCGCTTTGCGGTCGAGGCCTATGTCAATTTCGTGCGCGAGCGCCCGCTGCTCGAAGCCGTCGCGTCCTCCCTGACCGAGCTGTTTTCGCCAAAGGTCATCCGCCACCGCGTCGAAGGCATGCTGGCGCATTACGACTTCGTCAGCCCGGAGAGCCTGAGCTATTTCACCGCCCGCCCGGAACAGGCGCGGCGCGATGTCGAGACCGCGCTTGCCTATGTCACGGCCCATGCCCGCACGCCGGCCGAGCAGGAGGCGGTGATCGCGGCGCTCGAATTCAAATGCGACGTGCTCTGGGCCATGCTGGATGCGCTCCATCACGCCTATGTCGAGCCTGGCCATATTCCGCCCGGCGCCTTCGTGCCGGCGC
The DNA here is from genome assembly GCF_056396005.1 of Allobosea sp. 05T439. Taxonomy (NCBI): domain Bacteria; kingdom Pseudomonadati; phylum Pseudomonadota; class Alphaproteobacteria; order Hyphomicrobiales; family Alloboseaceae; genus Allobosea; species Allobosea sp. 05T439. The sequence continues at coordinate 1,641 of NZ_JBFTKP010000093.1, read as the reverse complement.
GCTGATCATCGCGGTCCTGAGCGGCTGAGCCTGCAAAGCTGATTGCTGCGCCGGGCGCCAAGCCTTATCCTGCTGCCTGCGTGGCCTGCTCGACCTGCTATGATGTCAGGGAGATGCGATCGTGAGCGGAAAAGCTTTCGCCGTCTTGCTCTGCCAGGTCATGGCTCTGGTGCTGGCGATCGCGCCATGGCCGGCGCAGGCGCAGGAAACGCCGGTCGATATCCTGTTCGCGCGTCCTCATCTTTCCGGCGTGTCTTCGGGCACGGAGCTGACCTATCGGCTTGAGCGCTTGCCCTCCGACACGAAACGGCTGGGCGAGCCCTTCGGCGACGATATCAAGCTCGTGGTCAGATCCGTTGCAGCCAACGGCAGCCGCAATGTCGACCTGCGCCTGTTCACGGGCGAGCGGGCGCGCGAGCCTATGTCGATTACCGATCTGACCGGCAATCCGGTGCTCGTCATCTTCCTCGATCGGGCAGTGAGCAACATGGCGCAGCTCACCGGTGGAACGACGCCCTATTTCAAGGACCGGCTGCGCGCCGGCCTGCGCGACAAGGCAACAAGCGAGGCCACCAAGGTCGAATTCGAGGGCAAGACGCTGGATGCGACGCGGATCACCGTCAGGCCCTTTGTCGACGATACCAATATCGGGCGGATGCTCGGCTATGAGGACAGCCAGTTCGAGATTCTGGTGGCTGAGGCCGCGCCTGGCATGCTGCTCCAAATGACCTCAAGGTTCGTCAGCACATTGCCGGATGCGCCGAAACTCGAGGAGCGCATCGTCCTGAAATCGGCGAGCGCCCAGCCATGAGCACGGTCGGGACGGCAGGAGCGCGGCACCACGGGTTTCTGACGGCTCTGGCCGGGGGGCTGCTGGCGACGATCCTCGCTGCGGGCAATGGCGGCGCAGCTGAGACGCCGGTCAATGACTATCCGACGGTCGCACGCGCCGATTACATCTTCGGGTGCATGGCCGCGAACGGCCAGACCCGTACGGCGCTGGAGAAATGCTCGTGCTCGATCGACGTGATCGCGTCTGTGCTGCCCTATAGGGCCTATGAGGAAGCCGAGACGATCATGTCCGTGCGCCAGCGCGGCGGTCAGAACGCCTCGATGTTTATCTCCATGCCCTTGATGCGCGAGAAGGTCGCACGCCTGAAGCGGGCACAGATCGAAGGCGAATTGCGCTGCTTCTGATCTGGCGATGTCCCAGCTGCCGGGGCTTCGGACGACCGGTTCAGTAGACCACGACGCTTCGGATCGACTTGCCCTCATGCATCAGGTCGAAGCCGTGATTGATCTCGTCCAGGCTGAGCTTGTGGGTGATCAGGTCGTCGATATTGATCTTCCCCTCCATGTACCAGTCGACGATCTTCGGCACGTCGGTGCGCCCGCGCGCGCCGCCGAAGGCGGTGCCTTTCCAGACCCGCCCGGTGACGAGCTGGAACGGCCGGGTCGCGATTTCCTTGCCGGCTTCGGCGACCCCGATGATGATCGATTCACCCCAGCCGCGATGGCAGCATTCCAGCGCCTGGCGCATCACGTTGGTATTGCCGGTCGCGTCGAAGGAGAAATCGGCGCCGCCGCCGGTCAGATCGACGATCGCCTGCACCACCTTGTCGTTGCCGATCTCGGCCGGAT
>NZ_JBFTKP010000092.1:0-6201 GCF_056396005.1 Allobosea sp. 05T439 | reverse complement strand
CCGCCCGAGCCTCCGCCCGTGCCTCCGACGGAGCCGCCACCGGAACCACCGCCCGAGCCTCCGCCCGTGCCTCCGACGGAGCCGCCACCGGAACCACCGCCCGAACCTCCGCCTGAGCCTCCTACGGAGCCGCCGCCAACAGAGTTGCCATTACCGCCGGCGGCGGACGAGGACGCGGCCCCTCCGCCGCCGTTATTCGCAGTGGCACTTGCGCCGGCGGCGTTGGAGCTCGAATTTCCCTCGCCGCCGCCGGAGCGGTCTGAGGTCCCTGAAGAAATGGCGCCTGTCGTGGTCGGCGGGCAGGTCCAGACTTGACTGCCACCCCGCTGCGTCAGGTAACACGCTGCATTGGGCGCGCGGGTCGGCCGACCATCAGGAGAAACGGCCGCATAGTACAGGACGTTGCCGCCCGCGAGGCCCTGAACGGACGATGCGCGGGCGCCGATAGACGCGGTAGCGCGTGGTGGGCAGACCCACAGACGGTCGCCGTCATACTGCTGAATGATGCAATGGCGGCTGGGCGCACGCGTCGGGCGGCCATTCGCGCTAATGGCCCTGTAGTATCGTACCACGCCGGCATCGCTCCGACCGACCCCAGAGCTCTCGACAGAGCCGATCGTCCAATGACCAATCGCTGCCGGTGTTGCTGGTCCACCGCGCCCGTTCCGCCGGGCAGGGTCGCATTCCCAAAGCCATTGGCTCCTCACCAGCTTGCGTTCGCAGGAGGGGTAGGGTTGCGGCGTCGGCGAGCCGTTGACTGCAATACCTTCATGATATTCCGGCGAAGAACTGACGGTCAATGCTTGCGAATACGCCAATGTTGACGTAGCTGCAAGCAAACAAAAAATAATAAATCCAGAATTTAAGCGATGCATGACGAATCCACCTTTTTTCAAGTAGATTACTTGCAGTCATTAATAGAACTGAGATATGTTGTAATCAGTTACATAAACCAAATTGTCTGATTCTTACGATAATTCACGCACAGTTTCGTTGTCAATGCTACAGGACTTACTTTAGGCGGCTGATTAATATCCCCTTCGAAGACCTAAGTCGGATGATTTCACCCGCACTTAGTGGATTGACTTCCACGCCGGTTGCGCTTTGGTTGCTGCCGCGATGACTGCGTCGGGGTCGGCTTTCCCGCGGAAGAGCGAAATCACGCCCCACATCGACACAGTGAGCGCCCCGGCACAGCGGGAGCGTCTCGCCGCCATTATCACCGAATTTTGGGCGGAGGGTCCTACCGTCGATTTGGCGTTAATGGCTGACCGTCGGTTCAATAAAACCACACCTGAAGAGCAAAGAGACTCCTGACTGAGTGAAATCTCAGCGAGCCGCGGAACCGTTGGTTTTGCCATGGGTTCGCAATCGCGTGTTGGTGCTCTCAACCAGCGTCGACACGGCCTGGGAGCAGCCCCGCTTACAATCCGCCCCCCCAGCCGGCGGGGCTGCTCTTCGCCAGTGGAGTTGCAGTTGTGTGCGCGCGTCGGTTGTTGCGTGTCGGCCCTGGTGCCGAAATTGTCCGGGGCCCGGCCAGCAAGGCGGGATGCGCACCAACGGTGCGCAACAGACCACCCGCCGCCTCCCGCCAAACGGGACTACCTGAACGAGACTCCCTCCAAGATCAGGAACGGGCCAATGGTGCCCTTGGGCCGGCGCCCCGATCAGAATTCCCGAAAGCCGACGTCCGCCACGTCGGCTAGGGGCCAACTCCGGAAGCTCGACGTCCGGGAGATCCGCGCGTCCATCGCCTCGAGCGACCATCAAGGGGAGATAGGTCGTCGCAGCTCCTCGGCCGCTCGCGAATCCTATGAACGGCGCGCGGGGAGGGGGAAGCCGCTCAAACAAATTATCCGTCCGGCGAAGAACCAGTCGGATGCGCGCAGGTTCTCAGCTGAATTCGCGCTCTTGCACAGGTCGGACTGAATGCTCGCGTCGACAGAACCGGGCTGCCGGAAACGGAGCGACGCCCGGCAGGGCCGGGCGACGCATGTCAGTTTGCGGAACTTTTCMTACAATCGCGGCAACACTATGCCTCGTTCTTCAACTTCTCTCACGGCGCAGAATGATTGGCACCACGAAGCCCGAGTTTATTGGGGTTTCCCAGCTTCGATCGGTTTCAGTTTGGCACCGATAAGCACAAAGACTGGCATCGAGCGGTGGTGGGCGCAGGAGGCAAAAAAAGACCCGGCAGTTGCCTGCCGGGTCAGAAGGGATCGTGAAATCTGCGCCTATTTGAAACTGATGCCRGCTAGCTGAGAGCGCCGGTAAAAGGAAACGCGGTATTGTTGGCGTGGCAACTCCGGTTGGATGCGGTGCTCGCCGATGATGCGCTCGATCCTCCGAGGCCCGATCCCAGTGTCCCGGGAAATCTCGCCGCTGGTACAATAGGTTCGCCGAAACTCCTCGATCGCAGCAAGAGAAATCACCTCCACAGGGCATCGATTTTTGGGATTGATCGCTATCCTCGTGGGAAGGACGCCTGCTTTGATCAGCGCTCGTGTCGCGACATCGGCCGTTCGTATCAGCGCGGTGGCTTCCATGGCCGTGACCTCGCCTGCGTACTCGCCGCGCACTTTCGAGCGAACTTCCTGATAGTCAACTGACAGCGACATAAAAGTCGCTGGGCCTGGAAGCCGACGGCTTTCGATCTGGCCGTTCAGAACCAGATCGAGGATCTCCTTCGACGAGCAATTCGTTCGCTTCGCGGCTGTCGGAATTGAGACGAACTGCTCGTTATCTGCAAGCTGCGCGGTCTCAGCACGTTCAAACAGGCGCAATAGGAAGGTATCGAGTTCACACTTCGAGAAGAGGTGATCTCTAAGGCCATGCTCATCCGATTTGAAGACGAACGGTCGGATGTAACCTCCCTCGAATAATAGCCGCCCTTGCACACGGCCGGCTCCAATGTAGTCGCTGGCAACGCGCAGCGACATCGCCTCGCGGACATTTTCAAGCAGGTCGCTATAAGCATCGGCATCAAAGAGCGACCATGCATTGGTTTTTTCAGCGTCTTGCGGATGCAAAGCACCGAGGGCAAGGAGGATTTTGCGTAGCTGTTTTGGATGCGCGCCGGTCTCGAGACTTGCGGTTCGCACAGAGTGCAGCTTCCGCCTTTGCACCGCTTCGCCGAACAGGACTTCGCCTGCGCCGATCGGCATCGTCTCAACGATGTGTTCGCGAAACAATTTTCGAACCGGATCGAAGCCCGCGTCCTCGCAGCCATACGCCAACCATTTGTACACCCGTCCAAGGACGGCTTGCGGGCCATCATTTCCCCCGCGGGGATAGACAAAGCAGCGCTGTAGCTCGCTCAAGGCTTCGCGGATGCCATCTCGCCCATGACGGGCGAAAGAAAAGCCCAGTTCGCCAGCCGTTAGCCACTCTGTATTTGAAAGCGTGTTGAGCTTGCGGCTTTCACCAACCCACAGGGTGACGCCGACGATTTCACACAAGCGCGAAGCTGCGTGGAATTCCAGCTCGTCGAGAAATCCGAGTGAAGGAACATTCCGGTCCAAGCGTCCTAGAAGATATTCTTGGAAGGAAGTTTTAGAGCGTGCAATCGCCTTGGGGCGAAGGCTCGGGAGGCTGTCAATCTGCGGACCTAAGTGACCGGCGAAGTCGAGCGCGTAAGCCGACACCACCGATGGGACTTCGATAAGCTCCAACTCATGATGGGGGCAGCAGCGGACAGCGTCGAGCTGCCAGTGGCTCCGGCAATATGCTGACGCCGCCGGAGGAAGGGAGGAACCGGCTATGTCGTCGGCAACGCACGATGCGCACACGCGGATGCGTTCGCGCTGAAGCGAGCTTTTGAGAAGGCGTTCGCCTCGAATCGAGTAATCGTTGCCGTTCCGGGTCAAGAGGCCCGTGTCGAACCTATGAGGGGACACGTCGAGCAATTGGGCCAGATGGGCCACTGCTCGCACATCACAGTCGCGCAGGCCCGCAAAATCGAGCCCAAGGTCTGTGCAGAATGCGTAGACCCCTTTGGTTTGATGATTCAAAACGGCATTGCGAGACGCATTGCTGATTGGCGTTTCCTACGGAGCCGGGAGTGCCCGCAGYCACAGAGAAGGCTTCATTTGGGAGCTCCTTTGCGCTTTTTGGTGCTATTCAAGCGCTCTGTTCGGTCGTCCTCCTCGCGAGTCGCCAGCACTCGTGAGGCGTCGATATCCTTCCAGCGATCCGCCAAATAGGGGTTGAAAGGCGCCAGGTTCCCGGTTCGTCTGGCAAAGGCACTGGCGAAATGTTCAATGCTCAGCTGCGTAGCTTCTCCTCGAAGAGCGACCCGGATGGCGTCGTGGATTTCTTCAGCGACGACACCGAGTTGCTGTTGTCCGGCGTGAAGCAGCCGAGGCACCAGCCGGTCAATGTCGACGGCATCGGTTTTAAGTTCGGCTCGCTCCGCCAGTTGCCTGACGAACGACTTGATCATTTTGCTGTCCGAACCAGCCGAAAGCGKACCAAGTTCGACCCATTTGCCGCGCCTCGCAACCTGGCGATCCGGGTGCATCAAACGGATCACCTCGGGAGTCCCCGAAACGACAATCGCTATGGGATGCGCATTGTCGACCAGTAGGCCCTTCAGGATATTTCGGACCTTCTGCATCTCCGCTTCGTGGACGGTTTGAACAACGTGCTGCATCTCATCGAAATGCAGGACGAGGATTTGAAGCGATCGCACACGATCTCGGACCATGCGCCAAACTTCCGGCCCGTCTACCCGGTTACGCTGCAACGGGTAACCCAATGCAAGCAACGTCTCGCGGCCTAACTCAGCAAGGTTCGCGGGGGAGGGCGCGGTGACAGAGATGACCTTGCTCCCGGCCTGATTTACCGTATAGCCGTGGCTCAACGCATGCCCATCAATCATTCGTCGGATGGAGGTCGTCTTCCCCGCTCCTGACGCTCCGAGCACAACGAGGAAATTGCCTTCTCCGCGATTGGTTGAGCAATGACCATTCTTGTTGTCTTTTCGCTCGCCGAGATCCTCAAGGATCTCGTCATATGCATCGAGAAGCTGCGCATCTCGGCGAGTGCGGGCGTAAACGCTGCGTACTCCCTCCATAAGTTCTGACCGACGCCGGGCTGCGTCTGGCTGGATGTCGCGGATAGGGCGAGTTGGGTCGGAGTCGATATCAATATCGACCGCAAAATTTGCCTTTTCGATGGTCATCTGAATTATCCCAGGAAGCTAAAATCGTCGTCGTTATCGTCAGCATCTTTCGAAGCAGGCGCTGGCGCTGGCGCGGGAGCTGAAGCGAGCGTCTCGCCTGGCCCCGGGCGCGCTCCTCCGCCGGTTTCGAAGCTCGTGGCCAGGATATCCTGCCCCACTAAGGCCTCAGTTGGATCGTCCGGCACAGGCATCGTGAACCCGCAGAAGACCTTTTCCTCTAGCTTCGCGATGTCCTCTGATGTGAGCGCGGGAGACGCAATGTTCGCGCGAGCTCTGGATGCATCTGCCTCAGTCTCGATCGCATCAAGAGCGCGATGAACCACGCCCAACACCTGCTGGGCTTGGGCTGTCCGCGTGAGGCGGAGATCCATCATGGTTCTTGCCCACGTTTCGACGGAAACACCGTCGAACTTGCTGTCGCGGCAGCGTGCCTCAAACCAGTTCTCGCCCACGCGGTAAGCAATTGCTCCGAGATCTGTTGTGTCTAATCGAATGTCTAGTTCAATTTTCCCCTTGTTCATGAACAATTTTCCCAGCTCTGGCGCTATGTAGAAATTTCCCAACACTTTTATGCCTGAGCCCGATAGTTTGCGCGTTAGGTTCTCGCCAAAGATCTGCATGAATTTGCGTTTTGAGGGGAGAGGGCGCACATCGAACATGTCGGTGAGCCTGATCCAGGCGTTTCGCGGTGTTTCGCCGCCGAGCGCATCGGATGGGAAATTATGATATACGTCGACAAGCCAGCGAGTGAGGAGCGTCGCCAGTTCGTCTACTGTAAGATGTGCAAGTGCTTTGCTATCGTAAGATCCCTTCTTTAGGTGATTTCCGAATGTCCGTCCGTCGAATTGACTTAAGAACATCACGTGGATGGTGTGCAGGGCGGTGACAAAACCATCCAATGAAGCGCCCTCGCTTGTGGTGGCGCGGGCGGCGTAAAAGCCAACCAGTTGGATAGGCTGATCCCTTTTGGGGTTGGCGGGGATGTTCGCGGTGGAGGTCTACGCGGCGGTTCGTGATTT
>NZ_JBFTKP010000091.1:0-6902 GCF_056396005.1 Allobosea sp. 05T439 | reverse complement strand
ACCAATCTGGCGGCTCTCGACAAGTATTCACTGGCTGACGCGGTCCGGATTTCGACCTTCCGGTCCCTCTCTCGAGCACCGCGAGCCGCGCTGTGTGATGACCGGGGGGAGAGCGAATGGTTGCCGGGCTGACTGTCGCAGAACGCCAGAGTGCCATCACGATATCAGCGCTTGTCGCCTTCTGCGGGCTCGTGATGGCGATCGCCGGGCACGACGACCTCATGGGGGTTCATGGCGTCATCGTCCTTCTCTGCGGGCTCGGCGGYGTCTTCCTGGTCCTGTCGAAGTATTTCGAGCCGGAGCCATCCGATGAGCGCCTGGCGCACTACTAYGATGACCCRACCAAGGTTGGCATCGTGCTYGCCCTCGCCTGGGGCGTCGTCGGCATGTTTTTCGGGGTCTGGGTTGCCGCGCTCCTCGCCTGGCCCGACCTGACCTTCGACGCCGCCTGGGCGAGTTTCGGYCGCATTCGGCCCGTCCATACCTCAGGCGTGATCTTCGGCTTCGGCGGMAACGCGCTGATCGCCACCTCCTTCCATGTGCTGCAGCGCACCACGAGGGCCCGCCTGCCSGATCAGATCAGCCCSTGGTTCGTGCTGCTSGGCTACAACCTGTTCTGYGTGATCGCCGCCAGCGGCTATCTGATGGGGCTGACCCAGTCCAAGGAATATGCCGAGCCCGAATGGTATGCCGACATCTGGCTGGTCGTCGTCTGGGTCGTCTACTTCCTGATCTATATCCGCACCCTGCAGCGGCGGAAGGAGCCGCATATCTACGTCGCCAACTGGTACTACATGGCCTTCATCCTGGTCGTGGCGGTGCTGCACATCGTCAACAACCTGGCCGTGCCGGTCTCGTTCGGCCATGCGAAAAGCTATTCGCTGTTCTCCGGCGTGCAGGATGCGATGACGCAGTGGTGGTACGGCCACAACGCGGTCGCCTTCTTCCTGACCTCGGGCTTCCTCGGGATGATGTACTACTACCTGCCCAAGCGGGCGGACCGGCCGATCTTCTCCTACCGGCTGTCGATCATCAGCTTCTGGGGCATCACCTTCATGTATATGTGGGCGGGCTCGCACCACCTGCACTACACCGCCCTGCCGCAATGGGTGCAGACGCTGGGCATGACCTTCTCGGTCGTGCTGCTGGTGCCATCCTGGGCCTCGGCCGGCAATGCACTGGCGACCCTCAACGGTGCCTGGCACAAGGTTCGCGACGATGCGACGCTGCGCTTCATGATGGTCGCCGCCGTCTTCTACGGCCTGTCGACCTTCGAAGGCTCGTTCATGGCGATCCGGGCCGTCAATTCGCTGTCGCACTACACCGACTGGACGGTCGGCCATGTCCATGCCGGCGCGCTCGGCTGGGTGGCGATGATCACCTTCGGCTCGCTCTACGCGCTGGTRCCGTGGATGTGGAAGGTCGATCAGATCTATTCGCCCAAGCTGGTCGAGGTCCATTTCTGGCTCGCACTGTCGGGAACCGTCATCTACGTCTTCTCGATGTGGAACTCGGGCATCATCCAGGGCCTGATGTGGCGCACCTATAACTCCAGCGGCACGCTCGCCTTTTCCTTCATCGACAGCGTCGTCGCGATGCATCCSTACTACATCGCGCGAACGGTCGGAGGCCTGCTGTTCCTGCTCGGGGCGATCGTCGCCTCCTACAATGTCGGAATGACRATCCGGATGGCGCGCGCGCGGACTGCGCCGCAAGCGGCCGATCCCGACCAGCCTGCCCTGCCAGTGGCCGGGCCGGCGCTGCAGCCGGGGGAGTGAGACCATGGCCGAGTTCTTCCATCGCAGGCTCGAACGCAGCGCCATCGGCTTCGTGCTGGCCATCATCGGCGTCTCGGCGATCGGCGGCTTCGTCGAGATCGCGCCGCTCTTCACCATCCACGAGACGGTCGAGACCGCGCCCGAGATGCGCGTCTACACACCGCTCGAAACGGCCGGGCGCAACATCTATATCCGCGAGGGCTGCTATGCCTGCCACAGCCAGATGATCCGCACGCTGCGCGACGAGGTCGAACGCTATGGACCCTATTCGCTCGCGGTCGAGTCGAAATACGATCATCCGATGCTGTGGGGCTCGAAGCGCACCGGCCCGGACCTGGCGCGGCTCGGCGGCAAATACTCCGACGCCTGGCATGTCGCGCATCTGATCAATCCGCGCGAGGTGGTGCCGCAATCGGTCATGCCGAAATATGGCTGGCTGATGCGCAACGAGTTGCGRACCGAGGATCTCGGCCAGCACCTCGCCGCACTGCGCGTTGTCGGCGTGCCCTATACCGATGCGATGATCGCGAATGCGAGCGCCGATGCCTATGGCCAGGCCCACCCCGACAGCCCCTATGCCAGCGGCGTCAGCGAGCGCTACGGCGAGGCCACSACCATGCGGGCGTTCGACGGGCAGCCAGGCCGCCTGACGGARATGGACGCGGTGGTTGCTTATCTCCAGGTCCTGGGCCGGCTGACCGATGCGGCGCATCGGCAGACGGCGGCCACGGCAAGGTGAGGCGATGGACATCGATCATCAATCGCTCGTCGGCTTCGCCAAGAGCTGGGGGCTTTTCTACCTSATCGCGCTGGCRGCGGGCGTGCTGATCTATGCTCTGTGGCCCTCGAACCGGGCCCGCTTCGACCGCGCCAAGAAGAGCATTCTCGACAAGGACGACAGGCCGGGGGACTGAAACATGGACCAGGCGAAGCGGGACCCCGTCACGGGACAGTTGACGACCGGTCACGAGTGGAACGGCATCGAGGAACTCGACACGCCGATCCCGCGCGTGGTGCTGTTCTTCCTGGCGGCCTCGACGCTGTTTGCKGTGGTCTATTGGCTGCTGATGCCGGCCTGGCCGCTCGGCTGGACCTATACGAAGGGTCTGCTCGGCAACGACCAGCGCCAGATCGTGGCCCGCCAGGTCCAGGATGCGGCAGCCGAGCGCGCCGGCTGGACCCAGCGCATCGCCAACGCCTCGTTCGCGGAGATCGCCGCCGACCCCGCGCTGATGCGCCATGTGCGCGACACCGGGCGGGCCCTGTTCGGCGACAACTGCGCCGTCTGTCACGGCAGCGATGGCAAGGGCGGACCRGGCTTCCCCAATCTCGCCGCGGGCTCGTGGCTCTGGGGCGGCGAGCCCGAGGCGATCGCCGAGACCATCCGCGTCGGAATCAATGGAACAAGCGGGCAGACGCGCGCCGCGCAGATGATGGCCTTCGGCCGCGATGGCATGCTYGACCGCGARCAGKYGTCAAACGTCGTCGCSYATGTCCTCTCGCTTTCCGGGCAGCCGCTCTCGGAGGCGGACCAGGCGCGTGTGCCCGCCGGCAAGCAGGTGTTTGCAACGACCTGCATCGCCTGCCACGGCGAGGACGGCAAGGGGCGGCACGATCTCGGCGCGCCGGACCTGACCGACGCCAACTGGATCTATGGCRGCGATCCGCAATCGGTCTTCGACAGTGTCCATAACGGGCGCCAGGGYCATATGCCGAGCTGGGAAGGCCGCCTSTCGCCGACCGACATCAAGYTGCTTGCGSTCTATGTCGGCACGCTGCGGGACGGCGCACGATGAGCCCCGCAACCAACGGGCAAGCGCGGCGGCCCGGCAGCCGGCGGGCGCTCTGGCTGGCGCTGCTGATTGCAGGAGCCGCGCTCGTCGCCTTCGCCAATGCGCATCTGGTCTATGTCGCCATCGGTTCGCAGCCGGACTGCGTGCCGCATGCGAAATCGGCGGGCGAAGCAGGCACGTTTCGTGCCGCCCGCCCGGCCTGCTGAAGCGGGGAGGAGCATCGTGGGCACGATCAAAAACGGCCAGATCGAAAACGGCCAGGACATCCCGCTGCCCCTCGCCGCACAGCGACGGCGCAACCTGCCGGCAGGCGCGGCCCTGGCCTGGCTCGGAGCAGGCTGGCGCGATCTCTGCCACAGCCCCGTGCCGAGCCTGCTCTATGGAGCGGCGGTATTCCTGGTGTCGCTCGGCATCGTCTGGGGGCTGTTCCGCTACGAACTSGACTACATCCTGCTGCCCGCTCTCGCCGGCTTCATGGTGGTCGGGCCAATCCTGGCGATCGGCCTCTACCAGAAGAGCCGCGACATCGAGGCCGGCCGCGCCGTCAGCCTCGCGCGCATGATCTTCGTCAAGCCGGMCTCCGGCGGCCAGGTCTGGTACACCGGCGCCATCCTGTGCCTGCTGATGCTGGTCTGGATGCGGGCCGCGGTAATCATCTATGCGCTGTTCTTCGGCTTGCGGCCGTTCCCCGGTCTCAAGGATGTCCTCGCCATGCTGGTCTCGACGCCGGAGGGCTGGGCGATGCTGCTGGTAGGCACGGTGGCGGGCGGCCTGTTCGCGGCCTTCTCCTTCGCCATCAGCACCTTCGCGATCCCGATGCTGCTCGACGAGAGGGTCGACGCCTTCACCGCGATGGGCACCAGCATCTCGCTGGTCTGGAACAACCTGCCGGTGATGCTCGCCTGGGGCGCGATCGTGCTCGCGCTCTTCCTCCTGAGTGTGGCGACCGGGCTGYTCGGGCTGATCATCGTCTTCCCGCTGCTCGGCCACGCGACCTGGCATAGCTATCGGGCGATCAGATGAGCTGCTGCGCGCCGCCGTTCGACGTCTCCGGCACGTTCGACGGTTCCGCGGCCCGGCAGGAAATCCGGCTCGCCAGCCGCGAGCTGGGCGACGGCCTCAGGCAGGCCGATCTCTCCGTTCCCGAYGTTCACTGCGCGGCCTGCATCCGGACGATCGAGACCGGCCTGATGCAGATTGCCGGTGTCGAGCACGTCCGGGTCAACCTGTCGACCCGGCGCGTCGCCGTGAAGTGGCGCGGCGAGGAGGCCCCCGACCTGTTCGTGGCGCTGGCCCGGCTCGGCCATCCCGGCCACCTCTTCGAGAGCGAGGCGGACCGGTCCGATCCGGAACGCGCCCGCCTGATCCGGGCGTTGGCAGTCGCCGGCTTCTGTTCGATGAACATCATGCTGCTTTCGGTCTCGGTCTGGTCCGGCGCCGAACCGGAGACCCGCAGCGCCTTCCACTGGATTTCGGCCGCGCTGGCCCTGCCCTGCCTCMTCTATTCCGGCCGCGTCTTCTTCGACTCGGCCTGGTCGGCGCTGCGCCACGGCCGCACCAATATGGACGTGCCGATCTCGATCGGCATCTGCCTCGCTTTCGGTCTCAGCCTTTACGACACGCTGCATGACGGCCCGCATGCCTATTTCGACGCTGCGACCTCGCTGATCTTCTTCCTGCTGATCGGGCGGACCCTYGACCATCTCATGCGCGAGAAGGCGCGTGCCGCGGTGCGYGGCCTGATGCGCCTGTCGCCGCGCGGCGCAACSGTGCTGCGGGCMGATGGCAGCCGCGACTATCTTCCGCTTGCCGAGATCGTGGCGGGCATGCGCGTCGCGCTCAGTGCGGGCGATCGCATTCCCGTCGATGGCGTGGTCGTGGAGGGAACATCCGAACTGRATTGCGCCATTGTCAGCGGCGAGAGCGCGCCGCGCACCGTGGCCATGGGTGCACCTGTGCGCGGGGGAACGCTCAACCTCTCCGGTCCGCTGACCATTGCCGCAACCGCCGGGGCCGAGACCTCCTTCCTCGCCGAGATGATCCGGCTGATGGAGGCTGCCGAGGGCGGGCGCGCCGGCTATCGACGCATCGCCGACCGGGCCGCCGCGCTCTATTCGCCGGTGGTTCACGCCACGGCCTTCCTCACCTTTCTCGGCTGGATGTTGGCAACCGGCGACTGGCACCGTGCGATCACCRTCGCCATCGCCGTGCTGATCATCACCTGTCCCTGCGCGCTCGGGCTCGCCGTGCCGATCGTGCAGGTGATGGCGTCGCGGCGCCTGTTCGAGAATGGCATCATGGTCAAGGACGGCTCGGCGATCGAGCGCATGGCCGAGATCGACATGGCAGCCTTCGACAAGACCGGCACCCTGACGCTCGGACAGCCACGCCTCGTCAATGGCGGCGCCATTGTCCCGGCGGATCTGGCGATCGCGGCCGAGATCGCCCGCCGCTCCAGCCATCCGCTCTCGCGCGCGATTRCYGCKGCAGCGCCGGCCGGCGGCCCCGCGCTGTCGGACCTTCGGGAATATCCCGGTTTCGGCATCGAAGGGTGGCTGCAGGGACAACTCTACCGCCTCGGTCGGGCCGAATGGGCGCTTGCCGCAGGCGCTGGCAGCCAGGAGGCTGGCACTGTGCTCAGCCGCGACGGCACGTTGCTCGCCAGCTTCGTGTTCGAGGAGACGTTGCGTCCGCAGGCGCAGGCCGCAATCGCTGCGTTGCGCAACGAGGACATCGCAATCGCACTGCTCTCCGGCGATACGCAAGCCGCCGTGCACAGCATTGCCGCCAGGSTSGGCATCGGCACGGTCGCCGCGGGGTTGCTGCCGGCGCAGAAGGTCGAGCGGCTCGCCGCCCTCGCGGCCCAGGGCCGCAAGGTGCTGATGATCGGCGATGGCCTCAACGATGCACCCGCGCTCGCCGCGGCGCATGTCTCGATTGCGCCGGCCTCGGCCGCCGATATCGGCCGCAATGCAGCCGATTTCGTCTTYCTGCATGACGGGCTCGACGCGATCCCGACCACACTCAAGCTCGCGCGCGGCTCCGCCCWGCTGGTGCGGCAGAATTTTGCGCTCGCGATCCTCTACAATGCCGTCGCATTGCCGATCGCGATTGCGGGCTATGTCACCCCGCTGATCGCGGCGCTCGCCATGTCGCTTTCCTCCGTCCTCGTCGTCGCCAATGCGCTGCGTCTCAAAGTGGATAAGGCCGGATCCCCTCGCCCGGCCGACGCGATGCCGGCAGAGCCGAGGCTGGCCGCGGAGCCGGGCCAATGAGCAGCCTCGTCTTCCTCGTGCCMCTGGCCCTCCTGCTCGGCGCCTCAGCGCTCGCC
>NZ_JBFTKP010000090.1:0-7019 GCF_056396005.1 Allobosea sp. 05T439 | reverse complement strand
CGTGCTGCCGATAACAAGCTCAGAATAACCAGCCGGCTCGTAGATGGAGAAACGGCCGCCATTCGCTGGTCCGCTATTTACGAGGCCGACCTGCATTCCGGGAACATCATCGATCTCGAAAGTGGCGTAGCGCAGAAGATCGCCGCAGCGGTCGCTCAGGCCATCAAGCCCCCATTGCATGCATCGTCGAAGGTCCCCTAAGGATGGTTCGGAAGCGGAAGATCCCGCCGCCGACCGGCAACGATATCGCCCTTTAGAGGTTCGCCGCTCGCGGCGCCTTCTTTGGCTTGAGTCAGCCCACGAGCATCCGCGTTCGTGGTGGCCGCACTGGGAAGCCTGGGTCGAAGCCAAGGATCGCAAGCGGGTGGCCGCGAGGGCGATCGGCGACGGCGAGCTAGTGGGGCATATGCGGACTGTCAAAAAAACTACGTTAAGAAACAAACACTCAGCGGACAGGACGGAACCTCTTGCGACGGAGCGCGCTATGCTCGCTCACTTCAAGGACGTGGTCGGCTCGCTCCCATTCGCGAACGGAACGAGGGCAAAGCAGAAAAGATAAATCCTATATATCCTTTGCGGTCAGCGCCTTGGTGAGTTGGGCAGGCATGGAGGGCACCCGGATGAGAACCACTAGTCTGACCACCGCTACAGTTGCTCTGATAGCCGCTCTCAGCAGCCAAACCGCCTCTTACGCAGCACCGTCTGGCAAGACGATCACCTGCCAGTTCCCGAAGACGGGCACAGTCAAGATCGACTACATAAAGAGTGGTCCGGCAGGAGTGCTGGTGACGATGAAGGGGCACACACGCGCCTACTCTGCGGGCGTCTACTTCCTCAAACCGCCTGACGCGAAGCTGCCAACCCTGACGTTCAAGGACGACATGAAGCGCTGGGCCCTACTCAACGGCAAGATGGAAGAGGTCGAGGTCGCGCAGTGCATGGAGACGCGCCCGTGAGCGTGAGCCTTGAGTTCCTGAAGCGGAAGGGCCTGAAGGTCGACGTGTTCGACAAGCGCGACTTGGGGCGCAACGACCGGTTCTGTTGCCAGCCATCGGGCATGGCCGCATTGGGATGAAGCCGAACATCGCCAAACTAGCCGGCGAGGAGATCGTCTTCGCCGACGAGTCCCGCCGGCACTTCGATGCCGTGATCTACGCKACCGGCTATAGGACTTAGCTTTCCCTTCGTCGGAGCGGAGATCGCCGGTGACGGCGAGGCTACGCACGCGCATTATCGGCGGATCGCAGCGTGGAGCATCCGGGCCTGCTGTTCGCCGGGCTGGTCCAGCCGATCGGGCCGACGATTCCGCTGGTCGAGATGCAGTCGCGCTGGATTGCGGCCATCCTTGCTGGTGTCGTCACGTTGCCGTCGCCGCACCACCAGCGCGCCGAGATCGCCGCGCATCGCGAAGAACAGCGGCGAACCTATCTCGAAGCCGCCCGCTATGCGCTGGAGGTCGACTTCAAGTCCTATGCAAAGACGTTGCGTGGCGACCTCGCGGCTGCGACGGTGGCGCTTCCGCAAACGGGCCGCGAGCGCCCGACCGGAGGGGGGCATGACAAATCAGCGCTGGAAGCGCCGGCCGTATGGCTCGAACTGGGGCGATTTCGGGCCGGACGATCAGCTCGGCCGGCTGAACCTGATCACGCGCGAGAAGCGCCTGCAAGGTTTGGCCGAGGCGACGGAAGGAATATCGTTTTGCCTGAGTCTGCCGCTCGACCGGCCGGGCGGCAACATCCTGAGCCCGCGCCGCTACCCGCCGGCGTTGCGTCCGACGATCCGGGACAACCGACCCAATTTCAACTGCGTGCTTGTCGGCGATGAGAGCGACTGCACCGACGTTTTCAACGACGATCTGGCGATCCTTTATCTGCAATATTCGACGCAATGGGACAGTTTCGCCCATGTCGGCGCCCAGTTCGACGCCGATGGCGACGGCATTGCCGAGCGCGTCTACTATAACGGCTTCCGGGCTGGCATCGAGATTATCGGCCCCATAGAGGTCGGCGATGCAGGGCCCGGCGGTCAGGCCAGTACATCCAGCGCCCGTGCGCTGGGTATCGAGAACATGGCCGCCCACGGCATCCAGGGTCGCGCCGTGATGGTGGATCTGCGCGCCCATTTCGGGGATGAGCGCCGGCTCGTCGGCTATGACGACCTGATGTCGGTCCTGCTGGCCGATAACGTGACGGTCGAGGCCGGTGACGTGCTTTGCCTCCACACCGGCTTTGCACAGTGCGTGCTCGATATGGCCGCGCCGGATCCCGCCATCCTGCTCGGAACCTGCTGCGTCCTGAACGGTCGCGATCGGCGCTTACTGGAGTGGATCAGCGCGAGCGGCGTCGCCGCCATCGCGGCCGACAATTTTGCCGTCGAGGTGGTACCCGCGACCACTGGCGCCGAGCGCTGCTGCTCGAGCTTGCCACTGCATGAGCACTGCCTGTTTAAGAACGGGATACCGCTCGGCGAGCTGTGGCACCTGACGCCGCTGGCCGCATGGTTGCGCGAACATGGACGGTCGCGTTTCCTGCTGACCGCGCCGCCGCTGCGTCTGCCGGGTGCGGTCGGCTCGCCGGTGACGCCGATCGCGACTGTCTGAACCAGAGACAAGGCCATCCTGATGCCAAGCAAGGAACGCGTCCTCATCACCGGCTCGGCCGCCGGCATCGGCCGCGCCACGGCCGAACGCTGCCGGGCCGAAGACTACGAGGTCATCGGGATCGACCGCGACGGCGACGGCATCCAGGCTGACCTGTCAGATCCCGAGTCCACGGCCGCCGCACTTTCGGCCGCCTTGCGGGGCGGGCCGATCACCCGGCTCGTCAACAATGTCGGCATCGTGCGACCGGGACCGGTCGAAGAGCAAAGTTTCGCCGATCTCGACTTCGCCGTCTCGCTGAACTTGCGTTGCAGCCTGCAATGCCTGCAGGCGCTCCTGCCGGGGATGAAGCAGGCCGATTTCGCCGGGTAGTCAACATCGCGTCAAGGGCAGCGCTCGGCAAGGAACGGCGCAGCGTCTATGCGGCGACCAAGGCGGGTCTCATCGGGATGGCCAAGGTGTGGGCGCTCGAACTGGGCGGCCACGGCATCACCGCCAACAGCATCGGGCCCGGGCCGATCCGCACGGAGCTGTTCGAGCGCGCCAATCCGCCGGGAAGCCGGGCGACACAAGCCATCCTCGACGCCCTACCGGTGGGGCGCATGGGAGAGCCGGAAGATATCGCCAACGCGGCCGCCTTCCTGCTCGACGCCCGCAGCGGCTTCGTGACCGGGCAGACTCTCTATGTCTGCGGTGGCATGACCGTCGGCGCAGCAGGTAGCTGAAGGCAGACTATGAAACGGCTGGATTGCAAGTTCGCCATCTGGTCAGGCTGAATGTCAGCATTGTGGAAGTTCCCCGACAGCAAGTCTTGGTGCATCCGGTTGGCCGCAGCGGTTTGATGAATGTCCGGGCTCCATCCGCATTGACGTTGCCCCCAGGTTTTATCCAGCTGTGAGTTTGTTTCTGGCGGTTTGCATGCCCCTTTGGGCGGGTGAAGCGTCGGGCGTCGGCGCACTACGGCGACGAGGATTCGCCGTCTACAAAGCTCAGGGAAAACTCGTGGCGCTATGAGAAAGACGGCAAGAGCCGCCACGGCGATTGGGATCCAAGGCTGCTAAGGAAGTAATTACGCAGCAGCGGCCTCCTTGATGGCCCCAGCAACCCATTCATTGAGGCTCTTGCCTTGGGCCGCTGCTGCAATGACCGCCGCCGCATGATCGTGAGGATCGAGGCGCACGTTGAACTTCCCGGAGAAGTTTCGGTGCGGTTCGATGTTCTTCTCCCGGCACATTTCAAGAAAGACGGCCAGAGACCTGCGGCCCTCCTCGATCAGGGACTGCACGCTTTCGGCGTAAAAGTCGGCCCCACCCTTCAAGCCGAGGAACTCGCCGCGAAACATCCGGATTTCAGGGTCGAACGTCAGGACAGCTTTCTCAGTGTCGATCTCAATCACGTTCTTCATGGTTTCACTCCGTTCTCATCAAGCCATTTGCGGATGCTGGCGACAGCGCCTTTATCGGTATCCGGCGAAGGGTGCGGGCGATGAAAAACGCGCACCTCTCCAAAGAGGAAGACACCTACCCGCGAGCCTTCTCCCTCGCTGACCTCAGCGCCAAGCGCCACGAATAAAGCTTCCATATCGGCCCATCGGATAGAGCCATTTACGGGCCGGGCGTAGCTCAGATCCAGCGTGGCTTTGTGCCGCTTCTTCATGCGAAATTAGTACCGATACTCAGTACCATTTGCAAGGCGGTGCTTGCGTGAAAGCCGCCGGGGCTTCATGAAAAAAAAGTTCGGTTGAATGGCGCTGATGGACGATGCCTTTGCCCTGATCTGCTGCCTCGGCAGGGTCCGGCTGGATTGCAGATAATGGCATTGTCACCGGGTAGCTCCGCGGCTTGTTTTGCCGTCTCCTTCGCCTGCTCCATCCGGAGCGCCCGCGGCTTCCGTCGGGTCTGCGTGTTCCGCTCCGTCGCCAGCTTCCTGAAATGCGCCAGATCGCTGACCAGGCGGGCGTAGGCGGCGACGTTCTTGAGCCGCAACTGCTCGATCACCTCCGGGCCGTGCTCTGCGTCATCGGCGGCGACGATTTCGATGATCGATGCGCCGAGGCGATCGCGGGCGTTGAGCAGGTTCCTTTGCCTCACGGCGGTCCCTCCAGCGCCCGCGCGCGACATGCGCGATTGGTGCGCAATTCTAGCAGGAACTAGCCGGCCGCACCCGGCGAAATGTGAGCACTCTGCGCCGGGACGACGTGCCGGCTCACGCGGCAAAATCCAGGCGCCGGCACCGCGTCGGACGCGGGTTTTCGTGCCGTTTGATGCCCGCAGGCGATCTGATTATGGTCTCGCCCCAAACATGTTCACGCCCACAGGAAGCAGCATGATGCGCGCCTTGGGAATGGTTCTGGTCGCAGTCGCTATTTCGAATGGAATGGTAGCAACTCCAGCAACAGCGGCCGGGGATTTCCCACTTGCCTCTTGCGCTTTGTGGAATGGAACCATCGTCGAGCGAGAGGGCATCGACACCAGAACCTCAATGATCAAGGGCATCGTTACGAAAGCGGATCTTCAGGACTACTGCGAGCGTGACCCAGGCGGCGAGAATCAAGCCTCCCGGCAGCAAGTCAGGCATCAGCCAGTGCGTGGCGCGCCATCTCAAGACCGAGAGCGACGTGGAACTTCTTGCGATGGCGAACTGCCCTGCTGGCTTGCTTGAATTCCAGTACGGTTCCCAAGCGCCACGCCATCTGAAATTTCCGCTTCGACCAAAAGCCGACGTTTCCTGCGCTTCTGGTAATCCGCCGCTGATCGCGCAGTTCAAATTGCTATGTCCGAAAGCAGCCAGTCGGATGCGGTTGAACTAGGAGCCCGTCCGAGTAATCCTCTGGACGGGGTGGCTTCGGGATGATTCACTGGCTCATGGCCAAAGTGTTTCGCTCTTGGGATGTCGATCAGGGCTGGCTTTTGCCGCCCTCGCTGCATGAGTTCGTGCCGCCCGGTCACATGGCGCATTTCGTCCGTGACACGGTGCGCGAAGGGCTCGACCTTTCGGCTATTATCGACAGCTACACCGAGGAGCGCGGCTATCCGCCCTACCATCCCGGCATGATGGTGGCCCTGCTTCTCTATGGCTACAGCCGTGGCCTGTACTCTTCGCGTCAACTCGCCCGCGCCTGCGAGGAGCGGGTCGACGTCATGGCGGTGACCGGCCTGAACCGGCCGGACTTCCGGACCATCGCCGACTTCCGCAAGCGCCACCTCGTGGTCCTATCGGACCTATTCGTGCAGGTGCTGCGTCTGTGCCGGGCGGCAGGTTTGGTCGAGTTCGCACACGTGGCGGTCGACGGGACCAAACTGAAGGCGAACGCCTCGCGCCATAAGGCCATGAGCTACGGGMGGATGAAGACGACGGAGCCTGCGTTGGCCGCCGAGGTTGCACAATGGCTCGATCAGGCGCGCGACACCGACGCGACCGAGGATCAGGTTCATGGCGCGGACCGACGTGGGGACGAGACACCGGACTGGATGGCCGACAAACAGCGTCGGCTGGAGAGGATCCGAGCTGCCAAGGAGACGCTGGAGGCAGAGGCTGCCGATCCGCCGGATCCGGAGGACGAGAGCGGACCAGGCGCATCGTCGGGCATGCGCTGGCAGGGCCGGGCGTTGCGGAGCGAGGACGGTGGACCGCCCGACCGGGCGCAGCGCAACATCACCGACCAGGACAGCCGCATCCTGCCCACGCGCGACGGGTTCGTGCAGGGCTACAATGGCCAGATCGCGGTCGATGCCGCCCATCAGATCATCGTGGCCCACCGGTTGGTGACCAACTCCGCCGACTATCGCGCCCTCGTGCCGCTCATCGACGATGTCCGCGTCCATCTTGGGCGCAAGCCGCGTGAGGTCTCGGGCGATGCGGGCTTTGCCAGCGAGGTGAACCTGGCCGCGTTGAAGGAGAGAGGGATTGCGGGCTACCTCGCCCCAGGCCGTGCGCGCCACGGCGAGGGGAACGCGGTCGGGCGCCGTAGACTGACGAAGATGCCCTTGATGAGCGCTATGGCCGCACGGCTGAAGCGGGCTGGCCGCAGGAGCCGCTACCGCCTCAGGAAGCAGGTGGTCGAGCCGGTGTTCGGGCAGATCAAGCAAGCCAGAGGCTTCCGGCAGTTGCTCCTGCGCGGTCTCGATCAGGTCCGAGGCGAATGGGCAATGATCTGTACCGCTCACAACCTCCTGAAGCTTGCAAAAGCCTCAAGATGACGACCGGGCACCGAAATCTCGCGCCCAGCCTTCCCGTCATAATCGCCCCAAAATCGTTACTCGGACGGGCTCCTAGGTGTGCGGTCTCGGGATGAGATGGTGCGGATTGATTTTGAAGGGTGACGGGTCACTGATCCAGGCGTCGCAGATGGCCTGATAGGGCGTTCGCCATCGCAGCGCCTTGAGATGCTTGGCGAAGTTGTAGGCGGTAACGAAGACCA
>NZ_JBFTKP010000089.1:0-7168 GCF_056396005.1 Allobosea sp. 05T439 | reverse complement strand
CCATCATCCTTGATGGTGAGCTGGGCCGCAAAGGACCAGACGTCATAGGCCCGGCTCGCCTCATAGAGCGAATCCTTCCAGCACAGCCCGGCTTCGGCCGTGATCAGCCGGGCGAACTCTTCCTTGCGGTCGCGCAGCAGCTCGGCCGTCTTCTGCAGGATCTGCTGACGCTCATAGCGGGTCAGTGTCGGCTTGAAGGCGCGCGCCTTGGCGAAGGCCTCGCGGACATGCTCGGGCCGGGCCGCCGGCACCAGGCCGACGACGGAATTGTCGTAGGGATTGCGGACCTCGACCATGTCGTCGGTCGAGACGAGTTTGCCGGCGATCCGCATCGTCTCGCGCCGCACGGGCGGATTCACATTCGCGTTCATCTCAGCTCACCAGATTGAGGGCGACGTCGAAGACGTCGAAATTGCGGAGCGTGCGCCCCTCCGGCACGGAGATCGGCCGGTTGGCGATCATCGGCACGCGCTGCTCGGTGATGCCGCCATGCGAGCGCAGCGGTTCGGTCAGCCCCGAGAGGTCGTGCCGATCCGGCGAGGTGCCGATCACTTTCGAGCGTGTCGAGACCACGACCACGTCGCCGATCCGGTCCGCTGGCAGCTCGAAACGCTCGCAGGCCTCGGCCGAGGTGACCGCGAGCGCGATGCCGTCGATGCCGGAGATGCGGGCCGCAACCTCGGTCTGGTCGGCGCCCTCGGGCAGGTAGACCGTGGCGAAAGAGCCGAGCGCGCCGTGATGGACGACGTAAGGATCGGTGATCGGCAGGATCACGCGCATCGTGCCCTTGCCATACCATTCGTCCATCAGTGTTTGCAGATAGACTACGTCCGGCTCGCCATTGGGCAGGTGCTTGTCGTTCATGCCGTGGTCGGCGGTAATGACGAGCGTGCAGCCGAGCGCATCGAGCCTGCCGACATAGCTGTCGAACATGGCGTAGAACGCGTCCGCCATTTCAGAGCCCGGCGCCGCCTTGTGCTGCACATAGTCGGTCGTCGAGAGATACATCAGGTCCGGCTTGAAGCTCTCCAGCAGCTTGACGCCGGCGGCGAAGACGAACTCGGAGAGATCGGCCGAATAGACTGAGGGGACCGGCATGCCGACGAAGCCGAGCACCCCGTCGATGCCGTTCTCCGCCGTGTTGGCCTTGTCGGCCTTTTCCGAGGAGAAGGCGATCGCCGTGCCGCTGGTGAAATCGAGCCCCTTGCCGAGCAGGGTCCGCAGCTTGTCCTTGGCCGTMACCATCGCGACCTTGAAGCCGGCCTTCTGGAACTCGGCCAGGATGGTCGGCGCCCGCAGGAAGCGGGCATCGTTCATCATCACCTCTTCCTTGGCTTCGCGGTCGTAGAAGAAGTTGCCGGCGATGCCATGGACCGCCGGCGGGCGGCCGGTGATGATCGAGAGATTGTTCGGGTTGGTGAAGCTCGGGATCACCGAGTAGGCATGCGTGCTGGTGCCGGCCCGCATGATCCGGTCGAGGTTCGGGGTCAGACCCTTGGCGCTGGCGGCCTCGATATAGGCCGGCTCCGAGCCGTCCATGCAGATCACGACCGTTGCACGCTGCGGCCGGGCATAGGCCCGCCCGTTCGCCACGACATCCGATCCAACCTTTGAATGCATGTTCATCATCTGCTCCTTCACGCCGCCGACTTCAGGCCGACGCCCATCTCGGCAAGCACGTCCGAGACCGTGGCGACGAAGGCCTTCATGTCCTGCGCGCCCAGCGCGCCGATGCAGCCGATGCGGAAGCTGTCGGCGACGGTCAGCTTGCCCGGATAGATCACGTAGCCGGCGTCCTTCAGCGTGTCGTAGAAGCGCTGGAAGACGAAGTTCTTGTCCTGCGGCATGTGGAAGGTGACGATGATCGGCGCCTGGTGGTGGGCCGGCAGCAGCGTCCGGAAGCCGAGTTCCTGCATGCCCTCGATCAGGATGCGCGCATTGTCGGCATAGCGCTCGCCACGTCCGGCGACGCCGCCTTCCGTCCAGAATTCCTGCAGGGCGGCATGGAACGCGACGATGACATGGATCGGCGGGGTGAAGCGGTATTGCCCGGTGCGCTCGAAGGCGGCGTGCTGATCGTGGAGGTCGAGCACGAGCGTGGTGGCATTGCCCTTGGTCTCCGCCAGGGCGCTGCGGCGGGCGATGACGAAGCCGAGGCCGGGCACCCCCTGGATGCACTTGTTCGAAGAGGCGGCGACAGCGTCGAAATAGACCTCGCGGCTGTCGAGCGCCAGCGCCCCGAAGGCGCTCATCGAGTCGATCAGCAGGCGCTTGCCATGGCGCTTGACCAGCGCAGCCACCGCCTCGATCGGGTTGCGGATGCCGCTCGTCGTTTCGCAATGGACCACGAAGACATGGCTGATCGCCGCATCGGCGACGAGCATCCGGTCGACCTCGGCAAGATCGGGCGGCATGTCCTCGGCCGTCTCGTGGGTGACGACATCGCGGCCGGCGATCTCGAGGATGCGCTTGGCGCGCTGGCCATAGGCGCCGTTGATCAGGACCAGCGCCTTGCCGCCGCGCGGCACGAAGCTCGTCAGCATGGCCTCGACCGCGAAAGTGCCCGAGCCCTGCATCGGCACGGTGACGAAGCTGCCCTCGCCATGGATGACCTTCGGCAGTTCCTCCATCACGGCCTTGTTGATGCCGACGAAGGTGGCGTCCCGGGAGCCCCAGTCATGAACCATGGCTTCCTTGATCGCCTTGCTGGTCGTCAGCGGTCCGGGCGTCAGGAGGAGGGGATCACCGGTCTCGGAAACGGCGGGGCGGCGGGCTTGGGCCATGTCGATCTCGCTTGTGTCGTTGCAGCCGATGGCGAAACGGTAGGGCGAGATTTGACATAGCTCCAATACATCCTATCCATGCGATCCATAGAAAGGACCTATGGCATGGCGATCAGCTATTCCGGCCTGTCGGCGTTCCACGCAGTGGCGGAGGCCGAGAGCTTCACCGGCGCGGCCAAGGCGCGCCATGTCAGCCAGCCGACGCTCTCGGCGCAGGTCCGCTCGCTCGAGGACGCCTATGGCGTGCGCCTGTTCGATCGGGCCGGCCGAAAGACCAAGCTCACCCCGCTGGGCCAGAGCCTCTTCGCCATCACGGCCCGGCTGTTCTCGGCCCAGGACGAGGCGCAATCGCTGCTTGCCGGCAGCCGGACGCTGCAGCGTGGCCATCTGCGCATTGCCGCCGACAGCGCCACCCATGTCATGGCCGCGCTGGCACGGATGCGCGAAAGCTATCCCGGCCTGACATTCTCGCTGACGATCGGAAATTCCTCCGAAGTGGTCGACCAGATCATGGATTTCGCCGCCGATGTGGCGATCACCGCGCGGCAGAGCTCGGATCCGCGCCTCCATACGGTGAAGCTGCGCGCTGACCGGCTGGTCGCCTTCATCGCCAGCGAGCACCGCCTGGCGCAGCATGACAGCATCCCGATCGAGGCCTTCGCGGGCCAGGACATCGTCTTGAGAGAACGCGGCTCGATCACGCGCGAGACCTTCGAGGCTCGCCTGTCCGAGGCGGGAATCAAGCCGGCGAACCTGCTCGAGGTCCAGTCGCGCGAGGCGGTGCGGGAGGCCGTCGCCGCCGGCTTCGGCATCGGGGTGATCTTCGAGGCGGAGTTCCGGCCCGATCCCGCGCTGAAGCGGCTGGTCATCACCGGCGCCGATTTCGCGGTCGGCGAATATGCGGCCTGCCGGGCCGAGCGCCGGCGCATTCCGCTGGTGCGCGGCTTCTTCGAGACAGTCCAGGGACTCGTCGAGGCGCAAGCCGCGATCGCGCGCTGAGCTCAGGCGAGCCGCATCAGCGCGAGCGCGGCGACGATGAAGCCGCAGGCGACCAGGCGCGATGCCTGCAGCGGCTCCTTCAGCCAGACATAGGCGATCACGGCGGCAAACAGCACGGAGCTCTCGCGGACGGCCGCGACAAGCGGGATCGGTGCGACCGTCATCGCCCAGATCGCGATCCAGTAGGCGCCGAGCGACAGGATGCCTCCGGCCGTGCCCTGCAGCCAGAACGGCCGCATCGCGGTCAGCGCGTCCCGTCCACCGCGCAAGGCGATATAGGCGATCAGCGGCGTGCCATTGATCACGAACAGCGCCGCCGAATAGGCATGAGGGTCCCCGGCGGCCCGTGCGCCGAGCCCGTCGACCAGGGTGTAGCCGCTTATCATGACGGCGGTCAGCGCTGCAAATCCGAGCGCACCGGGATCGAAGGCAGCGCCGCGCCGGCGCCCGAGGACCGAGACCAGCATGATGCCGGTGCCGAGCAGGCCGATGGCGGCGAGCTGCGGCACGGCGAGGCGCTCGCCGAAGACGGCCATGGCGATCGCCGCGGTCAGGAGCGGGGCTCCGCCGCGTGCAATCGGATAGATCTGGCTCATATCGGCGCGCCGATAGGCTCCGGACAGGCCGATATAGTAGCCGAGATGCAGGATCAGCGAGGCGAGGAGCCAGGGCCAGGCCTCAGGCTTCGGCCAGCCCGTGACCAGCAGGACGGGGAGGGCGATAAGCCCGGAGGCGAGCGAGATCATCGCCATGGCGTGGAGCGGTTCGAGCTTCACCTTCACGAAGGCGTTCCAGCCCGCATGCATCGCCGCTGCGGCGAGCACGGTGAGGAAGATCCCGAGGCTCACCGGCGCACGCTGCCTGTCGCCAGGGCATGGGCCCAGTCGTCGCGCCCGTTCTGCCGGGCGCGTGCCGCGGCTGCGTCCCAGTCATAGGCGATGGCGTGATGCTCGACCGTGATCGTGTCCGCGATCGTCACCAGCGCGAAGCGGGCATGCGGGCTTCCGCTCTCGGAGACATGGGCAGGCGGCGTCTCGTCCTCATAGGCCGGGTTCMCGACACTGCCGGGGTTGACGACGACCATCCCATTGGACAACCGCAGGACCCGCGGCAGGTGGCTGTGCCCGCAGAGCAGGAGCGGCGCCGTTGTGCCGGCCAGCCGGGTCTCGACGGCGGCGACGCTGTCGGGAACGAGGCGGCCACCCGCGACGGCTTCCATCAGATAGGCTTCATCGTCGCCGGGCGAGGCATGGACGCATTGCGCTCCGGCGGCGAACTGCTCCTGCGGTAGCGTCGACAGCCAGGCGCGATCGGCCGCGTCGAGCCTCTCCCAGGCGAAGCGGTCGGAGCGACCGAGCCCTTCGGGCGAGGCTGCTCCCAGGGCGCGGTCATGGTTGCCGCGGACGTGCAGCATCTCCGCCGCCCTGAGACGCGCGACCGTTTCCGCCGGCCATAACGGGCCCGAGGCGCAGTCGCCGAGATTGACGATGATATCGGGCGCGGCGCGCTGAAGCTGGTCCAGCACCGCCTCGAGAGCCAGCAGATTGCCGTGTATGTCCGCGATGACGCCGATGCGCATGGCTCACTCCGTGGCCGTCGAACCCCGGAAGGCATCAAGGGTCGCGCCGCGCGCTTTACAGCATGCGGGACGCTTTGCCAGCGAAATGTTTTTGCGCGGATGCGGGTTAGAGACCCTGTTCAGGACGGTGGCCGTGTCGGCTCGGGGCGCGCGCGGGCGCTAGCCCTCCAGCGCCCCGATCATCTCGACCCGCGTCGCATGCCGGCCGCCTTCGAACTGGGCGGAGAGGAATGCATCCACGATATCGAGCGCGAGCCCTTCGCCCACCACGCGCACGCCGATCGACAGCATGTTGGCATCGTTGTGCTGGCGGATCATGCGGGCTGAGAACGTGTCGGCGCAGACGCCGCAACGGATGCCCTTGACCTTGTTCGCCGCCATCATGATGCCCTGGCCGGTGCCGCACAGGATGATACCGAACCGGCAATCGCCGGAGGCGACGAGCCGCGCCGCCGCTTCGCCATGCCTGGGATAGGGGGTGCTCTCCGGCGTCGTCGGTCCGATATCGACCGCGACCCAGCCATGCGTCGCGATATGAGCGGCGATGGCCTGCCGGAGCGGAATGGCGGCGTGGTCGCTGGAGAGGACGATGCGGTTGCTGGCTGTCATGGAGACGGTATAGGCGGCCTCCAGCGAACGCTTCAAGGCTCTCATGGCCAAGCAGGGTGCGACGCGCATCTTCTCCTTGCACTGATTGATCGCAGCCGGACGCTGACGACCCGCTGCGGTGCCTGGGCCGAGGCGACGGCAGGACGATTGACGGTAATMGAGTTCGCTATCGCAAAGCGGGCATGCTGGCTTCCGTTCTCGGAGACATGGCGGCGAGKGGAACAACCGGTTCCGCCMTTCGTTGATTGGACAATGCAGTCTTTGGAAGCGTCGATGCTTCCCTTCAAAGCGACTGTTTGGCGACGCACGCGCAAGGAGACGGCTTGGCGCCTGCCGCAATCCAGCCGCGATTGGTTCACCCGCCATTCAACCGGGCGGCGCGAACCTGTCCTCAGCTTCGGGAGGAGGAGAGCCCGATAAAAGGAGATTCGATCATGATGTCCCTCAGGAAAACCGCCATCGTTGCGCTGGCTTCCGCGAGCGTGGTCACGGCGGGCTCGGCCGTGCCGGCCTTCGCTGGGCAAGCGCGTCCGGTCGTGGATGCCTCGCGGCTCGACAAGGCAGCGGCGGAATATTCGCAATATCGTTATCGCGGCTATCGCGGTGGATATCGTGGCTATCGCGGCGGCTGGTATGGCCCGAACCGCGGCGCGGTCGTGGCGGGCGCCGTTGGTCTCGGACTTCTGGGAGCCGCGGCCGTGGCCGCGAACCGCCGCGCCTATGCTGACCCCTACTATTACGACAATGGTTACTATGCCGCGCCGGTCTATGGCGGGCCGGTCTATGCCGCGCCGGTCTACGGCAGGCGCTATTATGCCCCGGCGTACGACTACCGCGACTATCGCTGAGCGCTCGTTTGCCTCTCCCGCGCGCTCGTCCGGGCGCGCGGGGCGTCCCACCCAAATTTTGTTACGACAGCCGCGCTTCTCTGCCGCACATGGGGCGGGACATGACGCCACGTAGATGACTGCCTGCCGAGCCMGCTGCTGAGGGGCCGGCCTCGGCGTAGGCCAGCGTTTCGACATGGCCACGGGAAGAGCAGTAACCATGCGGCGTAGGCCGCAGTACGGCTATTTCGGGTCGTCCGATCTTGTGAGCAGGTGAGGATTGGCTTTGTAGATTTCGGCGAGGCCTTTGAGCGTCTCGATGCCGAAGTCTGTGAACGCCATGACGCTGTCATCGCCTGGCCGCCTGGCCC
>NZ_JBFTKP010000088.1:0-7416 GCF_056396005.1 Allobosea sp. 05T439 | reverse complement strand
AAGACGAGCCCCATGAAGAGGGCGCCGCCGCTCGCGGTCAGGGTCAGCGGCACCCCCCAGACGACCAGAGTCAGCAAACCGAACAATCCGCCCAGAAAGATCCCGAAGCCGACGAAGACCATGTCGGTTGCGGAGGTGCGGCGGTCGGGGTAGCCGAGCTCGGTCGCGGCCCGCTCGACTTCCGGCAGCGGCCCGACCAGCGACATGACGTCGCCACGATTGACGCGTGTCGTCGGCTCGATCGGCATCTCGATGCCTGAGCGTGTCAGCTTGGACAGGAAGACGCCACGCGCGAATTCGGCCTGGGCCAGTTCCGCCAACGATTTCTCGTCGATGCTGCGGGACGTCACGATGACGTTGAGCGCCTCGAGCGGAATGTCGAGCAGCTCGGGATCGCTCACCTCGGGGCCGATCAGGTCGCCGCGGGCGGCGTGAACTTCGTGTCTTGCCATGATGGCAATGATGTCGCCCGCCTGGATCCTGCGATCCGAAGCGTGGCCGAACAGCACCACCCCGCTGCGAACGCGCAGGATGAAGGCACGGGTCTCCTTGATGAGGGCTTCGATCTCGGTGATCGTCTTGTTGGTCAGAACCGGGTTTTCGACGCGATAGGYGCGAACGTCGAACAGGCGGGCGGCCGAGGTGACGCCTTCGGCATCGCTGCCCGGTCCGGCCTTGTCGGCGCGCTGTGCCGCGATCTCGCGAAGGTTGATGCCCATGAGCTTGGGACCGACCTTCGGCAGGAACCAGACCAGGGCCGCCGTCCCGACGAGATAGGTGACGGCGTAGGCGACAGGGATGTTGTTGATGAGCGCCGTCCGCTCGGCCTGCGGTAGGTCGAGACGCTGGATCGCTTCGCCCGCTGTTCCGATGACGGTCGATTCCGAAAACGCCCCGGCGAGAAGTCCGGCCGCAGTACCCATGTCGAAGTTCAGCAGTTTCGCGAAGCCGAGCGCCACCAGCAGGCACGTGACGCAGAGCACCACCGTTAGCGCCATTTGTGGAAGCGCATCGCGCTTCAAGGCGCGAAAGAACTGCGKACCGACCTTGTAACCGGTCGTGAAGAGGAAGAGGTCGAAGAAGACCGTCTTCACGGCGGCCGGCACCTTGATGTCGAGCTGGCCGACCAGGACGCCCGCCAGCAGGCAGCCGACAACGACGCCGAGGCTGAAGCCGCCAATTTTCGCCTTTCCAATGAGAAAGCCGAGAGCGATCGTCAGGAAGATGGCGAGCTCGGGATTATTGCGCAGGGCATCGACGATGTAGTTCATGCTTTGCCTCGCAGCATTGAACTCGGACATSCGATCAAGTCGTGACTGATCRAATGTCCGATGGTTGCCGAACGCAGGAAATCACCTGCCCACACCTTCACTCCTGCCGCTCTCGCGCGTCAGGGCTTTTTGGCGAGAGCGAGATTGTAGGCATCGAAGGCCTGGCGGTAGCCACGCGCCACCGCGCGGGTAGCGCGGCCGATCTGGCTGTAGACCTCGTCGTCAAGATTGGCGAAGGAGACGCGCACCGACCAATCGGGGGCGTGGAAGCCGCCGCCGTTCAAGAGCACGATGCCGTGGTCCTCGGCGAGGCGGAAGACGATGTCGAGCGGATGGACGTGCTCCTTCATATAGCTCACCACCTCGGGGCCGACATATTTATTCGCCCAGAACTCGAAATCGATCAGGCCGTAATAGCGATCATGCAGGGGATTGTCGGGCACATCGATGCCCAATCCTTCGATCATCCGGTCGACGCGGGACTTCACGATATCCATGCAGGTCTTTTGATAGAGCTTGGCCTCGTCCATCATCTCGGACAGCGAGAACATGGTCATCATCACCTGCTGCGGCAGCGACAGGCCGGCCGTGTGATTCAGGGCGATGTCGCGGCTGTCGGCGACGATGCGGTCGATCAGTCTCAGTTCGCGCGGCTTGAGCGTGATCGGGCCATAGCGGGTATCGAGCACCGTCAGGATCTTCTCCGGATGGTTCGCGATCGCCTTGTCCAGGATGTTGTCGCGGTGGATGGCGATGACGCCGAGCCGCCAGCCGGTGCACCCGAAATATTTCGAGTAGGAGTAGACCCCGATTGTATTCTGCGGGAGCGCGCCGAGCAGGCCACGGAAACCCTTGACGAAGGTGCCGTAGACGTCGTCGGTGAGGATGATCAGGTCGGGACGCTTGGTCTGGACCAGTTTCACGATCTTGGCGATCGTCTCCTCGCTCAGGGCAACGGCATAGGGATTGCCCGGATTGACGACGAAGAAGGCCTTGACCTTGGGGTCTTCAAGCTTCTTGAGTTCCTCGTCGGTGAACTGCCAGCGGTTTTCCTGAGGCGCGGCCACCGAAACGATGTTGAGGCCGTAATCCTCAAGATGCGGCATTTCGAGATAGGGCGTGAAGATAGGGGTCGCCAGGGCAATCGTGTCGCCCGGGTTCAGGAGCCGGTTGGCCTTCAGCGACTTGAAGATGTAGCACATCGCGGCCGTTCCGCCCTCGACGGCATAGAGGTCGAACTGGCCGGATGGGTGCGGCTCCCCGCACATCGCCCACATCAGGTATTCATGCACGATGCGCTCGTTATGCACGAGCATGCGGTCAGGCACCGGATAATTGTCGCCGATGATCGAGTCGACGAGCTCGTGCACGAAGGCGTCTGGTTTGAAGCTGAACTTATTGATGGCAAAGGCGACCATCTCTCGGAGGAAGGTGGCGCCGGGCGAGTCCTTGTGATCCGCCAGCCAGCTCTCCAGCCGATCGGCAATACCCTCGGCCTTGGGCATGCCACCGATTCCGGCGGCCTTGTGCATCACGCGCCTGCTTTCCGTGATCGCAAATTGCCCGAGCAGGAAGAAGCCCTCGCGCGGCGTCATCGCGACCCAGTTCGGATTGCCACGGCCGGCATTCAGAAGGGCGATCGAGGAGGTCTGCGCGGTCTGTTTTGCGAGACGGATCAGTTCGTCCTTGATTTCGAACGGGCTGAGGGTTGCGAAACTGCGTAACTTCACCAGGTCCATGGCATTTCCCCATGTTCTTCATGTGCAACGAATGCGTCAGTAAGTGTCGCCGTTAGGTCAGCAGCATGATGATCACCATGCCCCAGATCGTCAGAAGGGTGTTTCCCACCGCATAGGTCACGGTGTAGCCCAGAGCCGGAACCTGGCTTCCTGCGGTCTCGCAGATCATGCCGAGCGCCGCCGTAGTGGTGCGGGCGCCGGCACAGGCCCCGAGCAGAATGGCCGGATCGAACCGGAATATGTATTTGCCGGCGAACATCGCCAGGATGAGCGGGATCGCGGTGGCCAATGCACCCCAGAGGAAGAGGCCAAGGCCTTGCGTCTGCAGCCCCTTGACGAAGCCGGGGCCGGCGGAAATTCCGACGCACGCGATGAAGATGTTCAGGCCGACCGAGTTCATGAACCAGACGGTGGAACTTGGGATGCGGCCGAAGAGCGGGCGCACGGAGCGGAGCCAGCCGAAGACCAGGCCGGAAATCAGCGCGCCGCCGGCTGTCGAGAGGGTCAGCGGGACACCGCCGACCTTGAACACGAGAGCGCCGACCAGGGCGCCAAGCGTGATGGCAGCACCGATGAAGGCGACATCGGCGACGTCGCTGGCCCGGTCGGGATGGCCGATGACCTTGCCAACGGCGGCAATGTCCTGGGTCCGGCCGACGATCGTCAGGATGTCGCCACGCTGGATCACGGTGTTGGCGAGGATCGGGATACTGGTGGCGGTCGCGCCCCGCACGATCTTCCGGAGGAAGACGCCGCGCGCCTGCGGCATATGCGAAATCTCCGCGAGCGTCTTGCCGTCGACATCCTTGCTGGTGACGTAGACGTCGACACCCTCGGCCTTGACGTCGAGGAGCTCGGCATCTTCGACCTCTTCGGCGGCCTGGCCGATCAGGTTGACGAGAACCTCCCGCGGGCCGGCAATGGCGACGATGTCGCCCTCCTGCAGAATGGTATCGGTGGTCGCGTCCTCGATGATGCCATTGCGGCGGATGCGTTCGACGAAGACCCGCGCATCGGGAACCAGCGCCTCGGCATCGACTGCGCGCATGCCGACAACCCTGGCGCCGCTTCGCACCTTGAAGGCGCGCAGCTCGAAGCGCCGCCAGACAGAACCCGGGCCGCCAAGCTCCTTGTCGCCGCCGAGCCGCGCCTCATAGTCCTTGCAGGCCTGGACGAGGTCGATGCCGAGAAGCTTGGGTCCAAGCTGGGCGAGGACGACGGCCGATCCGACTGTGCCGAAGATATAGGTCACMGCATAGGCGACGGGCATCGCGTCGAGCCATTCCTTGGTCTGTTCCGGCGAGAGACCGAGGCGATTGATCGCATCGGTCGCCAGGCCCATCGAGGCCGAAATCGTCTGCGAGCCGGCATAGAGGCCCGCCGCATAGCCCGGATGGTAGCCGGCGATCTTTGCGATGATGACCGGTATCGCGAGGCAGAACACGGTGACGACGACCGCAAAGATCGCCTGGGGCGCGCCGTCCTTGGCGATGCCTCGCACGAATTGCGGGCCAACGCCGTAGCCGACGGCGAACAGGAACATCAGGAAGAACGTCGATTTGACGTTCGGGGAGATCGTGATCCCGAGCTGGCCGATGAGGACGGCCGCGATCAGCGTGGAGGTGACCGCCCCGAGGCTGAAGCCCTTATAGGCGAAGCCGCCGACATAGTATCCGATCGCCAGGGACAGAAAGAGCGCGATCTCCGGATAGCTGCGAAGCGTACTGGCGAACCATTCGAACATGCCGATCTCCCTATTTGGCRGCSCMGARCTGCCGCGCWTTCGCTGGCRAGGGCGCCTAGGCAGCCCGCGGTTTCTTGCGGGCTGTTTCGTGATTGGCGCTCTTCTTCCCGGCGAGCACGTCCGTTCTGAGCAGTTTCAGGCCCTTGGCCTTCTCGTAGCCATGGATCTCCTTCACATCGAGCTTGCGCATGAAGGTGATCGTTTCGTGCGTGATGACCTGGCCGGGCACCATGATCGGGAAGCCGGGCGGGTAGGGGATCACGAAATTGGCCGAGACCATGTCCGGCCCGTCCTTGAGGCGCCGGTCGCATTCGGGGCTGTCGATCGGCACATACTCGCACTGCTTCTCGGAATAGGCGGCGAAGAATGCGGTGCGGATGTCCCCTTCCGGGGTCTTGTCACCTGCGTCCTGCCGGAACGTTTCGTGGAAATGGCTGAAATTCGGCAGATCGGGCACGTCCTTCATCAGCGCCTTGACGCGCGCTGCGAAGGCCGTCTGCTCCGCCTCGCCACCGTGCTTGAGCCTTGTATCGATGCTCCTGCAGATCTTCAGGAGCACGCTGATCAGAAGCGCGACATCGCTGCGCGTGTTGTTGATGTTCGATTGCAGCAGAACCGAGTTTCGCGAGGTCTTGTTGAGCTGGATGTTGTATTCGGAGGCAAGCAGGCCCTTGAAGCTGGTACCATCGAAGCCAGCCGTGCCGCAGACCAGGGTCATGCGGGTGGGGTCGAGGCAGAACTCATCCTCGCGCATGCTGCGCAATTGATCATCCCAGCGCGTTCCCGGAGCCAGGAAGTCGACGAAGCCGCTGGAGCGGTACTCCTTGGGCACCATCCCATCGGCACCGACGATGCTGAAATACTTGGAGATCAGCGGATGCGAGTTGATCTCGCGGCGAATGTCGAGAGCGATCTCGATGGCGTTCATGACGAGGCCGTAGCCTTCGAGCTCCATCTGGCGACGGGCGACATCGAGGCTTGCGATCAGCTGCTGGTTCGGGCTGGTCGAGGCATGGGTGAAGATCGCCTCGTGGAACTGGGCCTCGATCGTGTGGAAATCGACATCCTTCACCAGCACCATGGAGCCCTGGCGGATGGCCGACATCGACTTGTGGGTCGAGTTGGTCTGATAGACCCGCAGGCGAATGGCGCGCGGATCGGGAATGAGGCGCGTCTGCAGCAGCTTSTCGGCTGAAGGCGCATTRCCGAGTTCGGCGCGCTGTTTCTCGAACTGTTCGACTGCTCCGGGCGTYTGCGCCCAGGCTTCGATGTCGSYGGCTGCGCCCATGCCGGTCCGAGGYCGGAGGAAGGGCGACCAGCGCGCGAATCCGAACCAGGCTTCATCCCAGAGGAAGATMAGGTCTGGCTTGATCGCCAGGCATTCCTCCATGACGCGCCGCGTGTTGTAGATATGGCCGTCGAAGGTGCAGTTGGTGAGATCGAGCATCTTCACCCGGTCGAGCCGACCTTCGGACTTCAGGTCGAGCAGCGCCTTCTTGATGGTGCGCAGCGGGACCGCGCCATACATCGAGAATTCCGCCATCGGGAACGCTTCGACATAGAAGGGCTGCGCTCCGCTCAGCACCAGCCCGTAATGATGTGACTTGTGGCAGTTGCGGTCGAGGATGACGATATCGCCCGGAGCGACCAGCGCCTGCAGAACCATCTTGTTCGAGGTGCTGGTGCCGTTGGTGACGAAGAACACGTGCTCGGCGCCGAAGGCCCTCGCAGCCATGTCCTGTGCCCGTTTGATGTTGCCCGTGGGCTCCAGCAGGCTGTCGAGCCCGCCCGTYGTCGCGCTGCTCTCCGCCAGGAAGAGGTTGATGCCGTAGAACTGCCCCATGTCGCGGATCCAGGGCGAGCGGAAAACAGATTTGCCACGCGCGATCGGCAGCGCGTGGAAGGTGGCGATCGGTCTTTGCGCATAGCGCTTGAGATTGTCGAAGAAGGGKGTCTCGAAGCGSGCCTGGATGCCCTCCAGCAGYGAGAGATGGAGTTCGAGCGGCTCCTCGATCTGGTACATGACCCGCCGGATCATGGCTGCGCGGGGATCGCCGGCGAGCTTTTCCACCCGGCGATCCGACAGAAGGTAGATGTCGAGTTCCGGCCGGATCGCCTTCAACCCCGCAGCCAGGCGCAGCGAMAGGTCGGCCTCGTCCGCCTCCTGCAGCAAGGGTTGCTGGGTGGCGAGCACATTTCTCAGCACCGATGCGTCATGGCGAGAGCGCAGCGCGAAGCCCTCATAGATCGCGACCGCTGCAATGTCGGGGTTCATCACCGCGGCGCAGACAGCGTCCTCGAGACTTCCGACCAGCACGGATTCATAGATGAAGGCATCTTCCTGCCGTCGCAGCCTGCGGAACTCGCCGGCGATGTGGGGCCATCGGGCGGGCGGCGCGGGCGATACGATCAGCAGTTCGAAATAGGGCCGATGCGTCTGGGTTTCGCCAAGTGCCGGCGGCAGCAGATCCGCGGGTTCGGGGAGGGAGAGATCGGCCGCCTGCCGTTCGCCTGCGTCATGCTTGTAGTTGCCTGTGATGATGTCGACCGAGATGCGCTTCGCAAGAGCGAGAAATCCGGCCTTGTCCTCGTTCCTGAGACGTTCGCGCAGCGCCGCGATCAGCTCCGTGCCGGGAAAGGCATGGAACTCCTMGAGCACGCC
>NZ_JBFTKP010000087.1:0-7569 GCF_056396005.1 Allobosea sp. 05T439 | reverse complement strand
CACCGTCGCGCGCGTGATGACCGACAACGGCCCCTGCTACAAAGCCCATGCCTTCCGCCACGCCTGCCGCGACCTCGGCCTGCGCCAGATCAGGACCAGGCCCTACACCCCCAGGACCAACGGCAAGGCCGAACGCTTCATCCAGACGGTGCTACGCGAATGGGCCTATGCCAGACCCTATCCCCACTCAGATCGCAGAGCCGAAGAGCTGCCGCGCTGACTCCATCACTACAACTGGCATCGCCCCCACGGCGGAATCCAGGCCAAGACACCCATCAGCAGACTCGCTCGCGACGAGGACAACCTGTTGACGCTCCACAGCTAGCGGCGCAATCGAGGCGGCTCTTGTCGCTCTGTTCCGCCGCATCGTGCGCGCGCCGCATCGAGGCGACGGGCGTCACGGTGCATCATGGGCTGGAACGGGCAGCAGGGCACGTAGACGGTCTTCGCGTGGGCGCTGGCCAATCCTGCTCCTTGGGCCAGGGCGCTGTTCCCTGACGCCATGCAGGGTGAAGACGCCGGGATCGGTCGCAGACTCCAACGCGGGCGGGCGACAAAGCCCCTCGACCGGATCAGGCGCGCAGGGTCTGATCGCTGCATCGTGCGGGCGCCGTGCGAGGCGATCCGCGCCTGGACCGATGACGGCAAGTTGCGCCACGCCTTCTACAAGGTCCTGCGCAACGACAGCGACGCTACGGAAGTTTACCGCCTGGACTTAACCCGGTGCACTGGCCCAACGGTCAGGTCGACAACCCGCTGAAATCTCGGCACATTTGGCCTTATGCAAGATTCTTCCTGGATCGCAATCGTGGACGACGATCCGTCAGTCCTTAGGTCCTTGCGCCGGACGTTGCGTGTTCGTGGGTATGACACCGGGACCTTCAGCTCAGCTCGCGAATTTCTGGCGGCGCTGACCGAAAGTCTACCCGCTTGCCTTATCTTGGACGTACAGATGCCAGGGATGACCGGCGTCGAGCTTCACCATCAACTGTTGAAGGCCGGCATCCATATTCCGACGATCGTGATTACCGCATATGGCGATCTTAGAGCGCGCGATGTGTTTGGGGCAGCCAACATCATTTCGATCCTGTCGAAGCCGCTGCGAAACACTGTCCTGTTCGAGGCGATCGCCGCTGCGCTTGGTCCCCACGAGAAGACCTAATGCGGCAGCACCCGTGGGTAGCGACGGGAGGTATGTTTCGCCAGTAGCGCGATGGTGTCTACGGATGGGATATGCACCGTCTCTCACGATCCATTCCTCGGCCGTGTCGTGCATGCCGACCTGGTGAGGTTCCGCCTGTGACCTCTTGAATCTGTCCCTTTGGACATTCCCCGTTGTCGACCAGTATCTTTTCGCCGTAGCGCATCGTCCCCTTTGCTGGCTCCTTTTCGTAGATCTGCTGCGCGCTTGCAGGTGCGTCGGCGAATGCGACGCATAGAGCGGCGGCCAGTACCGCGAACTGCTTCATGAACGTTCCCCCCTGCGAAAAATGTAGCGATAATCCGCCAGTGCTCATCAGATGATCCCCGCTGCATGGCCAATGGCGAATCCGAGCAGGCAAGCCGAGAAACCCAGCATGCCGCGCGCGATCAAATGACCAGTGCGGTCGATCGGCGTCGGCGATTCTACCAGCATCAGCATCAATCCGCCGATGCCGACCGCGGTCCCGGTAATACCGGCCGAGACCGCCCAGGCAGTAACAGTTGGGCTCATTTCACCACCTTGAATCGTTTGCCGGCCGGCGTCCGCGGTGTGACAAGCTGATAGATCCGTCTCAACACCAGCAGCGCCATTGGGGCGTCATCAACCGAATCTGGCGCGCTGATCCTGGCCCTTGCCACCGGGCTCAGCCCCAACGCCTCGCCGGCGAGGTTCATCTCTTTGGCGGCGAGGTTCTGGGTCCGGACGAGCGGTGAGATCGTCAACTGCCCAACCAAACCCCGCGTGAACATCGTCAGCGTCGCAATCTTGCGCTGGCACTCGCGGAAGCGCGCCCAGGCGACGGCCATGCGCTCGATCGCTTGGCTGTCGGCGGGTGTCAGCAAACCCGCCGGCATCGACTGCTCGATCTGCCGGTAAATCATGCGCTGCTCAGCATCGAAATGCTCCGCGATGATCGGAGCGGCCGGCTTGTAGACCCCTTCCGGTATGGGTCGCGTCCCCTATTTCGTTCCAGGGATGGCTTGCGTGGACGACCGCCCGGCATAATCTTGCTCCCAAATGGTGGAAAACGCCCCAAAAACACGGACCACAAATCTACCCACATGTGTACTGTGTGCAAACAAAAAACCAGTTACGCGCTGCCGCGAGAAGGTTGCCACGGGTTGGTCAGAAGAGGCTCCCGGCCTCCCTTTTTGACCGCCCCCCGGGCCTTGACCTCCCCCCAAAGCTCAGGTCAATCACGAGGTGGGGTGGCCAAAGCGACKAGCCGGCCGGTCGGATGCATGCGGAACCGCTCTAGCCAGCTTAGGCGCACGCGGGCGCCCAAGCAGGTCGCGCAATAGTTGCGGGAAAGACGCTCGAGGCTAAGGATGGGCCGGTCGTCCCCTATCGATCGCTTGCGGCCATGAACGTCCATTCCAATGCCAGAAGGACCCGCGCAGCTCGATCCCAGCTCATCGGTCCGTTGCGCAGACTGGTGGGAGCTGAGCGAAGCGATGCAGCCGACGCGCAGCTCGGTTTGGCTCTGTGCTTTATCGCCGGGGCGGTGAACGCAGGTGGATTCCTGGCCGTCGGCCATTACACCTCGCATATGTCCGGCATCGTCTCGGAGATGGCCGACAACGTCGCTTTGGGGGCCGCCGGTCTCGCGGTTGCGGGCCTTGGTGCTCTGATCTCGTTCGTGCTTGGTGCGGCTTGCTCGGCGGTCCTGATCAATTGGGGGCGCCGGCACGCAGCTTATGGACAGTACGCATTTCCGCTGCTGCTCGAGGCGGCGCTGCTGCTTGCATTCGGCCTTGTTGGTAGCATGGGGCGGTATCTGCCGTTCCTGATCGTCGCCGCGGTACCGCTGCTCTGCTTTATCATGGGATTGCAGAACGCAATCATCACCAAGGTTTCGCACGCTMGGATACGGACAACCCATGTGACGGGCATCGCCACCGACATCGGCATCGAGCTCGGAAAGCTCTTCTACTGGAACCGCACGCAAGCCCCGCTTGGTGGCCGGGTTCTGGCCGACCGGCGCAAGCTGCGCTTGCTCGCCTCGTTGCTCGGGGCGTTCTTGCTAGGCGGAGTGGTCGGCGCCCTGGGGTTCAAGCATATCGGTTTCGTCTCGGCCATTCCGCTCGCGGTGCTTCTTTTCTCGCTCGCAGGTGTGCCGATGTTGGCCGACTTTCTCGCGTGGTGTCGCGCTGCCTTCCTGGGATGGAACTCGCGTGAGCGGTAGCGATCAGCGCCGTCGCGTTCCGGCGGCAATCAGCGCGATATGGTCCATGCGCCGCGACTGCGACAGGCAGCATGGTGCGCATGCGTTCGCCTTGCGCAGAGTCTGCCCGCCGCATCGTGCGGGCGCTGTGCGAGGCGCCGGGCGTCACGGTTGAATCAATGGGCAGGAACGGGCAGCAAGGCACTGAGGCGGTCTTCACGTGCGCGCTGGCCAATCCTGCTCCTTGGGCCAGGGCGCTGTTCCCTGACGCCATGCAGGGTGAAGACGGCGGATCGGACGCTGACTCCAACGCGGGCGGGCGACAAAGCCCCTCGACCGGATCAGGCGCGCAGGGTCTGACCGCTGCATCGTGCGGGCGCCGTGCGAGGCGACGGGCGTCACAGTGAATCACAGGCTGGAACGGGCGGCAGGGCACGTAGACGGTATTCACCTGCGCCGCCAAGGCGAGGGTTATCGTGTGCTACCGCCTCATCGAACGTCAGCTTCCGGACCGAGATCGAAGGGGTAAAACCGACCCGTTGCGGCCATCGCCTCGACTATCGGCGGGATTTGCTTCCGTAGCTATTCGCGTCGCTTAGATGGATCGCTCCGCAGTTTGGCAACCGCGTTGGCAACCAGATCCAGTGCTTCGAATGCAGATCTCTTCCAACGCCGCTCGCCAACCGAAAAGCCCGTCAGGTATCCGGCCAGGAATGTAATGACGAGCAGGCCAGCCTCCATGACGCGAGCCCTCACCAGCTGCCACTGGGCGAATATCAGGCCAGGCGGTCGACATGGCTCGCTTGTGGCGCGACGCCTAACGTATCCACGAACGCGTAAAGCCAGACTTTCCGAGATCTCAGAAACTCCGGTCTATCCGTGCAAAGCTCCGACATGGAAGCTGCAACGCACGCATTGTCAGAGGCGACGGGCTGTCGGTCGGATCTGGCCTGCCAGAGGGCCCAACTGGGTCATGGGCCGGAGAATGGGCACCCTTGGCCAGATTTCGGCTGCCGACCCAATACGCTTGTGTGACACCCCTTCGAGGCCCATAAACAATGCTCCATGAGTGACGTGGATGGTTTCTCGCCGTGGTTTGCGAACGCAGGTGAGGGCTTCGAACGCGTCGGCCTGGATGGGCGGCGGGGGCCGGAAAAGCGGTTCATTGAACGCGAGGAGCCCGGACATGAGCGAAGTCTTCAACTCGGAAGGGATCACACGTCGACGCGGCCTTTCGTTGTTGTGGTCGGCGGCCGTATTGGCCCTGACAGGGACTGCAGCGGTACTGAAGTCATCACAGTCCCAGGCCGAAAC
This sequence comes from Allobosea sp. 05T439, assembly GCF_056396005.1. Lineage (NCBI taxonomy): Bacteria > Pseudomonadati > Pseudomonadota > Alphaproteobacteria > Hyphomicrobiales > Alloboseaceae > Allobosea > Allobosea sp. 05T439. The sequence goes on along the minus strand of NZ_JBFTKP010000087.1, from coordinate 2,887 downwards.
CACCGGTATGAACCGGCGTCAGGATCGGCGCACTGGACGGGACGTTCGACGCACTGATCGGCGTACTAACCGCACAGAAAGACGCGTAGAGCGCCGAAACTGAGTGACCGGCGAAGCTGCCGCGTTTCGGGGCTCGACCCAGCTCCCGCTCAAGGCCGCGCCCCGGCCTCAGGTCCATGACCAATGAACTTCGGCTTCCCCCCCTTCTCAGACCATGGCGAGGTCCGCTATGCGGCAAGCTCGCCGATGTCAGCTTTAGGGAGAACATTAAATCATCCTGGCCTGGCGGCCCGTCACCGACATCTGCAGGGTCCGCTTCCGGGCAACTCGACTGAAGGCAAGATAGGGTAGGCACAGCCGGGGTTGGTGCAGTCGCGACGCTCACCCGCAGCCGCCGCGCCTATCTCCGAAATCGCCCTTTAGATGTCGCGTCCATCGCTGAGCCCCTTCAACACCGGTCTCAAGGACGCTCACAGCTTACAGGCAGGCTGCGCTACCAACTCACTTTGAGACCCAACCTGCCGTCATAGGCGTGCGAGCGGCCATTGAGGCCGATCGAGTAACCGGCGGAGGCGTAGAGCGCAGTATTCCTGCTGATCTGGGCGTCGACACCGGTCCTGAGTTCGGCCCAGGAGCCGCCGAGATCGGCGCGGAAGGGGATCAGCCCGGTGGCCGAGGAGAACGAGGTCTTGGGATCGCCGAGGAACTCGTTCCAGAGGCTGGCCTTCAGCCAGGCGGTGAGCAGGCGGGGCTTGGCGCGCGGATCCTCCTCCAGCGTCCAGCTCTTGGCCAGGCGGGCGCCGATGCGGCCTGCCAGAGAATCGACATCGCTGAAGCGCACCAGCGCCGCCTCGTCACGGCCGGAGCCGTTGGCCAGGGTCTGGTAGATCATCTGCGCCTGTGGCTCGAGGATGAAGCCGTTGCCGAGCTGGAGCGGATAGCCGCCCTCGAGCGAGGCCGCGAAGCCGAAACCATCGCGCTTCAGCTTGAGCAAGCGTTTTGAATCGGCCTCCGCATCGTACCAGGTGCCCTGCACGACACCGTCGAGATACCAGCCGGACGGTCCGAAATGCGTCCAGTAGGCGCCGAGCGAATAGCCGTCGATGGTGTTGGTGCCGGCCCTGATGCCGTTGAAATGGGTGACATCGCCTTCGATCCGGCCGATGGCGGCATAGAGGCCGGCGTGGTTGCGGCTGCCGTCAGTGTCGAGGCTGCGATAGAGATCGAGCCCAGCCTGGAAGGCGTACATGTCGTATTCGTAGTTCGGGCCGTTGCGGTAGATGCCCCAAGGGCCACCGTCCTGGTTGCCGTGCCGGCCAATGATCCGGGCCCAGCCGGCCGAAGCATAGGAGCTGCCGGGGACGCTGGCGCTGGCCGGCAATTGCACGGTGGTGGTGCAGCGAAAATTCGTCTCCGGATTCTTGCACCAGATCGTCCGCTCCTCGGTGACCGGCGGCGGCTCAAGCGGGCGCAATTCGCCGACCCGTTCATGCAGGCTGTCGATGAGGGTGCGGCCATAGATCAGCCCCATCGCCGGAAGCGCGGCGAACAGCGAGACCTCGCGCCGGAAATTCGGAATACCCGAGTTTGGTGGCGTCGGTGTAGGGACCGGTCCGGGCGGCGTTGGTGTCGGTCCGGGCGGCGTTGGTGTCGGGCCGGGTGGCGTCGGTGTCGGTTCGGGTGGCGTCGGTTCGGGCGGCACTGGCGTCAGGTCCGAGCGCAGATACCAATTTTGCACCCCTGAATTGTCCACGCTGCCCCGTAGGAGGGCGTATTCGTACGGCCCCGCAACGGCTGGCCTGCTGAGCGCGAATGTACTTGCATCCGTCGTGCCCGCGTTGATGGCATCAACGACGAGAATGCCATTTCCTAGGGTCAGATCGCCCGGCCCAATGGTATTCGAAATCAGCAGCGATGACGTCCCGCTCGCCCGACCACCATCAATAACCAAGCGGTCAGAGGGGGAGCCATCGGAGCCGAGATAGGTGTTGAGAGCGAGCGTTCCGCTCCTGCCAACATAGTCTCTCACGGTCAGCGTTTTGTAACTCGCGAGCTGCGTCARATCCCCSGTGGGAGGGCTATAGATAATCTGGCTGTTGTCGTTGGTAACACTCGTTGCGGTCGAATTGCCCGTCATCGTCCAGGCAGTGGCCTGAGTMAGCGTCACATTGCTGGTATTGCCTGCCGGCGTGGTGATGACCCCTCGCAGCGTCGAACCTTGCGCGTTGAACGTTGTGCTGCCGCCCCCGCCTGTCGCCAGCAGGGTATTGTTGTTCGTGATCGCGATCGTRTTGACGAGCCCGATGTCCGCAATCGCCGYCTGGACAGAAAATGAGGCATCGCTCGCCTGAATTGCCGCGTTGCTGTAGCGCAGSAGGTTCGTTCCGCCACTGTCGAAGGAGAAGCCGACCCCGCCAATGCCGGAGGCGGTGACATCGGTGCCGGTCATGGTGRCGCTGCCGCCATTCTGAATCCGGCCGCCGACYCCGTTGATGACAATAACCACGCCGTCCGTCGTTTCGATGCGGCCACCACCGTCGGCATTCAAACCCGAGTTGCCGCCGCCTCCGCTGACGCTGACGTTGGTGTTCTGGGTGGTGATCACGCTACCGGCGTTGATCGCCTGCAGGCCCTTCTCGCCGCCACCCGCACCCGTGACGTTCACCGTGCTGCCGACGAAATGCACTTGGCCGCCCGCCTCGGCGCGGGCGCCGATGTCGTCGCCGCCACCGTTGGTGGCAGTGATTGTGAGGTCCTGGGCGTTGATCGTGCTGCCGACGCCGGACGCGACCAGGCCCCTGCTTCCGCCGCCGCCTGAAAAGGTGATCCTGCTGCCTCCGGTCAGGCTGATACTGCCGCCATTTTGTGCCTTGGCCCCGGTGATGCC
>NZ_JBFTKP010000086.1:0-8115 GCF_056396005.1 Allobosea sp. 05T439 | reverse complement strand
CCGCTGCGGACATCGTCATCGACCAGACCACCGGTCGCTCGAAGCTGACCAAGGGCTTCGCCATCACTGCTGGCCTGAAGCACTACTGGACCCCGACCATCCGTTCGGAAGTCTATGGTTCGTACTCCGAGCTCGACATGGGCGCCTCGATCCAGAACGGCCTCTTCACCGTCCAGGGGAACGTCCCGGTCAAGCTTGACCCGAAGGAGTTCATCATCGGCACCAACCTCGTCTGGACCCCGGTTTCGGGTCTCGATATCGGCGTGGAAGTTCTCTACTCCAAGGTTGAGCTGAAGAACCGCATCGGTCAGGTCGACAACTTCGGCCAACGCACCGGCAACCTGCTGATCAAGTCGGACGACGCCCTCACCGGCCGTCTGCGCATCCAGCGCGACTTCTGATCGGGTCTCCGATCCTAGTCGGAAAGCCCCGGGGAAACCCGGGGCTTTTTTCGTTATCCTAATAGTTTGACGTTATAACGCTGAGCAATAACGAACGGGATCTGCGCGAGGCGGTGATCAATATCGCGATCCGCTGGTTCGTCGGCTACGGCCTTCACGAGCCACTGCCCGCCCATTCGTGATTGACGCGCATCCTAAACGGCCGAGGGTTTCCGTTAGAACTTTGAACGCACGGTCCAGGCAGGCCGCCGGGGTCGCGACCGGAGAAGTAGTCCATCTCCACGCCCCGGTCCGTGCCCATGTCAGTTGGGGCGCGCTCGCCGTCCGTCACGTCGAGCCCGTCGCGGAGGCCAACCTTGACCAAGCAGTCCGCGGGCCGCAGAAGCTGGCCGCGCCCGATCCAGATGCCAGACCCCCACCCTCGCCGGAAGTGACAGTTGCTCTCGCCGCGGAATGCGGCGTAAAACCCGCGGAGTTCTTGATTGCCGCTGAATGGCAGCCTAGATCACGGCAGCATCGGCACAGCTTTGTACTCGATAGATTGAGATTGGACCGCAACGGAAGTCGTATAGGCCAACATTAATACGGATGAAACTGATGACACCTAGTCAAGCTAGAGCGGCGCGCGCGATGCTTAATCTCGATATGAAAACTGTTTGCAGATTGGCGGCAGTTGGAAAGCGGACGCTGACGGAGTTTGAATCAGGATTCCGCACGATAAGCGACACAACAAAAGTCAAGATTAAGGCATTCTATATCTCAAGAGGGATCGAATTTGTAGAAACTGCGGATCATAGTCAAGTAGTAAGCTTCAAGAATTTCGCCGCATATGATTTAGAAAATTTGGATTCAATACGAGATAAAGATGAGTATATCGATCTTTTTGGAGCGCGCGAGATTGACAATGCATTTCGGTCAATAGAGGACACTTTTGATAAATTAAGCCGGCATCTTTTCTTTTCACGAAAACTATTAAATGAGATCATGGCAAAGGAAAACATTAATCAAAAGCAATTAGCATTGATTCTAGAATGTTCACCCGCTTTCATTAGCTCAATAATAGTTGGACAAAAGCTAATCCCCGCTTCGATGGTTGAAAAATTACACAGATTCTATCGTAATTCAAAGATCGATATGAAAATCGCAATTACGTGCGAAAAAAATCTAGGTGCGAGTATATTGGCTATTACAAAATTGATTACGGCTGCAAAGAATGAATTGAATGCATTATCTCGCGGCGGAATATAGCGTTCCGGTAATAATTAATAAACCGGCATAGCACGTACCCCCTAGGCTCAGGGCCAACAAAATTGGAATGATCTATGATTCGCAGTCTCTGAAGAGGAGGCGGTGATGGCTGATTTGTTTCTTCTGAGCGAGCGCCAGATCCGGGCTAGCCGCGTCGCTAAGCTCAAGTCTGAAAGCCACCCTTTTCGGTCGACGTCGCTCTATTTGTTGGGGAATACAGCACAGAAATTTCAATGACTTAGTGCCGCTTCCCAAGCTGGCGTCTTCGCGAAAATGTTCGCCTCCTCGCCCGGCGAACCTTGAGAACATGCGGGCTACGTGGATGGCTAACCGATTTGCTAAGCCGTTGAAATCGGCGACTGTCTGCAGTCCCTTCCGGGACGCCACTAAGCTGTCAGGCGATACCGGATCGGGTATGCTTTCCGACCACTACGCTCTCCCGCTACCATCTTTCTCTAAGAAAAATCAAAAACTTAGAGAAATTCGAGGCGAAACCAGACGCGTTGGGCGACTTGCAACACGTTGCAGATTCCGGCCGATTCCGCCTGTTTTCGGGTGTTGCAATTAAGTCCATGCAACACGATGCAACACGGGTCGCGCGAAGTTTCACATGGCATCAGACGTGATTTTGACGATGGCGGCCTGGCGAGCTGGGTCAAGTGGAGCGCCAGCGGCGTTACGCCACAAGGCCACATCCCCCTGTKAGCCGTTTGAGCCACTGAAAGTGGTCATTMGCGCCGGACCGCCCTATTCCATCGCCTCGCGCTTGGTTGAGAAGGCGCGGCGTAGCCGGGCCTGCCAGTCAGACGAGCGTCGGCGTGTCGTTGACGCGGTCCGGCGGCGCGACTACCTGCGGCTAGGCAGGAGACTTCATGTCCAATTTTACCTTCGCGCCTCTCGCCATTCCCGGTCCTGTGCTGGTCCGGCCGCGACGTTTCGATGACCGCGGCTACATCATGGAAACCTATAGCCGCGAGCCTTTCGACAGGGATCGCGCCGAATTTCATTCAGGACAACCAATCGCCCTCGTCGCTGGCGCACGAGCGAGCCGTCCGGCCAATTCGGTGCTTGATTCCGCCCGGTTCGCCGCGACCTTTGGCTATCGCGCAAAGCCGTGGCAAGAACGCATGCGCGAGGTGGTGGGCTCGTTGACGGCGCAGAGGGTATCATGAAGGGCATCATTCTCGCGGGTGGCACCGGCACGCGGCTGCACCCGGTGACCTCGGTGGTCTCGAAGCAGTTGCTGCCCGTCTACGACAAGCCGATGATCTACTACCCGCTCTCGACGCTGATGCTTGCGGGTATCCGCGAGATCCTGATCATCACCACCCCCCATGATCAGGCGCTGTTTGCCCGCTTGCTGGGGGACGGGACCCAGTTTGGCCTGAAGCTCAGCTACGCCGTGCAGGCCGAGCCGCGCGGCCTTGCCGACGCATTCATCGTCGGGCGCGATTTCGTCGGGATCGATCGCGTCGCGTTGGTTCTTGGTGACAACATCTTCTACGGCCACGGCCTGCCTGAGTTAATGGCGGAGGCGATCGCGCGGCCGACGGGGGCGACCGTCTTCGGTTATGCCGTCTCCGATCCGCAGCGTTATGGCGTGGTCGAGATCGACGCGGCGGGCACGGGCATCTCGATCGAGGAGAAGCCGGCCGAACCGAAATCCAATCTCGCGGTGACCGGCCTTTATTTCTACGACAACGATGTGCTCGACATCGCGGCGGGCATCGCGCCGTCGGCGCGCGGCGAGATCGAGATCACCGATATCAACCGCGTCTACATGGCGCGTGGTAAGCTTCACGTTCAGATCATGGGCCGGGGCTTCGCCTGGCTCGATACCGGCACGCATGAGAGCCTGATGGAAGCCGGGCAGTTCATCGAGATCCTGGAGCGGCGCCAGGGCATGAAGATCTCCTGCCCGGAGGAAATCGCCTTMCGTAAGGGGTTCATCACTCGCGATCAGCTGGCCGAACTGGMGAAGCTGACGGGCAAATCGAGCTACGGGCAGTATCTTGCGAAACTGCTCTGATTGCGGGCCTTCCGGCTCATGAAGGTGCGGAGATCGGTATGACCTGGTCGGCGCGGCAAGGCACGAAACTCGAGGATGAGCGGATCCGCCCCGGTGACGCGCGCACACGACAGCTACTCCACGACTCGCAGTAGCCCCGCCGGTTCTGGGGAAACTCGGCGGGGCTACTAGGCCGTGTCGACGATGTGATGCGCCGTCACGCGGTTAGGGAACGCGAGGCGAGATGAGCAGTTCCCTCCGCCTAACCAGATTAGATTCGCCAAGAGCCACTCGGCCCGGCTCCTCAGTAGCAGATGGTCGAGAAGCCGAGGGTGTTGCAGAAAGTCATGCCCCGGGGCGGGCTCGGCTGCACGACGACAGGCCGGGCCGGGATGTTCCGTCGCTGGATCTCGTTGCTCATTTCGATACCCCTGGCCTGCATCTGGGCATAGCCATCGAGCTGCGACCATGAGTTGCAATATCGACCAAAGGCGAGCCGCCGGGTTTTCCACTGACGTTGCGTTAATGATACAGCGCGTCCGTTGGCTGATCGACTTTGCGCAAACCGGCCTGGGGTGACCGTTAAGCCGCCCCACTCCGGCATTCATGCCGACCACTATAGAGGCGCTGGCGCCCTAACAGACCCGCGTCCGTGATTTCAGGAAACACCATGCAGACTGAAGACGTGACGCTAACAGGTTGCGCTTTCGTCCGCGTGTACAGAACATTCCTAGCGGCAACTAACGCCCGCGACCTCGCGGCTGCATATGATCCGCAGAATTGGTGACATATTTCACACACGAGGCCGGCCAACCGGCGGCAAGCTCCCGCAACAACTTGCCGGCGTCCATCGCGGCTGCAAGTCTGTCGCCTCGCACTGCTACTATGGCGCGCCCGATGCTCTTCAATTCTACCGAGTTCATTATCGTCTTTCTTCCGCTTGCGGTGCTCCTGCCCTTCGCTCTTGCGCGCTTGAGCGCGGCGGCTGCGATCCTCGACACGATGCTGCCGTCGCTCGTCTTCTATGCTTGGTGGAACCCGCCTTCGTGCTCTTGCCTGTCGCGTCGATCGTCGCGAATTTCTGTTTCGCGCGGCCTTGCCCGCAGCCTTTTCCTCGACGGACGCCTTGCCGAACTCCAGCCAGGTTTGCCCGATGCTCTGGCGTAAGAAGAAGCCGGTTTCTGCCGCGTCCGGGATGAAGCCTCGGACCTATGCGCTGACGCTGATTCTGGGGGCTGCGGCACTCTTTATCAGTGTCGTCGTCGCGAATGTCGTGATCGATCCGCAGGGCGTGTTCGGCACAAACGTCCTTCCGCGTACGCCCAACCTCAATTACCACTACCGCAATCTCGCGGCCTATGACGCTGCGCCGGACAGTTTCGACGGCGTGCTGTTCGGCTCCTCTCGCGCCCAGGCCACGCCGCCGGCGGAGCTGTCCCGCCGCCTGGACGGGGTGAATTTCGCCAGTTTCTCGGTCACGCGCGGCATGCTGCCGGACTTCCTGCCCGCGCTCGAATACGTCCTCGCCGACAAGGCGAAACGAGGGCAGCACTTGCGAGCCGTGTTTCTGCTCCTTGATATCGATACCTTCGGAGATCCCCCGGCGACCAACCGCTACATCGAGACCTTGCTGCCTCAGGCCCTGAGCGGCGAAAGCGGCGTGTATTTCTGGTGGCGCAATCTCACGGCGCTGCAGGTCAGGAGCTGGCAGCGTATCCTGCGCGAGGCCCGGGCCGCGCTCGAGGAGGAAGATCGCCAGACCCCTTCGGTCCTCAATAAGGTGAAACTGGCATTCGTCCGTTTGGCATCGTTGAGCAGTTTGGCCGGACGCGGCGCGCAGGCCGGAAGCGACTACAACAGGCCGTTCGCGCAGCGCGCGTATTTCGCAGACCAGCTGCAGATCCTGCAGCGCATCGCCACGCTGACCCGGCAGAACGGCACCAGGCTCATCGTGGCCGTCAGCCCGCTCCATCGGGCCGTCGAGAGCCGTTACTTGCCGAAGGATCTCGCGCAAGCGCTTGATCAGGTTGCGCGCGTCACGCCACTCTGGGACTTCACGGGTGCCGACTGGCTCTCGGACGATCCGAACTATTGGATGGGTGACCAGGCTCACTATTCCACGGAGGTCGGCCGCATGATGCTGGCCCGCATCTTCGGTGGCCCAATGCCGCCCGACTGGGAACGATTCGGCCGCTTGAGGGGGGCTGAGGGCGCGGTCGCTTCAGACCCGGGTTTGCGTCGATAGAGTCTATGTGTCGCCATCTTGATATCGCGCGTCGCTTGTGTCCGCAGGCGGCGGTCGCCACTCGTCCCCCCTGATGCGCAGCGCGGATCTACTGGACCGACGCCATCACCTCGACTGCTTTGACCTCGACGGGCTGGCCTCCCTCAATGACACAGTCAAGCCGCTGCCTTCTATAGGTCTCGAACCGGCGGTCGCGCCGTGTTCCTCATAGCCGGCCTCGACGTATTTACGTCCCGGTTTCGCAAGCTGCTCTCCGGAGAACCCGATGCCCTCAGCGCCGACGTTGCGGGCCTCGGGCCCTAGTTGCACGTTTCCGCTTGTCGTCCCCTCCATTCGCGCAAGCCTATCCTGCTGCGTGAAGGAGTTGCCGACGGAAGCGCAGTTAAGATGGTCCGACGAGACGATGACCCGCTGTCACGGAGTTCTTATCTGGACGGCGATCGTGGTGATAATTACAGCAGGAACGCGGCTACCGCTCATCCAGTGAGCGCCCAAGAATGAGGTGAGGCGATACAAGCGCTGATGTCTTCATCTTCTGCTGCAGGAGCTCGCCGATGGTTGGGGTCGGTCGGCATATTTATTAGTGTGCTCCTGGCGTCGCTGGGGCTCATGATGGCCCTTTCAGTATGGCGTGATCCGTACTGGGTGTTCCGCGACAACCCGCCTTGGACGGACAATGGCGCCGGGGTCAGTCGCCTCTTCGATGTCGAAATGCGTAAAATCAAGCCTCTTCAGATTGCGAGGACCCGACCCTCGACGTTGCTAATTGGGTCGTCTGTTGTTTACCGCGGGATCGATCCTCGCCATCTCGCGACAGATACCCGAAGCACTTACAATGCGGGGATATCCTCGTTGATGGCTGACGAATTGCCGCAGCTAGCGGCGCTGGCAGCAGAGTTCAAGAGCACTCGCCGCGTCATCATCTCTCTCGACTATTTCATGTTCTCGGGGCTTCCCCCGCCACCTCCGCTGAGCCCAAAGATCGTGTCGATGGTGGGGCGATGGGAGTTGCTGGTGTCGACGGTTCTGAACTTAAAGGCCCCCTTCCAGCTATTCGGCAGCAACCGCCTTCGCACTGAGCCGGGCGTCTGGCACGCTAATGGGTTCAAGGAGACGCCCGATTTCGACGCAGATCTGACACGTCGTATAAGCGCTGCGCAAAACGTCGCTGCCATGGATTACCGTCCGCAGAGCCTTGCCTACCTCGACAAAGCGCTGGAGCGCCTGAGCGCACGCGAATTGCATGTGGTGCTTTCACCAATGAGTTCCACGCAACGTGATCTATTACGCGATGGTGGGCGAGATGCTGAACTGGCTGCCTGGCGCCGAGACGTGGCTATTGTAGCGGCAAACCATGGGCTGAAGCTTCACGATTTAATCGCTAATCACCCCTTCAATGATTTTGACCCAAACAAGGGCTCATCGCGCTATTGGCTAGATACAATGCACTTCAAACCAGAGGTAGGGCGCTGGGTTCTCACGCAAATCGGCCTAGTAAAGGCTGAGGAGAGCGAGCTTAGGAACCCTCGGCTACGGGACGGATCCTAATCCCTAACAGCTGCTGGGCCCCCGCCGCTTCGGGCGCGCGAGTCTTTAGGCTATGACTTGCGCAGGTTGAGTAAAGGGGTCAAGTGCGCGCAGAGAGGCACACGCCAGAACGATCGATATCTCGAGGATGCCCATTGTCGCCTCCGAGGTTCGCTCAGCTTCAACTGCGGTCACACTGCCGAAGCTCCGACCTAGCTTCGCCCAAAACAAAAGGGCCTGCCACGCCTTTCGGAGCGGCGGGCAAATTCGGGGTATCCGCGTTCAGGTTTAATGCGCTGTTGCGTTCGCAGTTTCAGGCGCATGTCGGGGAATCGCGTTCCACGCCGACGGATGTCCTTCAATGACAAGGCCAAGCCGCCGTTGACGTGTTTTACAGCGTCATAGAGCGGCTCCATCTACTCTTAAAGGCCCGCCTTTGTCAGGTAGGTTTAGGCAATGTGCGCCGAATAGGCGGCCAGCCGCTCGACCAATTGCGCCTCCCGTTCGAGCGATCGGGAGCCGGATTAGGGCGGCTAGGTGTCGAAGCTATGAAGGTTGTTCATCCGGGCCGGTGCTGAGAGGCTGGGGTTGCGAAGCTCCAACGCCTGCGCCGGAKGTGCCCGGATGAACGTCCATCAGAATGCCCGTTTGACGCCTTGCGGTCGAGCCCTGCTGGCAGAGCGAGC
>NZ_JBFTKP010000085.1:0-8243 GCF_056396005.1 Allobosea sp. 05T439 | reverse complement strand
CCCTTCGCCGCGGCAACGGCGTTAGCTTACGGGCAGGCCGTGACGGCTGCGGGAATTGTACAGACCCAGATCAGCAGCGCGCTTGCGAGCCTGACGGCGCTTCGCGCCGACGTGGCCGCCGATGGCGTCGTCGACATCTCGACCACCGCAGGCGACGCCGTCACGGCGGCGACGGCCGCCCTTGCGGCAGCAACCAGCGTCCTGGCTGCGCTTCAGGCGCCCGGCACGGCTGCCGMAGCCGCGGACATTGCCAGCGCCCAGGCCCAGCTGAACGCCCTCACGAYCTTCGTGGCGACCGTGACGGCCGTGCAGGGAGCCGTCGGCGACGGCGTCACYATTCCCGAATTCAATACGGTCGTCCTTGCCGAGGGCACCGCCCAGGGSCTGGCGACCGCTGCAGCGGCCAATGCGGTGGCGCTCTCCCAGGCCGTGGCCGACCCGGCCGGCCAGCACCTGGTCAATCTCATCGCGGATGCCGGTCTCGAGTTGTCCAATGATGGTTCGATCCTGATCGAGGACCGTTCGCCCGAYGTCGGCCTCTCGCCTCCAAACAGCGCCTGGATGACGTTCTTCGGCCAGTTCTTCGATCACGGCCTCGACCTCGTYACCAAAGGCAGCAACGGCACGATCTACATCCCGCTCCAGGCCGACGATCCGCTGATCGCCGGCCCGGACCATATCCTCGGCAATGCGGACGACCTTGCGCCGGAATTCCGCTTCATGACGTTGTCGCGGGTGACGCCCTTCGACGCCAATGGCAACCCGAATCCGCTGGGAACCGAGTCCCAGAACACGACGACGCCGTTCGTTGACCAGAACCAGACCTACACCTCCAGCGCCTCSCATCAGGTTTTCCTGCGGGAGTACAAGTTCAGCGTGGACGCCGTCGGTAATGATGGCATCGCGGACTCGCATGCCGTGAACACCGGCCACCTGCTCAATGGCGTCCATGGCGGCATTGCAAATTGGGCAGAAGTGAAGGCGCAGGCGGCGGAGAAGCTGGGGCTGGAGTTGAACGACGCCGATGTCCTCGACGTCCCGCAACTCGTCGTCGACGCCTATGGCAAGTTCACGCCGGGCACGCACGGCTATGCCCAGGTCATGGTCAATGTGTTTGAAAACGACGGGGTGACGACCCGCATTTCAACGGTTGCCGTCGAGGGCAAGGCGGGCGGCCTGGACATTCACCACATCCTTCCGAGCGACCTGCCGGCAGGTTTCGTTCCCTTGCCGGGGGCGACTGCAACCGTCTTCCAGGTGATCGGTACCGGTCATGCCTTCCTCAACGACATCGCGCACACTGCTGTACCGGTGGTGATCGGCGGCGTCTTGCAGCCCGACGCCGACAGCATTGTCGGGAACCCCGTCCCGGATGACGGCCAGGGCCATAATCTTCAATACGATGATGAACTGCTCAACTCGCATTTCCTGACCGGCGACGGCCGCGGCAACGAGAACATCGGGCTGACCGCGGTTCACACGATCTTCCATTCCGAGCACAATCGCCTCGTCGAGGCGAACAAGGACACCATCATCGCCTCCGGCGACGTGGCCATCGTCAATCAATGGCTCGCCGCCGATCCCGACAACGCCCGGACGGCGATCAGTCAGGTCGAGCTCGATGCCATCAACGCGCTGACCGACCCGTTGGCAAAGGCTGCGGCGATCGATGCCTTGGACTGGGATGGCGAGCGTCTGTTCCAGGCCGCCCGCTTCGTCACCGAGATGCAATACCAGCATCTCGTGTTCGAGGAGTTCGCGCGGCGCATTCAGCCGAATGTCGATCCGTTCGTCTTCACCAACTCGGCCGATCTGAATCCGGCGATCGTCGCCGAGTTTGCCCACACCGTCTATCGCTTCGGCCATTCGATGCTGGTCGATACCGTGGACCGGCTCGACAATGATCTCTCGCTCGTCAACAGCGACAACGCTTCGGCCGATGATGCGCAGCAGGTCGGCCTGATCCAGGCCTTCCTCAATCCGCAGGAATTCACCGCCGGCGGCGTCGTCCGGGATAGCGTTGGGGCCCCTGTCGGATTCAGCGACGAGGTGGCGACCGGTGCGCTGATCCGCGGCATGTCCCGTTCGGTCGGCAATGAAATCGACGAATTCGTCGTCGAAGCCTTGCGGAACAATCTGCTCGGACTGCCGCTCGATCTTCCCGCCTTGAACCTCGCCCGGGCTCGCGACACCGGCATCCCGAGCTTGAACGACGCGCGCGCTCAAATCTACGCCACGACCGGCGGCGCCGACCTCAAGCCCTATACCAGCTGGGCCGACTTCACCCAGCACATCAAGCACCCGCTATCCGTGGTCAACTTCATCGCAGCCTATGGCACCCATCCGCTGATCGCCGCCGAGACGACCTCGGAGGGCAAGCGTGCAGCCGCCATGGCCATCGTGCTCGGCACCGATCAGACCGTGCCAGCGAATGCCGCCATGCAGCCGCCGGTCCTGGCGCATACGATTCATGCTCCGGCTGACCGCCTCGACTTCCTGAACGCGACCGGCCTCTATGCGGCGGACGGCGCCGGTCCCCATGACGACAGCCTTGGCGGACTGAACCATGTCGATCTGTGGATCGGCGGTCTGGCCGAGGAGATCAACGAGTTCGGCGGCCAGCTCGGCTCGACGTTCAACTTCGTGTTCGAATATCAGCTGGAGCACCTGCAAAACGGCGACCGGTTCTATTACCTCAGCCGCACGCAGGGCATGAACCTGCTGAACCTGCTGGAGCCCAATTCGTTCACCGACCTGGTCATGCGCAATACCGACCTGGGCGATCTCCATTCGACGCATCTTCCGGGCAACCTCATGTCGGTTCCGGACATGATCCTGGAGCTCGACAAGCTGGCGGGTCAGGAGAACTATAGCGGCATTGCCGCGCGCGACGGGACCGATCCAGCCGATCGCAGCCTGCTCGATCCCGTGCACTCCGATCCTTTCGTGCAAGGCATCGATCCCAAGGTTCACCGGGTCGAAGGGACGGCCCGCCTGGATGCCAACGGTCAGCCGGTTCTCGATGCGGATGGCAAGCCGATCTTCGATGGCGGAATCCTGCAGTTCTCCGGCGGTGAACACGTGGTTCTCGGCGGCACCGAGGGCAATGACAGGCTGTATGGCGACAAGGGCATCGACACCCTCTGGGGCGATGACGGCAATGACTATCTGAATGCCGGCATGGAATCCGACCAGGTGTTCGGCGGCGGCGGCGACGACATCATCGAGGATCCGTTCGGGGACAATTTCCTGCGCGGCGAAGCCGGTGACGACGTGATCGCCAGCGATGCGGGCCTCACCCTCATGTTCGGCGGCGAGGGCAACGATTTCATCATGGGCGTCACGGACGCCAAGGAAGTGTTCGCCGGCCCGGGCAATGACTTCATTCTCGGCGGTTCAGCACCCGACGGACTGATGGGCAACGAGGGGGATGACTGGATCGAGGGAGGCGAGGGTTTTGACGGTCTGTCGGGTGAAAACTCGGACCTGTTCTTCAACTCGCCGATCATCGGACACGACATCCTCAACGGCCAGGGCAACGACACCGACTATGATGGCGAGTCCGGCGACGACATCATGGTCCAGGGCGCCGGAATCCAGCGCAACAACGGCATGCTGGGCTTCGACTGGTCCATTCAGAAGGGAGACGAAACCGACGGCGTCATCGATCTCGGCATCTCGCGCTTCGCCAATCAGCTCGCGCTGACATTGCGGGACCGCAACGACTCGGTGGAAGGCGCCTCGGGCTGGAAGCACAACGATACATTGATCGGAACCAGCTTTCCGGTCGGCGCTGTCGGCGCAGGAACCGGCCCGGTCAATGGGCCCGCGACGGACAGCAAGCTTCTGTCCCAGAACGTCGACCTGATCCGCGGGCTCGAGGACTTCATCAAGCTGGCGCCCGGTGCGGTCATCGGACAATCGGCGGCGACCGTCGCGGCCATGGCGGTCGCTGGCTCGCATTTCCGCGATCTCGCTCCCGACACCACTGTCTTCGACCCCGGCAATGGTGGCGACATCCTGCTCGGCGGCGCCGGCAGCGACACCATCACTGGAAATGCCGGCAATGATCTGATCGATGGCGACCGCTGGCTCAATGTCCGGATCTCGGTGCATGCCACCAAGGACCCGGCGAGCGCCCAGCTGTTCACGGTCGATGGCTTGACCACCCTCATCTCGGGGACCGGCAATGCCAATTGGGACGGAAAATCGGTCGCCGACCTGATGCGAACCGGAMAGATCAATCCGGGCCAGCTCGAAGCGGTGCGCGAGATCATCTCCGACGGCGCCCTGGCAACCGATACCGACGTGGCGGTCTTCCACGGCAGCCGCGCCGACTTCACSCTSACGCGCAATGCCAACGGCACGGTRACAGTCGTCGACACTGTCGTGGCACCGGTCCTCGGGGCAGATGGCATCAAGATCCCGCTGATCGACGACGAAGGCACCGACACGCTCGTGAATATCGAGATCGCGCGGTTCACGAATTTCGATGCCAATGGCATTCCGACCGGAACGTTCACGGATGTGTCGCTGGCACGAGCAAGCGGCGCACCGACGATCACCAGCACCGGCACCAATGTCCTGACGGCCAGCACCGCTGGAATCGTCGACGCCAACGGCATTGCCAACACCATCCGCTACCAATGGCAGACCTCGGCAACCGGAACAGGACCCTGGACCAATGCCGGGCTGCCGACGGCCAACGCCAACCGCACCATCAACGACGCCAATTTCTATCGGGTGATCGTCAGCTATATCGATGGYGACGGGCTTGCCGAGTCGGTGACCTCCCAGATCGTCGCCCGGGTCGGAACCGGTGGGAACGAAACCATTACCGGCACGGCCGATCCAAACCTGATCAACGGCCTGGCGGGCAACGACACGCTGAACGGCCTGGCAGGTGACGACGTCCTGAATGGCGGAGCCGGCGCCGATACGCTCAATGGTGGCGCCGATAACGATACGCTGGTCGCCGGTGTCGACACCGTCCGCGACGTCCTCGATGGTGGCACCGGGATCGACACCGCGGATTACTCGGCGGCAACGGCGGTTTTGACCGTGACGCTGAACGGCGCAACCGCGGCGGTCGTTGCGGGGTCGGGGACCACGAACGCAACTTCCGACACGATCGCCAATATCGAGAATTTCATCGGCGGGAGCGGCAACGACTCGATCACCGGTGATGCCAACGACAACGCGCTCAGCGGCGGGGCCGGTAACGACGCGCTGACCGGTGGACAGGGCAACGACGTGCTCAGCGGCGGGGCCGGTGCCGACACGCTGAACGGCGGCGCAGGCAACGATCGTCTCGATGGCGGCGCCAATCCCAACACTACGGGCGACGTCATGACCGGCGGTGCCGGCGACGACACCTATGTCATCGACGATGTGGCAGGCACGGCTGCTCAACGGGACCAGGTCATCGAGGCTGCAGGCGGCGGCATCGATACGGTGACCGGAGCGGTCAATCTCGACCTCGCACTCTACGCCAATGTCGAGAACGTCACGCTGACGGGAACCGCGAATGTCAGCGCGACTGGCAATACCGGCGACAACATCCTCACCGGCAATGCCGGCAACAACGCACTGACCGGCGGCAACGGCACGGACACGGCGGTGTTCACCGGATCGGTGCTCGACCATACCCTCACCACGACCAATGCCGGCGTGCTGACCATTACAAGCGATGCCGATGGCCGCGACACGCTGACGACGATCGAAAAGGTTCAGTTCGGCGCGACGGTATACACCACCCAGCTGGGAACGGCAGCCGGGACGACGATCACCGGCTCGGCGGGCAACGACCTGATCTTCGGCCTCGGGGGCAACGATACGATCAATGCCGGCACTGGTGACGACGCCATCGTCTGGCGGGTTGGCGATGGTCGCGACGTCGTCAATGGCGGGGCCAACGGAACGGTCGGCGATGCCTTCAGCATCACCGGGGACAATTCGGACGAGGTCTTCTCGATCTATTCCAGGTTCGAGTGGCTGAAAGTCGCAGGCAATCTCGCCAGCGATCTCAAYGCCAACACGGATATCGTGATCACCCGCAACGGCACGGGYACGGCCTCGGTCGTGGCCGAGCTGGATCAGATCGAAGAGATTTCGATCAATACCGGTGGCGGCAATGACAGCGTCCTCGTGGTCGGCAACCTGACCCCCTCGGATCTGCGCTTCAACACCATCACGGTGAACTCCGGCACRGGKGACGACACAGTCGACGTGACGGCTCTCGAATCGGCCCACCACGTCGTGCTCAATACGGGCGGCGGCTCCGACCATCTGGTTGGCATGCGTGCCCAGGATGAAATGCACGTGACCGGACCAGCTGCAGCCGGCGGATCGACTGGCGGGGGCGGCAGTAATGGTGGTGGTTCCGGAAACGGGAGCGGGAACGGCGGCGGCATCACTGGCGCGTTCGACCTCACCGCCGGCGACGTTGCGGGGCTAAAGCACCTGGTCAACGGCCAGGAAGTCCCCGGGGATGACGACACGGTGCCCGGCGTCCGCGATCTCAGCGGCCACGGCAACAATCTCGCCCATCCCGATTACGGTGCGGCGGACGAGCACTTCATCCGGCTGACGGAAGCCCGCTACGGCGACTACGACGCGGCGACCGGCAACAACCAGATCAATCCGATCTTCGAGGGGCTCGATCCGCGCAATATCAGCAATATCCTGGGCGTGCAGGAAGCAGACCTGCCGAAGAACAGCAACGACGCCAATATCTTCTTCATGGCCTTTGGCCAGTATTTCGACCACGGCCTCGATTTCCTGCCGAAGGGTGGCAATGGCGCGATCCAGATCGGCGCTCCCGGCAACGGCGCGCCCGGATCCGGCAACCCTGCCGATCTCACCCGAGGCACGGTCGACGAAATCGTCGATGGCGTTCCCCAGCATATCAACCGGACCTCGCCCTTCGCGGACCAGAACCAGGCCTATGGCTCGAACGGGCTCGTCGGCCAGTTCCTCCGGGAAGGCGACGGCGATGGCGGTCTCGGCTCGATGCTGCTGGCGGGAGGGCCGGATCCGTCTGACCCGAACTTCCGGTTGCTGCCGACGCTGCGCGAGCTGATCCTCGAGCATTGGGAGAACAACACCGTCTTCACCGGCCTGCCGGGCGGCCCGGTCGCCTTCCAGACCTATTTCGCGGGGCTGGTCAACGGCGGGGTGATCAACACCACGATGGCGGCGACCATGGCGTCCAATTTCATGGGCACCGGACATGCGCTGCTGCTCGATGCCAATCCGTTCATCAGCGTGCTCGACCACTATATTGCTGGCGACGGCCGGGCGAACGAGAACTTCTCCCTGACCGCGATGCACACGATCTGGGCGCGCAACCACAACTTCCACGTCGAGAATCTGGTGGAGGCCGGCTTCCAGGGCACACAGGAGGAGCTCTTCCAGGCGGCCAAGATCATCAACGAGGCCGAATACCAGCGCGTCGTCTTCGACGAGTTCGCCGATCATCTCATCGGCGGCATCAAGGGCGATGGCGACCACGGCCATGGCGACTACAATCCAGATGCGACGGCCGCCATCTCGCATGAGTTCGCGGCGGCCGTGTACCGGGTCGGTCACTCCCTGATCGGCCAGACCATGACCGTGCTCGATGCCGACGGTCAGCCGAAGCAGGTGGCGCTGTTCGACGCCTTCCTGAATCCGACGAACGACGCCGGCGCCTTCACTGCTCCCTTGCCCCCCGGCTACGTCCCGCAGCCCGGCTATGAGCAGCTCGGCGTGGGATCGATCCTGGGCGGCATCATCAGGCAGCCGGCGGAGGAGGTTGACTTCAACATCGTCGACGCGGTGCGCAACGATCTGGTGCGGATCAATGCCGACCTGTTCGCCTTCAATGTGGCCCGCGGCTGGGATGTCGGGCTGGGAACGTTGAACCAGGTGCGTTCGGATCTTGCCGCTTCGCAGGATCCCTATGTCTCCGAGGCCGTCGGATATGCCGGAAACCTCTCACCCTATACCTCCTGGGAGGACTTCCAACAGCGCAACAATCTGAGCGATGCAGTGATCGCCCAGTTCAAGCAGGCCTATCCCGACCTCGTCCTGGACGCCAATGAGATAGCTGCCTTCCAGGCGATCAACTCGAATATCAGCGTGGCCATCCAGGCCGACGGCACCGGCATCGTGAAGGGGATCGACCGGGTCGATCTCTGGGTCGGTGGCCTTGCCGAGACGCATATCAATGGCGGCATGGTCGGGCAGACCTTCTGGGTGGT
>NZ_JBFTKP010000084.1:0-8830 GCF_056396005.1 Allobosea sp. 05T439 | reverse complement strand
GGCGTTGTCACGTTAACCGCGGACCATTGAAGCGAACTCAACCGGGTGACGGGCTCACGCTGCGAGGCCAGCGACGGCTTTCCATTGTGCCATGGCGCACAGACGATGCAGATGGATGGCGAGGGCGGAGCGACGGGACCGGGGCGGGACGAACAGATTGCGGACGGCGGAGAAGACGGCGACGAAGCGCTGCAGGCTGCCTGGAGATCGAAAGCCTTGCATCGTCCGCTCGCGCTTTCGGAGCGGCAGGTGTGAGTTCTCGGCCCGGTTGTTGAGGCCCTTGTGCGCGCGATGCTCGATCGTCGGCATGATCTGGCGCCGRGCGGCGGCATAGGAGCCGAGCTTGTCGGTGATCATCCGCCGGGGCGCACAGCTCTGCTTCTTCAAAAGACGCCTCAGCAACCGCCGCGCTGCCTTGGTGTCACGCCGGGTCTGCACGATCTCATCCAAAGGTCGCGGCGGCTCGGCCTCTTGCGCTTCAGGCGGTGGGCGTAATCCCGCCCGAACTTCAAGGCCCAGCGCCGCACCGTCTCGTAGGAGACGGCGATGCCGCGCTCCAGAAGCATCTCCTCCACCAGGCGAAGGCTCAGGGGAAASCGGAAATACAGCCACACCGCATGGGCGATGATCGCCGGAGGGAACCGATGGCGCTTGTAGCTGATGGCCGGCAGGGTCATGCACGCCCACCTACACCGCTTGCCGCCATGCCGGAGTTAACGTGACAACGCCCTCCCAGCGAAGGGATATCAGGCCATGAGTCCGGCCCTCATCGCGCCTTTCGACATCGGGGATGACGATCCCGGTCTGACCAGGCTCCGCAATCCGTTTGTACATCGTCGGCGCCGTCGCGTGCGCTGGCGGGTGTCGCGGCGCGCAGCGCAGGCGCGGAAGACGCGCGGTAGGGGCGGTGGGCCGCTTTGCCCGGCCTGCCTTGTGGTGGTTATCTCCGCGTGTCGACGCTGCGTCAGGGACGCTCTGGTCTGGGTCTCGAGGCGCAGCGCACGGCAGTGACCGAGTTTCTCGATGGAGGGCGCTGGTAGCTCAAGCAGGAACTTGTTGAGGTCGAGAGTGGCAAGCAGCTGCTTTGGGCCTCATTCCGTCAGGCCGTGATCAAAAGATTTCGGCGACGCCGTGCGACCGAGCTGAAGGCTACGAAGCTTCAGGTATCGGGGAAACCGGATGAACATCCACAGGAATTCCCGACTGACGCGGTCACTTGCGATGGCGCACCCGACGTCTCGCCCTAGTTTGATGCGTTCGCATTCGCGCGCAGACTTGAACAAGGACCCCAAAATGCTCCGTTCGATCACAGTCGCCGGCTTTATCGGCCTTGGCCTTTTACTCGCAGGCTGCAACCCTGAGTCTCAGTCGCACCGCACGCTTGGCGGCGCCGCCATTGGCGCTGGCGGTGGTGCGCTCATCGGTGGGATCGCGGGCGGCGGTCGTGGTGCCGCCATCGGTGCCCTTGCAGGTGGCGTGACCGGCGCGGTGGTCGGTCGGGCGACGACCCCAAACAACTGCATCTTCCAGGACACGAGCGGTCGCCGTTTCTCAGGTCCCTGCCCGTAAGGCGCCTGAGCACACCTGCCGGGCCAATTGGCGAGCCCACCGGCAGCATCTGGTTTCATGCACAGCCGCTCCGATGGGGCGGCTGTTGCGCGTGGGTGCTGACAGGGCAACCCAGCCGGGAGCAGACCGTCGCGCAGGCGACGGGGACGCAAGCTTGTACGGGGCCGGGAGACGCGCGGGCATCGGGCGCGGGTCAGGCACCGTCTTGACGGCTCCAGTAGGTCAGGCGCGTTGCCGGACGTCCCACGTGGGCGCGCTGCGCCGAAAGGTCAGCGCAGCTGGCGGCGGATGCGGTCCTTCTCGGCGGGGTCGGATTTAACCTTCACGCCAACCGCCTTCTCAAGTTTTTCAGCCCGCAGGTAGTGGAACGAGACGACGAGGATCAGCGCAAGCCAGACGAGCACTGCGAGGGACCAACAGATGACGAGGAACTCCACGGTCTTGCTCCGTGGGGCTCCTCGCGCCTTAACATCGTCCGCCATGCCGGGCTTGTTGCATTCAGCCATGCCCTTGCGCATCGCCGCCATGCGTGGCGCGGCTGGGCGATGCCTGCCCATAGCGCGCGCAGGCGCGGGAGAGACCGCCATGAGGCGACAGAACCTGCTCAACGCCCGTGATCGCCTCGGGGCATCGATCATCGATATCGTCGCCGCCGACGTTGCGAAGCACGGCCCGGAGGTGATCGAGCAGCTGCGGCTCTGGAACGTCGCCCCCTATGCCCGGCTGGTCAGCGACCTGGTGCATTTCAGGAAGCTAGCGACGGAGCAGAAAACGCAGACCCGGCGGAAACCGCGTGCGCTCCGGATGAGAGATGTCCTCAAGGCGATGGACGACCAGCCGATCGACATCAACAACCCGCTTCTTTCACCGAAGCATCGGGAGCGCTGGCTGAAGGGCATCGAAGCGTTGAGCCCTCGCTCGCCCTATGATTTCAGCCCCACTGAACTTGCCGCCTTATGGGGCGCTGATCTTGCTTCGTGGTTCGAGAGACATGCGCGGCGCATCCCGTCAGGGGAGGACGATCATCCTTGAGCTGAACGCGGCAACCGACCGCCCCCTGCTTCTCGCTGAACGCTTTTGCGCTCTGCTCCTTAAGGGCTTGGTGACGTATTCGAGCAGGCTTCAGTCGTGGCAATCAGATCTCGATCTCCACGCCGACCTCCACGACCTGCTTCGCGGGGATGTGGAAATGGGCAGCTGAGCGCTCGGCGTTACGCTGCATGAAGGAGAAGAGCGCCTCGCGCCACACGGCCATTCCCACAATATCCTCGCGCGGAATGATCGTCTCACGGCCAATATAGTACGACATTTGAATGAGATCGACGCCCGGCAGAAGTCCACGGTCGGCGCCGCAGCGTAGGCCGCCGGGAATATGTGGCGTCTCCATGAAACCGAAATGCAGGATCACGCGAGTGACGCCGGGCGCGAGTTTGATCGCCTCCATACGGTTTTCGTCGGGGACGCGCGGGATTTCCTCTAGCTTGCCAGTGACAAGAAGAATGCGCTCGTGCAGGGCATGATTGTGGCGAACGAAATGCGTGAGTGAGAGCGGAAGCCCGAGGGCGGCCGAGGCCAGAAAGGCGGCGGTGCCCGGCAGGCGCACAGGCGGGTTCGTGGCCAGCATGTCGAGAAACTCCCTCTCCGGCTCGCGTTGGCGGCCACGCGCTGCCTCCACCAAAGCGAGGCCGCGCCGCCAGGTCAGCATGATCACCACCAGCACGAGCGCCAGGACCAGCGGATACCAGCCACCTTCATGCAACTTCGGCAGGTTGGCGGAGAAGAAGGCAAGGTCGATCAGCAGGAAGAAGCCGTTGACCGCCACGACAAGGATTGGGTTGTAGCCCCATTTGAGGGCGATCAGCGCTGCGAGTCCGGTGGTGATGGCCATGAGCAACGAGACGGCGATGCCATAGGCGCCGGCCAGCGCATCGGACGAGCGGAACATGAAGACCGAGGTGAGCGTCGCCAGGCAGATCATCCAGTTGACGATCGGAATGTAGACCTGTCCCCTCTGGTCATGGGCCGTGTGCTTGATGTGGACGGCGGGGAAGAGGCCGAGCTGCACAGCCTGTCGAGTGAGCGAGAAGGCGCCTGTAATTACCGCCTGCGAGGCGATGACGGCGGCGGCGGTGGCGAAGAGGATCAATGGGTAGTGCGCCCAGTCCGGGGCGAGTTGGTAGAATGGGTTGGTGAGGGCTGCAGGTTGGGTGAGTAGCAGCCCGCCCTGGCCAAAATAATTGAGCATCAGCGCAGGCAGCACGATGGTGAACCAGGCGAGGCGGATGGGTTTGGGACCGAAATGGCCCATATCCGCATACATCGCCTCGCCACCGGTCACGGCCAGGAACGTGGCGCCCAGCACGGCGAAGCCGACGAGCGGGGCGGTGTGGGTAATGAAGTAGAGCGCATTCAATGGGTTGATCGCTGCGAGGATCCCCGGCGCCATCAGGATGCCCCGGATGCCGAGCAGAGCGAGCGCCAGGAACCAGAGCAGCATGATCGGCCCGAACAGCCGGCCGATGAAGCCGGTGCCCTTGCTCTGGACCAGGAAGACACCCATCAGGATCGCAGCGGTCAGCGGCACGACGGCCGGCGCCAGCATCGGTGCGTCGACCTTGAGGCCCTCAATCGCGCTGAGCACGGAGATGGCCGGCGTGATCGCGCCGTCGCCATAGAGCAAGGCGGCGCCGACGAGTCCGACGACGAGGACATAGGCGCGCCCTGTGCCGGGCCTGGCATGGCGCGCCTTGAGCAGGGCCAGCATCGCCATGATGCCGCCTTCGCCGCGATTGCCGGCGCGCAGGATCAAGATCGAGTACTTGATCGAGATGATCAGGATCAGCGCCCAGAGGATCATCGAGACACAGCCGATGACGGCTTCCGGCTGCAAGGCTCCTCCCGCAGCCGCGGCCCGGGCCGCTTCCTTGAGCGCATAGAGCGGGCTGGTGCCGATGTCGCCATAGACGACGCCCAGAGCGCCGAGGGTCAGGGCGCGGACGGAGCCGTTGTGATGGTGATGAGACGCAGAGCCGTTCTGCGACAGAACCTCACGAGCCATGCGCCGGCCTCCCCATTACATGGAAATAGCGCATGCAGCAGCGCTCCTAGCAAGACATGTTCCCCTTTGCCTGCACTGCCGCAACGACGGGGGTTACCGGCCGCCCGGGCTGGGAGGTCAGGCGTCAGGGATCGTGGGAACCGTCTCGCGCTAGCGCGCTGTCGTCAGGCAAGGCGCGATGACGATGGCGCCGAATTGCGCGCGGTCCGGCTCGGCAGCCTCACCCCGCGGGAGCGCGAGGTCTTCGCCCTTGTGGCGAGAGGCCGGATGAACAAGCAGATCGCCTACGAACTCGGAACCACCATTCGCACCATCAAGGCCCACCGCCACAAGGTGATGGAAAAAATGGCCGCCCGCTCCATTGCCGAGCTTGTCCTGTCCTCAGAGCAGCTTGGGCTCATCTCTTAGAAAAGGCGGGCGACCAGTTCGAGAGCACCAACACCCCCCTGCATTGTGTACGCAGTTTGAAAACGGCCGAGAAACGCGGCGCCTGGCAAAACGGCGCGTTTCCCGGAGGTGGACGACGGCTCTGTGGCAGTCTCGAGAAGAAGAGTTGGAGCGCCATGACAACCGACCTGGCACGGAGTGCAGGCGACCAGCACCCGGTGAAGGGCCTGATGCCGATCCCGCTGGGACTGGCGATGAAATCGGGTCTCAGGGATAGCGCAAGTACAATCGGGCCGCAGCGCGATGACCCCAGCTGAGATTATATGACGTATCGTCATGTAGTGCGCGCGTGCGGTCTCGTCTTATCGTGGCTGTATCGTCCTGATGTCACCGGTTAACCAATCTCAGTCGCCCCGAACGGGCAGGTGCAAATCCCCGTCGACGAGCCGATATACGTGTGCTTACATCACTTAGATTACAGATCTTGGTTTGACTACGTGCTGAATATTACACGATTCGCTACGCCCATCGGCCATCTGAAAGGTTATTGGCATGGCGGCCTCAAAGGGAAACGGATGTTCTCACGAACCTCCAGCATCGCCCCCGGCAAACCAGCGGAATTACAAATGGCTTCGGCCCKAGGGAGACGATGACGATAGTTTTGGGCGAGGGATTATTTGGGGAGCTGCGATATCGTTCCTGCTCTGGGGAGGGATGGCGGGCCTGGTACACTATCTTTCGATGACGGCACCGCATGCGTGATTTATCGCGCATGAGCACTGAGCAAGAGCATCGATGGCCTGAACTGGAGTGACTTCCTCAACCGCGATGGAACGCCCGTCCCCACGCCGCCCCATGCCGGAGGTCTGGGCCCCACGGGCGCCCGTTGGGATTGGCATGCTCTGGGCAGTCGTTTTTTGGACTCATAGAGCGAAGTGATCAAAATATCGCAGTCCGTAACATTCGGCACTTCATTGGGAAGTGGCACGGATTATTCGGGTTCTCTGCCGTTACTTCATATGGAACAGATTGACTTGCGTATCCCTGACCTCGGAGGACATCATGCGACTAGGTCTTGTATCCACCGCCGTTCTTGCGACGTGCCTGGCAACGTCGGCCTTCTCCGCCGACCTTCCCAGCCGCCAGGCGCCGCCTCCCCCGATCGTCTACGCGCCCCTGTTCACCTGGGCTGGTCTTTATGTCGGTCTCAACGCCGGCGTGGGCTGGGCTGACTCGGGCGAGATCGCCGTCAACGGGCCGACTGCTGGCTCTTCCAGCGTTCTGAGCGGTGTCGGCGGTGGTGATGGCAGGTTCGTCGGTGGCGGCCAGATCGGCTATAACTGGCAGTCCGGCGCGATTGTCTACGGCCTGGAGACCGATATCCAGTATGTCGATACAGGCGGTAGCGTGGCCTGGGGCCAATACACCTGGTGGGCCGGTAGAGGCGGCGGTGACGGCGCCTATTTCGGCACCGTACGCGCCCGCATCGGCTACGCCTTCGATCGGACGCTGGTCTACATCACCGGCGGTCTGGCCTATGGCGGCCTGAACAGCAACCCGCTGACCGGCAACACGACAAGCAATGCCGGCTGGACCATCGGCGGCGGTGTCGAATACGCCTTCACCAATAACTGGACGGTCAAGCTCGAAGGTCTCTACGTCGATACCGGCGAGGGCAGGAGGGCCCAGGTCTTCGAAAACCCCGCGGGCGGCGTGCTGCCGGCCGGAACCTATACCGCGGTCAGCAATGGCGGCGGCGGCGCCGGACTCCTGCGCGTCGGCGTGAACTACAAGTTCTGAGCCGGGCACTCTGATCTGCAAACAGCCCGGCCGATGCGCCGGGCTGCTTTTCCCTTCATCCGGGCGCACAGATTGGAGACCGAGCTTCGACACCAGTGGCTTGGCCTCTTGTCCCGACCGGTCCCATCAAGACGAATCCCGCAAGCTGCCGACATGTTCTGGTGCCGGCGGCCCAGATGTCTTTGTGCGCACCCTGATCGATCAACTCATCGCTCCTGGCGTTTGCCCATAGCAAGATCGCCGGCTTCCTT
This sequence comes from Allobosea sp. 05T439, assembly GCF_056396005.1. Taxonomy (NCBI): domain Bacteria; kingdom Pseudomonadati; phylum Pseudomonadota; class Alphaproteobacteria; order Hyphomicrobiales; family Alloboseaceae; genus Allobosea; species Allobosea sp. 05T439. The sequence goes on along the minus strand of NZ_JBFTKP010000084.1, from coordinate 1,765 downwards.
TGAAATCGCATATTCGGGCGCGCTTACACCGAACGAAAACAGGGAGACGATCGTGAGTCTACGCAGAGCCCTCGCCGCAGCCTGTCTGCTAACCTCCATGGTGATCCCACTGGCCGTTTCGGCCCAGACGCTTACTTTTGCCGAAGCCTATGACCGGCTGGCGAAGTCCTGTGGTTCGGACATCGACAAGCTTTGTTCGAAGGTTTCGCTTGGCGGCGGCGCCGTCAAAACGTGCCTTGATCGGAACCAGGCGCGGCTATCGGCGGGCTGCAAGGCCGCGTCGGCCGAGGTCTTCCAGTCGCTCGCGAAGCGGGCCAATGCCCAGGCTGCCGCAGTTAAGGTCTGCGAGCGCGACCTTGGTCAATATTGCAGCGGCGTGCAGCCCCATGACGGCTACAGGCTGCAGTGCCTGCTGACCGCGTCGAAGGTCGTCAGCAGCGGCTGCAAGCAGGTCATCGTCGATGCCGGTTGGAACTGAAGGCACAGCGCACCCCATGAAGCCCATCGCCCTCGTCTTCTCCGCCGCAATCGCCCTCGCCCCCGCAACCGCAATCGTGCAGGCCCAGGAGCGACTCAACGATACGCAGCTGATCGAGACGCTGAACGTCCTCGACCAGTCGAAATCCATCGACGTCGCCGCGCTCCGCCGCCAGGCCGTGGACAGCGTCGCCGCCAACCGCGGACCGGATGCCTCGCTGCGCGAGCCGCTCTCGCAGGAACTGGACAATCTCTCGCAGTTCACCGTCGAGATCCAGTTCCGGACCGGCTCGGCGGTGATCCGCCCTGCATCGTTCCGCACGGTCGGCGTGATTGCCGACTCCCTGCTCCACCCGACCTTGCGGGAATACAAGTTCCTCATCGTCGGCCACACCGACGCGGTCGGCGACCGCAAGTCCAACCTGACGCTGAGCCAGAAGCGGGCCGATGCGGTTCGCGACGCGCTGGTCACCACATTCGGCATCGCCCCCGCCAGGATTGTCTCGGTCGGTCTCGGTGAAGAGCAGTTGCAGAACCGGAAGAACCCGGACGCAGCAGCCAATCGGCGCGTCCAGATCGTGAATGTGGGTCGTTTCAGATAGGGGCCGGACGGTGATGGACCGGCTTGTTTGCAGACATTTGAGCGCGAGGACGGCATGCGACACGGAATGATCGCCCTATCCGCAATGGCGCTGGTGCTGGCTCCAGCCAGCGCCATTCTCCCGGGCCTCGGCGCCGCCTTCGCCCAACAGGCCGCACCAGCGCCACAGGCTGCACCGGCGCAGGCAGCGGACACGGTCTTCACCCGTGCGGAGATCGAGCCGCTGGTGAAGCCGATCGCGCTCTACCCCGACCCGCTGCTCGCCCAGTTGTTGCCGGCCTCGGCCTATCCGCTCGATATCGTGCAGGCGGCGCGCTGGATCGAGCGCAACAAGGCGGCCGTCGAGAAGGCCGACTTCACGGCAGCCGACGCCATGAACTGGGATGCCAGCGTCAAGGCGCTGATCCGGTTTCCCGACCTGATCAAGCAGATGAACGAGAACCTCGACTGGACGAGCGATCTCGGCGACGCCTTCGTCTACCAGCCGACGGATGTCGCGGCCGTCATCCAGGATCTCCGAGCCCAGGCGGCAAAGGGTGGAGCCCTGAAGTCGACGCCGCAACAGACCGTCGTCCAGAAGACCGAGGGATCCAGCAACGTCATCTATATCGAGCCGGCGGAACCGGAGGTGATCTATGTTCCGAGTTACGACCCCGGCGTCGTCTACGAGCCGGTCGCCTCCGCCGT
>NZ_JBFTKP010000083.1:0-8384 GCF_056396005.1 Allobosea sp. 05T439 | reverse complement strand
CGCTCTGGCCGGCTGGCTGTCGGACCAGGACGCCACGCCGGCAAGCAGGGCGAAAGCAAGCGACCAGTGCTTCAATGTCGACATGTTGTGGCCTCCGGGTTGGCCCGCCTGGATCCCTCGTCGTTMGCCTCTGCGACCGCGGGGGGAAGGGGGACTTCGGTGAAGCTGCAACGATAGGCGACGGCCCAAGGGGGCGGGAGTAGCTAACGGGAGGTTACGCTCGTAACACGCTGTCGAGCGGTCGGGACGCTGTGCKAGCTTCCGCAAGTCCCGCCCCTATTGACTCAGTTTCACTGGTCGCACGCATCGGTTGCGGCCCCTTGCCGGGCGTAGCCTCCTGTTAGTTACTCCCGCGGGCGCGATCTTTCTCCATAGTGGACGTGACGTGGCGCTCGTCGGCGGGAGAACCGTTGCGATGGATCAGGGTGTGCTGGCTGCCATCCGGCATCTTCCAGCCTATGGGAGGTCGATTAGGGAAAGAGCACTCCGCAGCGAGAGTTTTCGCACGCTCTGCGCAGACCTCGCCGAAGCCGAACGGGCCTTGGCGGAATGGGAGAGTTCGGCCCTGCCGATCCGCAAGGCGCGTTGCATCGAATATCGACAGCTCGTCGAGAGCCTCGAAGCCGAGCTCAGGGAAACCCTTGGTCGTCCGGACGGCATTTGACGAGGCAGGCAATCGCGATTTCGACTGGAGAGGAAACGGCAATGCCCCAGACCGCGGCGCACGGCGCGAAAGCCGACATTCTCGCCGACGAGAGTTTCATGTCGGCCGACGACCTGAAAGTTTACATGGCGGACATCGAGATGGCGAAGGCATCCAAGATGCTGGGTGCCATGGATAAGGCCGAGGAGGCACGCCAGAAGCTGATCAAGACGCTTGCGGAAGAGGTCGAGGTCAATGCCGAGCTGATTGCCCGGATCAAGCACAACCTCGCAGTGAAGACGCGCGCGGCTGCCGAGCGTGGCGAGCGCGAGGTCATGGTGATGCGGTTTCCGAGCGCGCTGTGCAACGACAAGGGCCGTGCGCTCAACAACTCAGAGGCGGACTGGCCGACGACGCTCACCGGACGGCCGCGCCAGGCCTATGAATTCTGGAAGGAGCATCTGAAGCCCGCGAATTATCGGCTGCGCGCGATGATCATCGACTGGCCGGGTGGGCTGCCCGGCGATGTCGCCTTCTTCCTGGCCTGGTCCTAACCGGGAGGGCGTGATCATGGATGCTCCTGTCAGCAAGGCCATGAAGCGAGAGCCTTACGAGCGCCAGTTGAAGGAATTTCATGGCGAACTGGTCAAGCTCCAGGAATGGGCCAAGCATACCGGCGCCAAGATCTGCATTATCTTCGAGGGCCGTGACGGCGCCGGTAAGGGCGGTGTCATCAAGGCGATCACGGAGCGGGTGAGCCCGCGGGTCTTCCGCGTCATCGCGCTTCCTCCGCCGACCGATCGCGAACGCTCGCAGATGTACGTCCAGCGCTATCTGCCCCATCTCCCGGCCTCCGGCGAAGTCGTGATCTTCGATCGCAGCTGGTACAACCGCGCCGGCGTCGAACGGGTGATGGGGTTCTGTACGGAGGAACAGGCTCAGGCCTTCCTGTTCGCAGTCCCGAGCGTCGAGAAAGTCATCGTCGAATCCGGCATCATCCTGCTGAAATACTGGCTTGAGGTCAGCCCGAAGGAGCAGACGCGCCGGATCGAGGAGCGCATCACCGACCCGCGCAAGATCTGGAAGCTGTCGCCTATGGATCTGAAATCCTATGGCCGCTGGAATGACTATTCCCGTGCCCGCGACGACATGTTCCGGGCAAGTGATACGAGCTGGGCGCCCTGGTTTGCCGTCCATTCCGACGACAAGCGCCGCGCCCGGCTGAACATCATCTCTCATATCCTGTCCTCGATCCCCTACGAGGCGCCGCCGCGCGAGAAGATCAAGCTGCCGAAGCGCCAGAAACTGGACGACCACCAGGAAACGAGTTTCGCGAGGCACTGGGTCGCGGAAACCTGCTGAAACGCAACGAAGTGAGGCAGCCACCGGGAGGCCATATTGCAACGCTCTGAGGTAGCACTGGACGTTCGATTTCGCGCGGGGGGCGAGATCCCGACGGCGACGCTGCACGCCGGCCGGCATCGATACCTGATCCTTTGTGGCGTCTTCGCGCTGGCGGTGATCTCCGGCCTTCTCCTCAATCTCGTCCTCGGCTCCGGACCGGACGAAGTGTTGAATAGTACCAAGTACTTAKACATCGTCGCTCGTCGGCCCACAGCCTGGGAACAATATGGCTGGTCGATCGCAGGCATCTCGATCGCCTTTTTCCTGCAAGCGTTGCTGATCCTCCTGTTCCTGTTCGAACGCCAACGACGCGCCGTGGCCGAGCAGGAGGCAAGTCAGTTCATTTCGGAAGCCATGACGGTCAATCGGCGGATTTCGCTGGGAGAAATGTCCGCGTACATAGCGCACGAACTCAAGCAACCGCTCAGCGCAATCCTCATCAATACTGAAGCGGCCGAGATCATCCTCAAGAATGCGGCCCCCAGCATCGCGGAGCTTCAGGACATTGTCGCGGACATCAAACGGGACGAAATGCGCGCGGTCGAGATCATCGACCGCGTGCGGAACATGATCCGACTCGCGCCATCGCCTGCTCAGACGATCGATCTGAATCGCTGCATCCGCGATACATTCCGGCTCGTATCCAGCCGCGCTGCCGCAAACGATATCGGTCTGAGATCAGAGCTGGACGAGAATCTTCCGGAGATCCCGGCCGATGCCATCCAGATTCAGCAGGTGATCCTCAACATCACCATCAACGCGCTCGATGCCATCATCGGCCATGGCAGTTCTCGAAGAGATATCATCGTAAAGAGTGCATTTCACGGACGAGGCATCGTCGAGATATCCATCATCAACTACGGACCGAAAGTCCCGCCTCAGTCGTTGTCGAGAATTTTCGACGAGTACTACACCACCAAAGCCGATGGAATGGGGCTCGGCCTGGCGATCAGCAGGAAGATCATTCTCGCCCATCGCGGGCGGATCTGGGTGGACAACCGCGATGATGGCGGTGTTGCCTTCCACATCCATCTCCCCGCCATGAAGACATGAAGCGCCTCCATGCCAGCCAATATCTATCTGGTCGATGACGACATCTCCTTCAGGACCGCAATGGTTCGCTTGCTCGAAGCCTCCGGCTTCCAGACGAAATCATACGGGACCGGAGCCGAGCTCCTGGACCAGCTTCCCGACGAAGGAACGGACGGCTGCATTCTGCTCGACGTCGATATTCCAGGCGTGAGCGGCCCTGATCTTCAGCTCCGCCTCAATGCGGCCGGATCGCGATTGCCCGTGATCTTCCTCACCGGTCATGGCGACATTCCAACCAGTGTCCGCACGATCAAGGCCGGCGCAGAGGATTTCCTGACGAAGCCGGTCACCAAGGACGTGCTGTTCGATGCGATAAACCGGGCGCTCGCACGCTGTCGCCGCACCAGGCACAATGACGATGGTGCTGTATCGCGAGCGCTCCGGCTCGGCAGCCTCACCCCGCGGGAACGCGAGGTCTTCGCTCTTGTGGCGCGAGGCCGGATGAACAAGCAGATCGCCTACGAACTCGGAACCACCATTCGCACCGTCAAGGCTCACCGGCACAATGTGATGGAAAAGATGGCCGCACGCTCGATAGCCGAGCTTGTCCTCTCCGCGGAGCAACTGGGCCTTATCTCGTAGCAATGACTTGCGATCAGTCGGGCAGAGCCAGCCAGCCTTGCATCATGTCCGTGCAGTTCGATTGCCACCGCAACAAACCAATGGGAACCTGGCGCCTGACAAAACGGCGTGTTTCCCGGAGATTCGTCAGCGTTCTGGAGCCGTTTTGAAAGAAGGGTTGGACCACGATGACAACCGACCTCCTAGCGAGTGGCTACAACCCGCATCCGGCAAAGGGCCTGAAGACCCCGAGGGCTGCCGCCGCCGCCGGGATCCTTTTTTCGGTGCTGCTGCTTACCTCGCTTTTTCTGATCCTCGACACCGTGCGGCTGGACCCGCGAGACCCTGGCGACTGGCTGGGTCCGCAATCCTGGAAAGTGTCGCTCGCGCTCAACCTGATCCCGTTCGCGGGCATCGCGTTCCTGTGGTTCGTCGGTGTCCTCCGCGACCGGATGGGGGCGGCCGAAGACAAGTTGTTTGCGACGGTCTTTCTCGGAAGCGGTCTTCTGTTCATCGGCCTGCTCTTCGTCTCCGCTTCTTCGGTCGGAGCCATCCTCATCGCCTATTCCGCGCTTCCCAGGGACCTGCCGGGATCGATGACCTTCATGCTTGCGCGGTCGCTCGCCTATCACCTGACCAGCATCTACGCCCTGAAAATGGCGGGCGTTTTCCTGATGACGGCCTCGACGATCGTCCTGCGCACCGGAATTGCCGCACGCGCAACGGCGATCACAGGGTATATCGCCGCCGCCATCATCCTGATCGGCAGCCAATTCCTGGATTGGACCGTGATCATCTTCCCGGTCTGGGTCTTCATCGTCAGCGTCGACATCCTCATTCGGGAGGCCCGCTCGCGGCCGGCCGGTTAGATCATCGAACCGGAAACCGTATCCGGTCCGATAATCTAACCTTTTGTGTTTGCATCGGCTTTCCCAAAAACCGGAATCCACTTTTCGGGCCGATGCCTTAGCCTGCTGGAATGACGCGGCGCTCGGCTTCAAAGGCGCCGACGGCATCCTGAAGCTCGTCGAAAATCAACCCTGGCCCAATCGCATCGAGAAAACCCGATCGCCTGAGGATGTCCATCGGATCCCGGTGCAGCTCCGCGACGGCCAGCGTCACGCCGCGCTCTGCAAGCCACCCCTGCAGCTCACCGAGCATGACCGCAGCAGTTGAATCGATCTGGGCGATCGCGCTGGCGTCGATCACGAGCCAGCGCGTCCCCGGCGGTGCCGCATCGACGATACCCTCGATCCGGGCTTTGACGTATTCGGCATTGAAGAACAGCACGCTGCCCTGAACCAGGTAGATCACCAGCCCTGGAACGGGCCGCGCCTCCTGTACCCGATGAAGTTTGTAGAAGCCCGGCCTGCCGGCAGCGCGCCCGAGCAAGGCATCGCGCGGTCGCATGTCCTTGAGCAGCAGATGAAGCAGGGTCCCAGCAATGGCGATCACCACGCCGCTCAACACCCCCAGGCTGATCGCTCCCCACATGCTGATCAGCGCAAAGACGAACTCGACCCGGCTGATGCGCCAGGTTTCCCTCAAGCCGGAAATGTCGATGAGATTCAACGCCGCTGCGACCAGAATGGCGCCCAGCGCCGGCACCGGCAGCACGCGCAGCGCCTGATTGAGGTAGAGCAGCAGCGCCGTCAGCGCGCCGGCCGCAACCAGCCCGGCCAGTTGCGATCGTGCTCCGGCAGCCAGGTTTATCGCTGTACGCGAATCCGAGATGGTGACCGGAAAGCCGCTGAACAATCCCGATGCGATATTGGCCGCGCCGATGCCGACGAGCTCGCGGTTGGCATCGATCGGAAAATTGCCGCGCACCCCGAAGCTGCGCGCACTGACGAGCCCGGCGCTGACGCCGACGAGCCAGACGGCCCCGGCGCCGAGCACGAGTTCGCGCAGCGGCAAGGCAGCCCCGGTGGGAAACGACAGGGCCGGGAGTGTGTTTGGCAGGCGGCCGACGACCTTGATACCCATCGCCTCGAAATTGAACAGATGGGAGGCGATGGCTGCAACGACGACGACGACGAGAGGCCCCGGGATCGGAAAGCGCAGGCGTGGCAGGATCAGCAGAAGCGCCAGCATCGCCGCTCCCAGCGTCACCGATGGCCAATGGATCAGATCCGATCTTCGCAACAGTTCCAGGACTGGGGCCAGCAAGCCGTCGGCGTCGATCTTCACGCCGGTCAGCCGACCGATCTGGCCCACCATGATCGATATCGAGATGCCGCTGATGAATCCGATCAGGATCGGCCGGGACAGGAAGGCCGCGATGGCGCCGAGGCCGACCGTGCTGGCAAGAAGGCTGAGGATGCCGACAGCCAATGCAAGCGCCGCAGCAGTGGCGACCCGCTCCTCGGGAGAGCCGGCAGGCATCGCGGCCATGACCGCGGCAAGAACCGTCATCGTCGCCGCATCGGGGCCAAGCATGAGCTTTTGGGAGGGCCCGAAGAGCGCATAGCCGACGAGCGGCAGGATGCTCGCATAGATCCCCACCTCGACGGGCAGCCCTGCGATCGCGGGATAGGCAATGGCGCTCGGGATCGCGACCGCCGCCACCGCCAGGCCTGCGGTCACGTCAAAGCGCAGCCAGTCGGGCGAGAAGCCAGAGAAGCCGCTCAGGATTGGAAGGCGACCGAACATCATTGCTTCCTTGCGCCTTGTCCGGCGAGCCCAGCGGCGCAGGCTATGCCAGGCCGGAATCCTCTCCCTCGTCGAAGTCGAGATCAGAACGCTCCAGCCTGGAGCGGGCAGCCGCCGCGCTATCCGTCACGTCCTTGGTGTCGGAAGCGCGGCAGAGCGCAGTTGCAAGGCCGGCGGCGAAGAGAATGCGGCTGCCGCCGCTATCCCCGCCCAGCACCTCCTCGACATAGCTCATGAGCAAGGCTTCACCGGTCCTGCGGTCATTGAGGTCGCCAAGGACGCGCTGGATTGTCTGGAGAGGCTCGATGAGGCTGGAGAAGCTTCGCCGGGCCAGAAGCGCACCGAAGGGGTCGATCATGTAGCGGAGCTTCTTGGCGCGAACGCGCGCCTCATGCTGTTCGGGTGGATCGAGCCGTTCGATGTGCCGGCAGCGCTTGAGGAAAGACTTCAGTCGCGGCCGAAGTTCGCGTCTCAGATAGCGCCCGATCGGCATCTGGAGCAGCTCGGCCTGTTGCGGCGTCGGCGAGGTTCGTGCCAGCGCGCCGAGCAGGTCGAGGCTGAGCTCCAGGGCTGCCGGCGACTTCAGATAGTCGATCGCCGTTTCACGAGCGTGCTCGCCCCGGGTTTCAAAGACCGCTCTCAGATCCGCAACGCCCGGGGCGCTGCCATAGCTGGCGCCGAGCGCTGCCAGGACGGTCTCGCAGAGGACATCGACCTCGCGGGATGCACCAAGAAACTGGGTCAGCCAGCGAAGCCGTGGCGAAAGGTCATTGTCACCTCGCCATTGCTGGGCCGGCTCGAACAATGAGGCGAGCGCCCGTATCCGGCGAATGCAGACCCGTGCTTGATGCAGCGCCTCGCCGCCGCCGCCCGCCGCGAGCAGGGCAAAGTTATCGAAGAGTCCGGTGAAGCAAGTGGAGAACGTGCTCTGGATGGCCTGTTCCGTGCTCATGCCCGGCGTGACATCGAAGGACAGTTCGCTGACGGCGCTCTGCGGGGAACCCGCGCTCAGCCGGAAGCCGCGCTCGCCCTTGGACGACAATACCGGCAGCGAGGGCACGATCGATGCCAGATCACGGGCACAGCTCAGGAGCGCAGTCGGCGTGCCGCTTGCGAGTTCGAGCTCGGCCTCGCAGATCGGCAGCGACCGGCCATCGCCCTGGATCTCTCCGATGTCGAGCGCCAGTTCCACCGTCGCATCGGGGCGCATGATGACGAAGGTCCTGCGCCTGACCTGCGTGCTGAAAACCGCTCGCAAGTTGCTCAGGTCGCGGTCGCCCAGCACATCGCACAGAGGCGTCCCTGCGAGCGTATCCTTCGACGGTGCATCGGTCGCGACGGCGCACTCCCACTCGCCGCGCATGATCGCTCCGGCGCCACTCGACTTGACCGTCTGGATGTTCTTCCGGCCGTCATGCCGGATGCGAAGCGAATAGCCCTTGCGCCGCAGCTTGAGCTTGGGGGTATCGAAGTAGACGGAGTGCAGGCGCCGTGTCCTGCCCTTCCCGCTTGTCCCCAACGCCTTGGCCGCCCGGGCATAGTGCTCGAGGTCCCCACTCATGGGAATGAGTTTCAGCTCGACCTCGCGATTGTCCGGCATCATCGGCCCCAAAGCCATTCCCGGTCGTGTCCGCCAGGTGGACTGCCATCAACTCTGCGGCACCGAAACCTTCTCCCAGGTCTTGTCGGGATCGTATGAGCGCATCCGCGTCGCGATCCGGCTGGTCTTGGGTCCCAGATCCTTCTGATACACCGTACCCTCGTGGTTCACGATGAAGCTCATGACGCCGGAGGTGCCGTATTCGGCGGGATAGGCGAGCAGGGCGAAGCCGCCGATCATCTTGCCGCCGACGACATAGTCGAGGCTTCCGCCTGGCGCCGCGGCCCCCTGGCGCTTGAGGATCTTGTAGTAGTAGCCGTGATAGGGCGTCTTGCCCTGCCCGCCCTTGTAGCCTTCGCGCTCGGCCTGCGCGGCGAGAGCGCCAAGCGGACTGGCCTCTTCTCCTGCCCCGGTCGCCCAGAACAAGCCGTC
>NZ_JBFTKP010000082.1:0-9269 GCF_056396005.1 Allobosea sp. 05T439 | reverse complement strand
GGGGCTTCCTTCCAGCCGGGCTCGATACCGGTCATGTCGGGCAGGAGATGGGCGATGCCCTTGTGGCAGTCGATGCAGGTCTTCTCCTTCGGAATCAGGAAGCGGCTGTGGATCTCGGCTGCCCGGCGCGTCTGCTTGGTGAAGTCCATCGCGACGGTGGAATGGCAGTTMCGGCATTCCAGCGAGTCGTTTGCCTTCAGCCGCGCCCATTCATGYTTGGCGAGCTCCAGCCGGTGGTCGAGGAATTTCTGGCGTGTCGAGATGGTGCCGAAGATCTTGCCCCAGACCTCCTTCGAGGCCTGCATCTTGCGGGCGATCTTGTGGGTCCATTCATGGGGGACATGGCAATCGGGGCARCTGGCCCGCACGCCTGAGCGGTTCGAGAAATGAACCGTCTGGGTCAGCTCCTGATAGACGTTGTCGCGCATCTCGTGACAGGAGGTGCAGAATTTCTCGGTGTTGGTGACCTCGAGCGCCGTATTGAACGCTCCCCAGAACATGACGCCGCAGATGAAGCCGCCGAGCGTCAGGAACCCCAGGGACAGATAGGCGCTGGGCCGGCTGATGACCCGCCAGAACCAGACCGCGAGGTTCCACGMGCGCAGGAAGAGAGCCTTCAGCTTGCCCATGTCGGCGCCCCGTTACCGCTTGCGGCCAATCGTGTTTGCGTCCTGGAACGTATTCGGCACCAGCGTGCGGGCGTCGGTTTGCTGAACATGGCAGGCGGTGCAGAAATAGCGCCGCGGGGTCACGTCCGAGAGMACCTGTCCGTCCCGGTCCTGGAAATGGGTGATGCTGATCATCGGGGCGCCGGAGCCCTCGGTGAACTCCCGCTTGTGGCAATCCATGCAGCGGTTGGTGTTCAGCGTCAGCTGATAGCCGTCGATCGAATGCGGAATGATCGGCGGCTGTTCCGGGTAGTTCCGCATGCGCCTGACGTCGTCGACGATCGGACGGTCGAGCGGCGGCACGTTGACGGCGCCCATCGGCGGCGCCGCGCCGGTCAGGCGCGGCACGATGTTGATCCGGCCGCTCTCCTGCGAGAGCGCGCCGAAGCAGAGGACGACGAGAGCTGCCAGGGYAGTTCCAAGGACGGTCCAGGAGCGCACCAGGCTCAGACCGCTACGATCTTGACCGCGCATTTCTTGAAATCCGTCTGTTTGGAGATGGGATCCGTCGCGTCGAGAGTGGTCTTGTTGATGAGCTGGCTGGCGTCGAACCAGGGCACGAAGACGACGCCCTGGGGCATGCGGTTGCGCCCGCGCGTCTCGACCCGGGTCTGCATCTCGCCGCGGCGGGAGATCAGCCGGATCTCCGCCCCCTGGTTGAGCCCGCGCTTGCGGGCATCGTCCGGGTGCATGAAGCAGCGAGCGCCGGGGAAAGCCTTGAAGAGCTCCGGCACGCGCATCGTCATCGAGCCGGAATGCCAGTGCTCGAGCACCCGTCCGGTCACCAGCCAGAGATCATATTCGTTGTCCGGCGATTCCGCCGGCGGCTCGTAGGGCACGGCGATGATCCGCGCCTTGCCATCGGGGTTGCCGTAGAACTCGAAACCCTTGCCCGGCTTCACATAGGGGTCGAGGCCTTCGCGATAGCGCCAGAGCGTTTCCTTGCCGTTGACCACCGGCCAGCGCAGCCCGCGGACCTCGTGATAGGTGTCGAACGGCGCCAGGTCATGGCCGTGGCCGCGGCCGAAGCTGGCATATTCCTCGAACAGTCCCTTCTGGACGTAGAAGCCGAAATGCTTGGCCTCCAGATTGTCATAGGCGGGGTCGACCTCGCTTGCAGCGAAGCTGTCGACATGCCCATTCCTGAACAGCACATCGAACAGCGTCTTGCCGCGATAGTTGGGATTGGCATCGAGAAGGGCGGCCGGCCAGACCTCGTCGGTGGTGAAGCGCTTCGAGAATTCGACCATTTGCCAGAGGTCGGAACGGGCCTCCCCGGGCGCCTTGACCAGTTGGTGCCAGAAATGGGTGCGCCGCTCGGCATTGCCATAGGCACCCTCCTTCTCGACCCACATGGCGGCGGGCAGGATCAGGTCGGCGGCCATGGCCGTCACGGTCGGGTAGGCGTCGGAAACGACGATGAAATTCTCTGGATTGCGATAGCCCGGGTAGGTTTCCCCGGCACTGTTCGGCGCCGCCTGCAGGTTGTTGTTGACCTGGATCCAGTAGAAATTGAGCTTGCCGTCCTTGAGCATGCGATCCTGCTCGACCGCGTGATAGCCCGGCTTTTCCGGGATCGTGCCGGCCGGAATCCGCCAGATCTCCTCGGCGTGCTTGCGGTGCTCGGGATTCACCACAGTCATGTCGGCGGGCAGACGATGGGCGAAGGTGCCGACCTCGCGTGCCGTGCCGCAGGCGGAAGGCTGCCCGGTCAGTGAGAAGGGGCTGTTGCCGGGCTCCGAGATCTTTCCGGTCAGCAGATGCAGGTTGTAAACGAGCTGGTTCGCCCAGACGCCGCGGACATGCTGGTTGAAGCCCATCGTCCAGAACGAGACGACCTTGCGCTTCGGGTCGGCATAGAGCTCTGCCAGCTCTTGCAGGAAGCCGGGCTCCACCCCTGTCAGCGCCGAGACTTTCTCGAGGGTGTAGTCCTTGACGAAGGCGGCATAGGCTTCGAAGTCGATCGGCGAGGTCGCGCCGACATCTTCCGCCTTCTTCGCCTTGACCTCGCGCGGATCGTCGGGCCGCAGGCCATAGCCAATATCAGTCGCGCCCTTGACGAAGTTCGTGTGCTTCTGGACGAAGTCCTTGTTCACGCGGCCGGTCGTGATGATGTGGTTGGCGATGTAATTGAGGATCGCCAGATCGGTGCCGGGCTTGAAGACAATCGGGATATCGGCCAGGTCGGCGCTTCGGTTGGTAAAGGTCGAGAGCACCGCAACCTTGACATGGGGGTGGCCGAGCCTGCGGTCGGCGACCCGGGTCCACAGGATCGGGTGCATCTCCGCCATGTTCGAGCCCCAGAGTACGAAGGCGTCCGTGGCTTCGAAATCGTCATAGCAGCCCATCGGCTCGTCCATGCCGAAGGTGCGCATGAAGGCGTAGGCGGCAGACGCCATGCAGTGGCGCGCATTCGGGTCGAGATTGTTCGAGCGGAAGCCGGCGCGCATCAGCTTGGTCGCGGCATAGCCCTCCCAGATCGTCCACTGGCCGGAGCCGAACATGCCGAGCGCGGTCGGCCCTTTGTCTTTCAGGACCTGCTTGGCCTTGGCGGCCATGACGTCGAAAGCCTCATCCCAGGAGACCGGCGTGAACTCGCCGTCCTTGGCGTAGACGCCGCCCTTYTTGCGCAGCAGAGGCTGCGTCAGCCGGTCCGCGCCGTACATGATCTTCGAGAGGAAATAGCCCTTGACGCAGTTCAGGCCGCGATTGACCTCGGCCTTCATGTCGCCATGGGTGGCGATGACCTTGCCTTCCTTGACGCCGACCATCACGCCGCACCCCGTGCCGCAGAAGCGGCAGGGCGCCTTCGACCAGGTGATCTCCAGCGTGTCGACGCCGCCGGCGACAGGCTGTGCTTCGGCGGGGAGGCTCATATTGGCGGCGGCAGCGGCGATGCCCGCCGCCTGCGCCTTCAGCATCTCGCGACGGGATAGGGTCATGATCCAGCTCCAGTGTCGTCGAGGGCGATGATCTGTTCGAAGACGAAGTTTGCCGAAAGGACGCCGTCCATCAGTGCGATGCCGGTGAGCCTGCTACCCATCTCGCCGGTGCTCTCGGCTTCCATCACGATGACGATCTTGCCGTTCTCGACACGATGGACCTCGGTGCCCGGCAGGGCATTGATCTGGCGCACGACCGCGTCGCAATGCTCCGGGAAGGCCGTGACGACGGCGCTGGAAATATGGATGGTGCGGGCCGCTTGGGCTTCAGGCATGGGCTGCCTCCGCTGCCGTGGGGCAGGTTCCGATGGCGGCGGCCGGGCAGGCCGCGATGCAGGCGCCGCAGCCGGTACACTGAGTGGCGGTGAGGACAGGCAGGGCAGGGCCACCAAGGCGCGGTCGGAAACGGATCGCCGCTTCCGGACAGGCATCGCCACAGCTCTGGCAAACGATGCCGCGGGCGGCAAAGCATGTGTTCCCGATCACGGCGACGTGCTGGAAAGCAGGCCGCCCGCGATCGAAGACCGGCTCCGGGCAGGCTGCGGCGCAGGCGCCGCAGAAGCTGCACTCGCCGGAGCTGAAATCGATCTCGGGCCGCTGCCGGGCATCGAGCCTGAGGATCGCTTGCGGGCAGGCGCTGACGCAGGCGCCGCATCCCGTGCAGGCGCTCGCGATTGTCTCTTCGAGGGACCAGGGTGGACGAATGACGTCCGGTTCCGAGGGAAGAAGCCCCTTCAGGAACCCACGTCTGCCGAGATCGATCCCGTGCTCTGCCATGGCCGGGCCCTCACCGTGGTGGGCCGGGCGGTCCGAAGACCACTTGCAGCATCCAGACCAGGAAACCATAGCCGCCGACGACGCCGACCGCGATGATCGGCCAGATCAGGATCGCCAGGACGATGAAGGCAAGGAACTCCTGCCGTCGCGTTGCAGGCCTGAATTCGGCCCGGGTTTCGGCTTTGGCACCATCGGACATCACAATACCCGCTCCCGAGATGACGTTGCGACGGCGCTCTCAGCTTCATTCCTTAGAAAATCTTCAGAGAAGCTAGACCCCCATGCGCCGCCTTGTCGAGTGCCGACGTCACGCCGGGCAGTTCTTCTAGCCACTGATCGGGTTTCCCGTCTGAGGGGGCAGAACCGGGCATTTGGTTTCCGTCAATGGCGGTCCGTCGCGCAGGCAGTGACCTTGAGCGCGGCCCACTATGATCCATTGCTCGATCTGCTTGCCCAGCGAATCACCCTCTCCGTCGCGACCCGCGAGGTAGCGCTCGCGTTGTGCCTGTTCCATTCCCTCAAGCACTGCTAGCCAGTCTGCGTAATTCGTTCTGGTCATCCCGGCCTCCTCTGCTGCAAACCTTGCAAAGGCAGTCGCTGAAACCGCCTGTAGCTCGACCGGACCGCTTGAAGCCCAAATTCGAGCCCATTCGTGCCCACCCCAAGATTGAAGGGTCATCAGGTCCGGCCTCGCATTGTCACTCGATCAAGCGCGAACCCACGCTGCTTCATGGCCAAGTGGTCCTGTCTCCAGATTGCGGATGGGGCGAGTTCGAGCGCGATTGTTCGAAGTCCAAGCTCGGCAGCCAAATTATTGGCGAAGCACATAAGGGCCTCAATCAGTGCGGAGCTTGGCAGCCGGACCGATGCCAGTTCCGAAACAGCCAATGTGGCTTCGGACGAAAGCGATTGTACAACGTCATAAGAAAATATGCCGTGATCGCAGCCGCGCCTGTCGTTGAGCGCAATCAGCCCGCGCGTCTTGCCGGACATTTGATCAGAACCCTGCAAGTAGTGCGACCACGCACATGCAGAGATACCAGGATGGGCTGAAACCATTAGCGAATAGGTTGCTCGTTCCTGCTGCTCTGTGACCCGTGCCGCCTCGAATAAGTCATCCATTTTGATCGCACGCGTGCTGGAGCGGAGTGTCGGCAGCAAAGATCAACGCCCCTACAGCTGCATTGATGCAGATCAAGAAGGCGAATGCAGAGGCCGGGCCAAGCAGTTGGAATGTGACAAGCGTAGATCTTCAGGAACGGACCTCGATCCCGTCATGTCGAAGATTGCAAGCAAGCGCCTGCGGCCACGCTGACGCGCCTACCAAGTTGAATCCTGTTTGCGCCGCATCAATTGGCGTCCCTTGCTCGGGTGATAATCGGTGACCCAGGAGGGTAGTTCGTGTCTGGGCACCGAAGCACGTCAGGATCAGCTCGGTGGGGCGCAATCGGCCTCGCCTATCTGATCGTGTTTCAGGCGGTCGTCACAGGCCTGATATCCGGCGCACACGGCGTGGTAGTCACGGTGGATCGGACTATCGCTCTCACCCATTGCGCGACCAGCGCTCCTGGCTTCGGGGGCTCATCAGATCACGCACAGCCTGATCTGATGTTCGATTGCTCATTAAACTGCGCATTCTCCGCAAACATCGCGATCAATCCCGCAGCCAGTTTCTTCCCGGTGTCTTATCGCGTTGCGAACCAGACCGGATTTGCTCCGTATCCCCAGGTGCCGCCGGGATTTTACTCAGGACACTTTCCCGCAAACCCGCGTGCGCCCCCCGCCTGAGCTTTCCCGTAGGCGCAGCCTTCCATGCCTGGCGCTGGTTCAGATCGCCGAGTGTTTGACGTCGGCTCTGAGTTCTACGGACCACCCGCTGTTTACTTCTCTGCCAACCGGGACATAGGCGCCCGAAATCCACCCAATCAGCTTGCCTGAAGGAACTCGCTATGAAAGCCCATCTGATTGCCGCTTTGATTCTTGCCGCCGGCACAACGGGGGCAGCAGCTCACGTCACGCTTGAAACTCAGCAGGCCGCCATTGGCTCGACCTACAAGGCGGTGGCGCGCGTGCCGCACGGCTGCAAGGGTGCCGCCACCCTCAAGGTGCGCGTCAAAATTCCCGAGGGCGTGATCGCTGTGAAGCCGATGCCCAAACCGGGATGGACGCTGGAAACTCTCAAGGGCGAGTACGCCAAGTCCTATGACTACTATGGGACGCCGACTTCGGAAGGCGTCAAAGAGGTGGTCTGGAGTGGCGGGAAACTGCTCGACGAACACTATGACGAGTTTGCCTTTCGCGCTTACCTCACGACCGACCTGAAGGCTGATACAGCGCTATATGTGCCAATCGTCCAGGAATGCGAAGGCGGCGCTGTGGAACGCTGGATCGAAATCCCCGCACCGGGCAAGACCAGTGACGACTACAAGTTTCCGGCGCCGAGCCTGAAACTGATCCCCAAGAAGTAGTCACCGAAGCGGCCGGATCTTGGTGTTCGATCCGCAAGGACTATCATGATCCGGCGCMTTCGCCTCTTCATCATTCTCCTGGTCAGCTCAGGTGCGGTTGTTGTTGCCGCGGCTGGGCAGGCCGCTGCCCACGCGGCACTAACTGCTGCGACGCCGGCAGATGGTGCGATCGTGGCGATGGCACCATCTGTGTTGACGCTGAGCTTCAGCGAGCCAGTCTCCCCCCTCCTCCTCAAGCTCATTCCGCCAACTGGAAAACCGCAAACTCTCGATCGCTATGAATTGAGAGATCGCTCGTTGGCCATCAAGGTTCCGATCGGCCTCAGCAACGGCACACATGTGTTGAGTTGGCGGGTGGTTTCCGAAGATGGGCATCCGGTGGGGGGCGCGCTCGTTTTCTCAATCGGTGCTGCAAACATCCGGGCACCCGACGTAGACGTTCACGCCGACCGCGCGGTGCTTTTTCTACTTTGGGCGACAAAGCTCGGCCTTTATCTGGTACTGTTTCTCGGCGTCGGCGGCGCGGCCTCGGCGGTATGGATCGCCCCCCTGCCGGTCGCGGCGCGCTTGTTCTCCGCAGGCCTCATGGGCATGGGATTGGGGGTTCTGCCCCTCGCGGTCGCGGCGCAAGGGCTGGATGTACTTGGCGCGACCGCGGCCAGCTTTTTCGATACCGCAGTCTGGAAAGCGGGTGCTAGCAGCGCCTTTKGCGTKACCGTGATGATGGCGGGCTTTTCCATCGCCACAGGGTTAGCCTCGATCGCCACTCAAGGGATAGCGCGAATTGGACTGGCCTGGAGCGCCTTGGCTGGGGTCGGGCTGGCTCTTGCGGCCAGCGGGCACGCCAGCGCTGCTACCCCCCAATTCCTCATGCGATCGGCGGTGTTTATTCACGGAGTAGGCATTGCCGCCTGGACCGGCGCTTTGTTTCCATTATGGGTCGCGCTCCGTAGCCGGAATAATGCAGCTCTTCTGCGGTTTTCGAGGCGGATTCCGCTTTTCGTCGGCGGAATCCTGCTGAGCGGCTTGGCTCTGACGGTCGTTCAGGTCGAGCGCATTTCGGCGATCACCAACACGGAATATGGTTGTGTGCTCGTGCTTAAGCTGCTCTGGGTCGCTGTGCTGTTGGGGGCGGCGGTATGCAACCGGTACATGCTGACTGTTAAGGTCGTGGGAGGCGATATCCCCGCGAAGGCTCGGCTGCGGCGGGTGATTGCCACTGAGATCGTGCTTGGTCTGCTCATCTTTGGCACTGCCGCTATGTGGCGCTTCACGCCGCCGCCACGGGTCCTCGCGCAAATATCTGCCCAACCGGCGTCTGCGCACATCCATACCCCCAAGGCCATAGTCGATATCAGGCTGACGCCGGGCCGGGTTGGGCTCGCAAGCCTTTCGTTGAAACTGCTCGATCGCAGCTTCGAAGCTTTGCGGGCCAGAGAGGTCACGGTCACCCTGTCCAATCCCGTGGCAGGAATCGAGGGGATCGAACGTCCAGCCTATCAGGCCGGTGATGGCACTTGGCGCGTCGACGAAGTGCTCGTTCCCATGCCCGGCCGCTGGAATATTGAATTCGAAATTCTGATCTCAGACTTCGAGATGCTTCGCCTTAGCACCACAGTCGAGGTCAAGCCGTGATCGGAGGCGTCGTCCGACTGCCTCGCATGCGTCACCGGGACCGTGAGGACGAGCGACGATTTTCCGATCATAGATCAAAAGGTCCACGCCTCTACGCAGAACAATAATACGGCATTCGGTAGCAAAGACAACCGAGCGCTTAGCAAGCGGCTCAACCGGAGAGGTTCTAGGCTCCTCAACGTCCCTGAAAGATTTGTGAGGCATCTACCGCATCGAGCAAACGTTCCGAATGTCGCCAGGGGGACGGGAAACCACGTTTGGCTATCCGCCCGTAGCTACCGATTGGGATGTCTGCTTCTCGGCAGTTGAAAGGTAACTATAGGCGCTCCGAGATTGCGTCACTTGGTCCAACGCGGGTGTTTCATGGCAAGAATGGGCGCGTCGCAAGCCTGCACACTTACTAAAGGATTCTCCGCCGAACGTGTATGTCGAGCTGATTTCTGCGCTTGACACGTTCCGCTGAACTTCCGCCTTTGATGGTTGTTCCATCCTAAAGAAGATGACAGGTGTGCCGCAGTCGTCTGCGGGTCTTCCGAGCGACCATCCTACCGGATCGAATGCCTGCAGCAGGGGGGATTGCCTATCTCGCCGGCCTGCATATTGTTGGGTAACTTCTTGACAATGCCGGATACCAATCTGGCGGCTCTCGACAAGTATTCACTGGCTGACGCGGTCCGGATTTCGACCTTCCGGTCCCTCTCTCGAGCACCGCGAGCCGCGCTGTGTGATGACCGGGGGGAGAGCGAATGGTTGCCGGGCTGACTGTCGCAGAACGCCAG
>NZ_JBFTKP010000081.1:0-11422 GCF_056396005.1 Allobosea sp. 05T439 | reverse complement strand
CTTCAGCTCATCGACAAGCCCATCCTTGGCGAAAACATCGCGCGGATCACGTMCCGCAAGCAACTGATCCAGTGTGTCCTTCTTGATGACCATGAGCGCCCTCCATCGGCGTCACTATGGCCCCGGACACAAAATCCCTGACAGTCCCGCCGCATGCGTTCGCGCAGCAGGTCCGGATCGAGCACTGCGAACGAAACGATCATGACGATGGCGAGGATTGCCAGATACGTCCAAAAGCCGGGGATGGCGACCGTGCCGGCGCTTGCGAACAACGCGGTGGCCGCAGCCACCACGAACAGGCCTGCCTGCAGGTAAGCCGAGATTGGCATCGGCCATTTTACCATTTCAGAGGGCGCGAAGTGAACGCATGGCCCGACAGCCACCAAGCCCCCTCCTCCCGCCGGACCGCCCCCGCCGTCCCGGTGCGTCTCTTCGTGCTGCGCAAAATACTCCTTCGCGCAGCGCACCGACGAGGTGTCGGCTTCGACTCTCAGCCGACCTTCCGAGCCGGCGGAATGGCTCATGTCCCGTCAATCCCGCCGCTGGGCAAGATCGCCGGCGCCGAAACTCTGCCGTGTTCTGGGTTGGGTTCTGCCCGGCATTATTGTCTACGCGACCCTTTCGGGMATCGAGCAGCGCCGGGCTCTCCCCGGGGCTGCTGTGTCTGCTTAAGCAATTGCTCGTTCGCGTCGCCGCGACGACCGCATAGAGAGACTGATGGTTTCGTCGATCTATTCGGCTCCCGGAGGGTGTAGGTGCTMGTCGCAGATCGCCTCGGTCTCCCGCTCGAACCGCGCTTTCCTCACCGGAACAGCCATCGCTTCCGCCGCCCATAGCGGTCGACATGGTCGGGCACTTCGTGGACAAGCGGTGACCCGCGGCCCGACGACGGGATCAGGATTATCGGCGGCCAGCGCTCGCGAACCGCGTGGATCAGCTTCAAGCTATCCATCGATCCGGGCATCTCTATATCGCAGAAGACGATGCGGATGTCGGGGCGGGCTTTGCCCGGCTCTGCGCGAGGATGGCGCAACCTCTGGCTAGATCGCGGAACATGCCTGTCTGCTCAACGTTCGCAGCGGCGCGGCTACAACAAGTCCGCCTGGCCGAGGGCTTTTCGGTGGCTGCTCGAAGGCATCGCCGACGGGTGAAACGCTTGAAGCTCTAAGGGCATAAAAGGAAGAAAAGCCGTCGGCCCAAAAGCTTCTCAGTGCGATTCCACCGTGCGACACGAGCCAACTTGCCGCGCTAGTGGACGGTGAGCGGTACGGCAACCAGATTTGCCAAACCGACGTGCTCCGCATGCTCGATGAATTCGGCCATGGCTTCGGTATCAGTCGCAAATGACCTCAACCAAATTGTGGAGGTGCCGCCTTCCAGCTCCAGCGTCCAACCGTCATTCTCGATCCTATAGATGGCGACCTCGACCGTAAGATCACCGACCTGGACGCTGCAAGAAAGGGGGGAGCGGGTAATCCTGCGGTGCTCGTTCATGGCCGTGATTGCTTCCTCTGGCGATAGCAAGCGGCGGGAGTTTCGGGGGCGACGTCGGCTCTCGAATATAATCTAAAGCTGGCAGAAATGAAAAAGGCCAAGCATGAGCTTGGCCTTCCTCGAAGGACTGCTGCGACAATGCCAGTACATCCGTGGTCATCGTCGACGAGGCAGTCTGATTAGGCGGCTTGGAGCTGCTCCGCAGCCATTTTGCCGGACTTGTTGTCCCGGGCGACTTCGAAGCCGAGCTTCTGGCCTTCCGCAAGGTCGCGCATTCCAGCGCGCTCGACGGCGGAGATATGGACGAAGACGTCCTGGCTGCCGTCGTCAGGCTGGATGAAGCCGAAACCCTTGGTGGAGTTGAACCATTTCACTGTGCCGGTGGTCATAAGAAACCCTCCTTTTGGCAAGACCTGTCGCTCGCCAAGCGAGTGCCCGGCGAGTTCAGAACGATTTCGAAAGGGGGAACTTAT
This sequence comes from Allobosea sp. 05T439, assembly GCF_056396005.1. Lineage (NCBI taxonomy): Bacteria > Pseudomonadati > Pseudomonadota > Alphaproteobacteria > Hyphomicrobiales > Alloboseaceae > Allobosea > Allobosea sp. 05T439. Next base: position 9,455 of record NZ_JBFTKP010000081.1, on the reverse strand, counting down.
CAGAAACGCGCTGAGCGCGAAAATAACAACGACCGTCCAAGCAATATCGACAAAAATCAACTTATAGAAAACAACCGATAAGGTCAATCTTTTTGTTAAATCATTTCTCTAGACGCAACATGTGAACTCGGTAATTCGTTTCAAAATATATGCTTTATTTCACATATCGGGGCGAAATTACAAAAAATATCCTTGCGCTTGCCCCATTGCGAGGGGACGCGCGCCGTGGATCCGCCCTCTACCGCTTACGCAAATTCTTGGGATCCGTGACGCCCGCTCCTAACCTACAAGGCGGACGATCGTCTCCGCATTTATGGGCAGCACCATACAAAAGGTCTTCTATCCCGATTTTATGCGGGCTAGGCCCGACCGCATTGTGCTTTGCGACGTAGGTCCGCTTGCGGGCAAGAAGTCGGAGTCGGCTCTTGGCGCGCTCCGTCAGGATTATCGCGTCTTGAGGCTTGAAGGGTCGCCAGAGAGCCAAATGACGTCTTGGTCCGGAAAGAGTCATACCTCGCTGCGCGATGTGCCATGACAGGCCTTTTCGGCTGTCGACAGCTCTCGGAGCGAAAGCGGGTCCACGGATCTTTCCATGGCTATAGCAAAGCCCGACCGGGCTCACATGCTCCTCTTAAGTGACTGATAGCACGTGCCTCGACGTCATTGGAAACTATTCGCCCCCCAAGGGACCAAGCGGCCGGCTTAAGAACGGGCGTAGGCTGCCGGCAGCCTGCGACAGCCGGCTCGGGGCTGGCTTTGCCGAAGAGAAAGCCTTGATCTCGAACCAGGCTGCGGCCGCGGGCTGGCGGGAGGGGGCGCCAAGTCCGGCAAGCCGGCGTCAGTGGCGAAATGCCCTCGCGGCGAACCCTCATGAATGGATAAGGGTATGGCGCCCTAACGAATTTCTAATTGTAACATGAACAATTCTTTTCAATTATACGCAACAACCATGGCTGGCGCCAGTTAAGTCGGTTCACAGCCGAAAGCTCTCCATGACAAAGACMGTCGTTCTTGTCGTCGAAGACGAGCCCATTATCCGCATGAATGCGGTCGCACTGATCGAAGACGCGGGCTACGACGCCATCGAAGCGGCCAACGCTGACGATGCCATCCTTCTTCTGGAGACGCGGCCCGACATCCGTGTCGTGTTCTCCGATATAGAGATGCCCGGGTCTATGGACGGCCTGAAGCTGCTCCATGCTATCCGCGAGCGATGGCCTCCGGTCGTTCTCATCCTTGCATCGGGCCGCGTATCGCCCTTGGCCGACGAAATGCCCTCCGGCACCGTCTTCTTACGGAAGCCATATGCCGAGACCTCAGTCCTCGATGCCATTCAAAGGGCCGATACCCGGGCGAATCCGACGCAGACGTGTTGAACGGCCTTTGGACGTCGGTCGGCGATGCGATCGGTCTCCACACTGTCGTTTCGGAAGGAGCTGCAGGAAGCTTCAGGCCGATGGAGCCCAACCGTAGGTCGCAAGCACAGCCCCGTAGAAACAGCCGGACGCCGCGAGGACGAAGACGTGCCAGATGGCGTTCTGAAACGGAAGGCTCCGCCAGACGTGGAACAGGACGCCCACCGTGTAGAGAACGCCGCCCGCCAGCATGAGCCACAAGGTGACCGCCGGAAACTGCGCAACGCGCTCCCAAACGATCACGCCGCTCCAACCGAGGCAGAGATAGAGCACGATCGAAACGCGATCGAACCGGCCCGGCAGAGCAAGCTTGAGCAGGACGCCGGCGAGCGACGTGATCCATACGGCAGCCAACAGGGATTGCGCCACGACGGCTTCGCCGAGCTTCATCAGGAAGGGGGTGTAGGTACCGGCAATCAAGACGTAGATGGCTGAATGATCAAAGCGTCGCAGCAGCCACTTCATGGGCGAGACCGGCCACATGTTGTAGAGGGCGGAAACGCTGAGAACGGCAATCAACGCAGCGCTGTAGATCCCGACAGAAACCAGATCGGACAGCGAAGCCGTCGCGAGCACCCTTGCGATCAGGATGGCGACCGCACCCAGCCCCAAGGCGATGCCCAGCACATGGACGACGCCGTCGGCCCAAAGCTCGGCGCGGGTGAATTCGAAGCGCCCATGCGTTGGTTCGCGCATGTCAGATTCCTTCAAGCCTTGTCAGGAGATCGGGAGAAATCGGCCTGCTCGCCCACGCCATCGAAGCGGGACATCTCCTATCGCCGGGACAAGCGCCTGACATTCAAGCGCACTTTGGAGCGATACGCACGCACGATTCCGATGGGAGGCGCCCCTGCCGCGAGGCTCGAAAAAGCCTGCTGGGCCGCCGCCAGTTTCTCGGTCACCATCAACTGCGCCTCGCGACCAGCGGCAGATCCACCGGCTGACAGCCTGATGGTGCGCAGCCATATGGCCTGCTGCGCTTCGGCGGCGAGCATCGAGAGCTCGTAGAAAATCTTGAACATCGGAGCCTGCCCCMTCGCAAAGAAGCTCAAGCCGGGCGCAGGCAGAATGTTCCGTCGCTCTGGTGGCCTTCAGCAGATATCCGGCACGATCGCCTGCGCGATCTCCGGCAGGTGCAGCGCCGACCGCGTGAGTAGAGCCCCGCTCGCCTGGGGGGCCCTGAGGCGCATTCAGCCCGTCCCGGCGTCAACGTCCTTGCGCGGCTTGGTCGAGGGCAGCGCGCCGGCCCCCGGCGTCGCGTCATGGTTCGTCGAGCCCTCCGTCACATGGGGGCCTGCCGCGGGCATCGTCTTGTCGGGCTTCCCGACGGGCTTCTTGTCCGTGCCTTCAATCCTTGCACGGGCGCGGTCGAATTCGCTGTCTGGTTTCTTGGCGGGGGTCATCGAACTGTCCTTTTTGATCGAACACGGATTTCGGCCGGCATCGACGCGGTGAATCGCGGGCCATCGCTCCCGKGGAAGCGGAGGTAAACGCCGTGCATGCGGCGTTATTCCCTGTGCGATCGTTCGATGTGTTGTCGCGCCGGCAGATCGATCGACGCTGCCCTGTCTGGGCCTCGTTCGAGGCGATGCCAGGCCGGGTTCATGGGGTGTTMCGAGCCGCCTCTCATCTTAACCCGGCAGCGGCCCCGGATGTTCCGGGATTCCGCAATCGCAACGCAGCAAGCTGCCCCAAGCCTGCGGAGCACGGGAAGGCTCGCTGCGCATCCAAACGGTCAAAGCCCCCTCTCCTGCCGGGGCTTCAGGCTCCAGGTTGCGAAGCTCGTGACGTTTGGCGAGCAGCCGCTGCGTCTCTCCGCGCTGCGCGAACGGACATGACAGCCCGGAGATGGAGACGCAGGCGCGCTTCGATGCGCCTATCCTCCCGTATTCTGGACGATGCCCGCCTGTGGCCGAAGCGCGCCTTGTGCAGCCACTCGCTATTTGACGCGCTCGACAGTCCAGCCCGCCCGGCTGATCTCGGCTTGCGCCATCGGCGTGAGCGTGCCGTTGGTCACCAGCACCGGAGCCTTTCCATCGCCAGGGTTCACAGACGAGACCTTGCCGAACAGGCCCGCGACAGTCTCGGTCCAGGCGATCTCGTCGAGCGGGAAAAGGGCCAGCAGACGGCCGTCCTTCAAGCGGTTCAGCGGGAAGCCGCCAACCCCGACGAACGGGCCGATGCCGAGAGCCTTGGCGTTGGACGCGAGCAGCAGGGCGCGGCTGCGCTGGAAATAGGCCTCTTCACGCGTCGTTGCCTCAGCCGCCTTCGCCACGAAGAGTGCGTTTCCGCCGACCTTGAGCGAGGCCAGAGCCTTTGTGATCAGCAGCAGGTCGGTCGGCGTATAGGATCGGTTCTGGACGAAGCGCTCCGCCAGTGCGCGAGAGACCTTCATGCGCGTCAGCATGCCGATCACCTGTTCCACGATCTGGGTCGAGGTGCGTTCGGCCAGAGTTGCCCGAACGCTATCGACGGTCGTCGTGGAACTGATGGCGACACCGGCGCCCCCCGGGATCGCCAGCATCATGCCCCTGACGGAAAGCCCGCCCATCGCGCTGGCTGCGGCAATGTCGTTCAGCTTGGCGGCCAGCGGCGGGAAATCGGTATAAGGATCGACGCCCAACTGGACGGCCAGCGCCCGTCGCGCTGCATCGACGCCCAGAATACTGCCGGCAATGCTGTCGCGGTTGGCGCTGGTGTTGGCGATGCCGGTTCCAATCCGGCTGAACATGTTGGCGACACCTGAAGCGGATTTCTTCAGCGTCTCCGCTGGCGAGGTGATGAGGTCGGCGCCGAAGCGCAGGGGAGCAGCGGCTTGCCGCTCGAGCGACTTCACGAAAGCATCCGATGCGGACATTTCGTTCAGCTTGCGAAGGGCCGACAATTCGCGGATCCGCTCACGCATCAATCCTTCGCCGGCTATGTCAAAAGTGCCGAATGCGGTCTTGAGCACAAAGAGCCGCAGCAGGCCGTCGCTGTGCACCTCGGGGTCGACGCGATAATTCGGACCGGAGGCCTGCGCGCCAAGCACTGAAGCAGCGCTGACCGTTGGCGGGGTTTCGAAGGCAGCGGCGAGGCCTGATCCGAAGACGGTCAGAACAAGCCCGAGGAGAGCGCCAAACGGCCTGGCGCCGCGCCGCAAAGCGCGCCCCTGGGCCCAATCCGAAACCAATAGCCAGACGCATGAAAAGGCCCCCCGGAGCGATTGCTCGACGGCGACATTACGCACGTCCTGCCCCTGCCCGTCGAGACCGTGGGCAGCAACGCCATAGGTGTCGAGGAGGGCCTCGAAGCGGTGGTCCGCKGGCTGAAGGCCCAGCTTGCCGGGAGATTGCAGTCGCCGGGCCAGACCTGGCGCAAGTTCTGGCCAATGCTGGCGACGGCGAAGACGAATAGCGGCGGGGCAGCGGACATACCAAGGAGACGTTTGATCCGTCTGCTCGGCCTCTTTACGACGCAGCATCAAGGAAAGGCAGATTTACCTCAGCGCGCAATCCGCTACGATCACAAGCTAGGAAAGTCGCCGGGATACTGGTCTTGCTCTTGCGCTCTGCCGTCGTTTTTCTGCTCTTGTTCCCGCAACCAATCCGGGCGGACGATGAAGCCGAGCAACGGTTGGGAAGGGCAATAGATCGGGCGAAGCAAGAAGCGGCAACTCTGATCAAGAATGTCCTCCGCGACCATGTCCCGGATCAGCAGCCCTGTATCTTTGCGAAACAATGGTCCAGTCGCGCTGTCTATGTGACCTTCGCCCAACAGTATCTTGGCTTGAGCTTTTATGCAGACGTCAGCGCGCCTCACACCGGCACCGCGCCTTCTGACATTATCGACCCCGCCGGGCTGACACGGGGCCATTTCTGCTCCGAAGCGGAAGCCAATGAAATGTGGAGCCAACGACTGGCTAACCTTAGAAGAAGAGCGCCTCCAGCCGACACTGAACAGAGCTATCAGCAGCCTGCGATCAGCATAAGGCGCGTTGATATCTCAATGCCTGTCTTCGATGCCGGCTACAGCACTGCCATTGTCGTCGTTTCGTCGATGGAGCGATCTGCCAGAGTGCAAATTGATAAAGTCAAGCAGTCAATCCCAACGGGATTCGGACAATCATTCGTCTATCGCAAGGATAGCGGAGAGTGGACCCTGATCCACTCCACGCTAGATTATACCATTAACTGAGTCGGCTTTACCTGTTTCGATCAGTGGGGAGCGGACCTCGCAATTGACGTAGGCCGCCCAACTTGGCCTTTTCTGGCTGATCGTTTCGTGAGGCTCGCTCCTATGGCCAAGCGCCCCATACCTCATCCTACGCTCTCAACCGCTCGCCTGCGCTTGCGCCAGTTTCGCGCCGATGATGCGGACGAGATGCACACGTGCTTCGCCGATCCCGAGACAATGCGCTTCTGGAACCAGCCCGTTTACACAAAGCGGGTCGAAACCGAGCGCTCGGTGCGCAATTTCATCGATTGCACGCCATCCTACTATCGATTTTKGGCKGTGGCCGACGGAGCAAATGATCGATGTCTGGGGCTGGTCAATTACCACGATGGTCACATTCGGAGCAGGCGCGCCAGCATTGGCTATATGATTAACCCMACTCGGCATCGGCAGGGTCTGGCCGCAGAGGCAGTTACGGCCATGCTTGACTTCTGTTTTGCCGAACTTGGCCTGCACCGCATTCAAGCCTTTATCCATCCGGACAACAGCGCCTCGATCGGGCTGGTCGAGAAACTGGGCTTCAGCCGCGAAGGGGTGCTGCGAGATAATCTGCGTGTGGGTGATGTTTGGCGCAACGATCTGCTCTACGCCCTCCTTTCTACCGAGTGGCGCAATTGATGACGTGCATAAGTGATGACGTGCGTAGGGTGATGCCGAAGATCGGTTGATTGTTCTGGCCTGCTCCATGCTCGAAGTGAGATCCGCAACGGGGCGCCAGCCGCCGCTGTACGCCCCGCCTGCGCGTGCCCGGTTCCGGGCACGGCGCCAACAGCCGCTCCTGCCGCGAGGCCTCGAGGCGGTGGTCCGCTGGCTGAAGGCCCGGCTTGCCCCGAGATTGCAGTCGCCGGGCCAGACCTGGCGCAAGTTCTGGCCAATGCTGGCGACGTCGAAGACGAATAGCGGCGCCGTATCCGCTTCTGCTGTTTCAGAAGCGGATCGTGTCTCTGCCTGAAAGTTCAGGCTGATATGGTGATGGCAACCTTTCCGCGATGCTGCCCGCTGCGCAGCCGGTCGAACGCGTCCTGCGCCGCCTCGAAGGCAAAAATCTCGTCGATGAGCGGCTTGACCCCAGTCGCCATCGCGGCTTTCAGATTGGCGACAGAGCCAACGTAAACTCCGCGGAGATCGATAGCCTTCATCAGGATTGCGCCAGTGTTGATCTCGCCCGCGACGCCGGTGAGAACGCCAACGAGCGCAATTTCGCCCCCGGGCCGAGCTGCCAACAGCGCCTGGTTCAAGGTACCGGAGCCGCCAACCTCGACCACGAAGTCGACGCCCTCTCCGCCGGCCATGCCTGCGGCAACCTCCCCCCAATTCGCTGTGGTGCGGTAGTTGATCGTCGCTTCCGCGCCCAGCTTGCGGGCCCAGGCCAACTTCTCGTTGGAACTGGAGGTGACTATCACACGCGCCCCGGCGGCTCGGGCGAACTGCAGCGCGAAGGTCGACACGCCGCCGGTGCCTTGTATCAGAACGCTATCACCGGGGCGCAAGCCGCGGCCGCCGAACAAGCAGTTCCAGGCCGTAACGCCCGCGCAAGGGTATGCTGCAGCCTCTTCGAAGCTCCAGGCATCAGGGAATGGGACCGCAGCGGCAGCCGGCAGGACGATCTGCTCGGCGAGCACGCCATCAACGAATCCGCCGCCGAGCGCGGTCGCCTGCTTGCGGGCCGAGAACGAGCCGTCCAGCCAGCCAGGCATGAAGCCGAGCACGACGCGCTCGCCAATCCGATCGCGAGACACGCCATCTCCAACCTGGGTCACGATGCCGGCGCCGTCGGAAAGCGGGACGAGATCGTGCTTCTGGTCCCCAGGATAGCGTCCTTCCCTGACGATCAGATCCCGATAGTTGAGCGTGGCCGCCTTGAGGTCGACGAGCACCTCTCCTGGGCCCGCCGTCGGTGCGACGTCCTCGTGCAGCGTCAGGGGGGCGTTCGTTCCGTTCATTCGATAAGCGCGCAATGCCGTCTCCTTGGGCTGTGTTGGCGCGCTAGACCTAGGCAGGTAAGGACATATTCGTAAGTACGATCAAAAGGCACATGTACTATCATGAATGATACTGTCAGGCAGGCCCGCCGCAAGGCGACCCGGACGGGCTGCGCAGTCGAKGCGACCCTCAGCGTCATGGGTGGAATCTGGAAGCCCGTGCTGGTGTTCCACCTTCTCCAGGGACGATTGCGCTTCAATGCGCTGTGCCGCCTGACGCCGAACGCGACTCCCCGGATGGTGACGATCCAACTCCGCGAGCTCGAGGCCGACGGCGTCGTATGCCGCACCGTCTACCCGGAGGTGCCGCCGCGCGTTGAATACGAATTGAGCGAGTTTGGCCGCACGCTGGAACCCGTTCTGATCAGCTTGCGAAACTGGGGCGAAGCCTTGCAGGCCAGGGACCAAATCGAAGCGGCACGGAGCTGCCCTCCGCGGTGAGGGCGCATTCGGTCGAGGCGGTATCGAGCCATCGTTGAGCGGGCGCTGACATCGCGAATGTCGGAGTTGGCCCATAGCGGACGCTCTTGCGAACGTCGCAACCCCGATGCCATGCTTCCCGACTAGACGCCTGCGGGAGTGAATCGAGGATGCACAGCGGCTCATGCCTTTGTGGTGCGGTCACCTTAACAGTGGCTGGCGGCCTGCTAAATCCTAACTTCTGCCATTGTCGAATGTGCCGCAAGCACTCGGGCCACCACTTCGCGTCCACTGATGTGCCTAGGACTGCCTTGACGATTGTCGGCGAGGAGAAGCTGACGTGGTTTCAATCGTCGGAGAACGTCCGACGCGGCTTCTGCTCGACATGCGGATCGTCTCTCTTCTGGGATCGGTCGGATCGGGGTTGGATCGCCGTGGCAATGGGGGCTTTCGAAGGACCGACAGAGACCACTGCAAATCTGCATATCTACGTCGCCGACAAGGGGGACTACTACGAGATCGCAGACGGCCTGCCGCAATACGACACCGTTCCACCGCGCGACTGAGGTGTTGAGAGCGAACGTCCGGACCCGGCCGACGCTGCCCAACCCGTCTGCGAATGCCCGCTTCCAGGCAAGGCGCCGACATCCGCCTGGCGCGAGGCCGTCTGGAGGCGGTGGTCAGAGGGCTGAAGGCCCAGCGTGCCGGGAGATTGCAGTCGCCGGACCGGAACCGGCGAAGGTCTTGGCCGATGCTGGCGACGGCGAAGACGAATAGCGGCGKGGTTGGCGGAGCTTCAATGCCTCCTCACGCAACCTCGCGTGCCGGGGCCAACGCTGCAATCGTCCATTGTGGATCGCMAGATGATCTCAGTTTTCGATGCGATCCATGGGTTTTTCATGGACGTTCCAAGTCACTGGACCGCGGGTCGTTGTTGCTTATCCCGATCCTGTTCATGTTGATGGGGCTCGACTTCATTCGGCACTACGGGCGAGCAGCCGTACGGGTGCATTTCGGTGCGGTGCGGTGGCTGAATTATCAGGCGACGCAGCAGCAGCGGTCTTGCCGATGAGCGTTGCATATCAGCAATGTCGTCAATGGGTGGTGGTTAGCTGACTCGGACCTGTGATAGTTGCAGACCCATGACTACCGCTTCATCGAACTGGCTCATTCTATGAAATGGGGCTGCGGCTCAACCGGGCTGGCATTGCTGGGCGTGTTGGCGGCAGCGGTATTCGTCGTGAGGAAGACGCCGACATATGCTTACCGGCTAACGGGACTGTCAGGGATTTTGTGTCCGGGGCCATAGTGACGCCGATGGAGGGCGCTCATGGTCATCAAGAAGGACACACTGGATCAGTTGCTTGCGGGACGTGATCCGCGCGATGTTTTCGCCAAGGATGGGCTTGTCGATGAGCTGAAG
>NZ_JBFTKP010000080.1:0-11573 GCF_056396005.1 Allobosea sp. 05T439 | reverse complement strand
CCCAAACGAAAACGCCAAACTCTCCGGAAGCCGGCCGGGGATTGATCGGAACCCCGGCCGGCTTCAAATCGGAATGGTGGCCGACATCAGATCGGAACGGTGGCCGGCTTCAAATCGGAATACCCGGCCGGAATGAATCGGAATCCGCAAGCCGGGAAGCGGCGACGACGCGACCTTCATGCAGGACAGTCTGAACGAKGCCGGACAAAATCCCGAGGTCGTCATGCGTGATGTAGATGTCGGGGAGCGACGCCATCCTTGGGCTCAATGCCGGATCGGATCGTCTCGAGCGTGATGAAACGGCCGTGCCTGCCGCTGGCCAGGAGTCCAGAGAGCCATCCGGATTCGGGGGAAAGCAGTTGGAGCGCGCCTGTGGTCCCGGCCCTACCGTGCGGTGGAGCAATAGCTGTCGCGCGTCAAACCCGGGCTCCCAGTATGCGAGGCAATGGATCGCGGAGAAATTCTTCGCTGAAAACTGATAATATCCCATGGTGGTAGAGATCGTATATTTCAGTTATGGAAAAATAAAGTGAATAATATACGAGTAAAAATATGGTAATCTTAAATTCGACAGATTGGTATACTAAACAAACAATATTCATAAATTTGATTTTCAATCTTTGCAGGACTTATTTTCGATCTCATTGCTTGAACTAAAAGATATATAAAAATCTAGATTTCGAACAAGCCCACGCTCCAAATTTTCCTTCCCAAGCCAGCTTTCTGTGTGAGCGCGCGATGATCTTGCGCGCGTGGAGATATGACGAATGACGAATGGATTCCAAATACTGCGCTGCGGCCATTTTGAGTGGCGGGCGCCCCAAGCAGCGCTATGCTGCGTATATTGCCTCTGGCCACTCCAGGCCGCCACACATGGCAAGCCACCGAGTGGGGCGGATTGGTTGTTCAGCATCCCGGGCGCGCAAGCATCGAAGCGCCATTGGACGGGCGAGTCATGAGTCAGACGCACGCCTATCAGCGCACGATCTGGCCGCTGCTCAGCGCTATGGCGAGTATCGCCTTGTATGTGCTGCATCAGCCGGCGCTCGATGCGTTCCAACTGGGCATCGAGGCCAGGACAATCCGGATCCTGTCCGGCAGCGCGAGCTATTTTTCGGCTGCCTGGCTTGGTGGACGCCTGGCTGGTCTGGCGCTTGAGCGCAGCGGACCCAGGAAGCGCCAGGTCCCGAAGCTTCTGGTCGAGCTCGTGACCGCGGGGCTCTTCATCGCAGCTGGTGTCGCTGCACTGATGCTGGTGATCGGGCAATCGCTGAGTGGAGCGCTTGCCGGCTCCGGGCTCGTGATCGCACTCCTGGGCTTCGCTCTCCGCAATGCGCTGGCGGATGTCTTCTCCGGCATCGCGGTCGGCATCGAGGCGCCTTACCGGATCGGCGACTGGGTCGCGATCGACGACGCCACGAGAGGAAGGGTGATCGAGATCGGGTGGCGCACGACTCGGCTGCTGACGCGGGACGACACCTATATGATCCTCCCTAATAGCAAGATCGCGCGCCAGACGCTGATCAACTACAGTGCCCCGAGGCGAAAATATCGCGCCAAGGTGCAGGTGGTGCTCGATCACGAAATCTCGGTCGCGGATGCCAAGGCCCTTCTGGCCGAGGCCGCGGCCAAACCGTCGATCATCGTCTCGTCGCCGCGCCCGGACGTCAGGGTTTTATCCTACGATGCGGAGGGCATCCGCTATCATGTCCGCTTCTGGGTGCCGACCTTCGCCGATGACGTCGATTGCCGCGATGCGGTCTTGTCCGAGATCGATGCAGCTTTGCGGGCTCGCGCCCTACCGCTTCCGCTCACCAGGCTCCGGCTGCTCGCCGGCGGGGCAGAAGGCGACGGGGCGCAGGCAGCGAAGGACTCCGATGGTCAATCCGGTGCGATGACGGGCGACGCCACGGCCGGATAATGCTCGTGCTGAGATCGCGAGTCCGGCCTATAGGCGGACAGATACGGGCGTTCTGTTCAGGCCAGATGGCGCGGCGCTGCACATATGCATCGATAAAGCGCTGATCGCGGCGCCGCTCCCACGCAGGCTCGGCTCGATCTTGCCGCTATMCTTGGCGGCGGATGAGCCGGGGCTGTCGTCAGTCGATTCGAGGCCGGCCGGTGCAACCCGATCGGGTCTGCGGTGCCTGAGGCTCGAACCATGGAAAATTTCGCCAGCGCCGTCGGCCAGTGAGCCTGTCATGACTGTGGAGCCTTCCACGAGGGCCCATCGCACAATATCGTCAAACGGCTTCGCTACACTTCGATACAAGCGGCGGCACTCCGCATTCGGCTTTTCGATATATCTGCAATGTATTTCGCTATTACTTCAAAATCGGATGGGATAAATTATTGTCAATTCTGCGTAATCTTATTACATTGCGATACTGCATACCACAGCACGACATTGCTCTTCACTTTTTGGGTTTCGTGTGCGCTGCTAGACTCTGAGCCGTTGCGGCCGGCTTTTGTGGAGTTCGGCGGCGCTTTGGCTTCATAGTCAGTAGCGATCGTTTCGGCAAAGGGAGATTCACGATGATCACTGGTGGGCAGTGCCGCGCAGCCCGCGCGCTGATTGAATGGACCCGCGAAAAGCTCGCCACCAATTCGAACGTGGATTCCGTAGTCATCGAGGAATTCGAACGCAGGATCAGCGTCCCCGACGACGACGTCCGCAGAACGCTCCAAACAGCGCTCGAGAATGCCGGCGCCGCCTTTATCGACGAGAACGGCGGAGGTGTCGGTGTGCGGCTGAAACTCAACCGCTCCGAGGTCAAGCGGATCGGCATCTTGGAAAATGAAGGTGGCATCGTCGGAACGGATGCCGTTCCATGAACTCCGGGGGCATCCGAGCTGATGAATTACAATGACAGACCGCCGCCGGGCAATCCTGTGCCGGCGCTGTGGCTGATTATCGCCGCGGCGCGAGAGTGGCTGTAATAGCGGCTGTTGGGACGATCTCCCCGGGGATGAGCAGACGGCGCTMAAACGTGTGAAGCGTGAGCCTTATCCTGCGCTCGTACCAGGACTGGCCGAACGAGTGATCTCCCTCGATCTGGCGGTGCTCCTCCACGACGACAAGGTGGGCGATGCTCTTGTCGAGATCGATGTCGTACACGGCGGCATCACCGATGCGGCTCAAGAGCCGGCTTGAGAAGGGCATCCCTCATCCTGAGGAACTGCGCAACAGTGTCTCGAAGGATGCTCCAGTGATCTCCGGCGCCTCCGGAAGCATCCTTCGAGACGCCATCCCTGCCGGAATGGCTCCTCAGGATGAGGGCTGTATGAAATATCAAACAGGCTCTGAGCACCCGAGACCTGTACGGGCTCCTGTCCACGGATAGCCTCGCCGGCCGCGCGCCGGTCGGCAACTGAGAGATACATGGCCTGACCGCAAGCGCAGCCTTGAGACGGCGCGGGCCGGCCATGAACCCATGACCGACCCGCGCCTCGTGCTCATCATGCGAGTTTCAAGTGAAACCCTCGTTTCCCGCCTACTTCTTGCCAACCGACTGTTTTGCGAGGTCGGCAATAGATGTCGCGGCTTGCTTCAGAGGTTTCGGCTTTTTTGGCTTCTTTGCCTCTCGGTTTCCGTTGCGCTTCTGCTTGGTCATTTTGACAGATCCTTCGGACCAGGAGCCATCCAGTTCATCCGGCGCACAGCTGTGCCTTGGGGCGCGGCGAAGCCGCGGTGCCCTGAATGGCGTGTTGACGGAGAAATCATTCGACATGCCGCGCATCCCCCGTGGCGGGACCGAATGCGGGCTCGACGGTTTTCCCTGGCCCGATCGCGCGATGGCCCAAGGCCAGCGCATCGAACCAGGGCTAGGGGCGTGCGTGCTGAGAGGGGGTACAGAAAACCCCGGCGGAGAGTTTGCTCCTCGACATAGGGAGACCATCGGACGTTGCCGACAGAAAGTCAAATTCAGGGAAAATTTTTATCTACCCCTCTTAAATATGCCGCGATCACAATCTATCTGAATTTTATTCCTGCATATTCTGCAGATTKAGAGATGTTGTTCCAGAATACGCATGGCTTTACCCGGAACAGGAATACGACGACCTGAATAAGGTCAGCGTATCGTCCCGTTTCGGGTCTCCCGCACAAACAGAAATCGTTGTGGCATCGCGCGAACAGAGTTCGCTGCTTGGGGAGTTGTAGCCGTGTCCGTCCGGTGCGGAAGCGTCACCTGCGACCGCTGCCATCAGAGAATTCCGTTGGCTGCCATCCATTGCCCGTCGTGTTTCACGCCGGTTCCAAGGCTGAACCGTTGCATCGAGGACGCGCCCGGTGGCGCCCTCGGAACTGCCTCAGGCCGTGCCGCGATCGGCAGAAGCTGAGCCGCGATCTCGGCGGTGGCACGACCGGCCGGAACGGGAAAGCGCGAGATCGACCGCTTCCCCGTTCCGTTGATCGCCGCCGCTGAACGCCTGCGCGTTCAATCGGCAGGAGCAGCCTCGACCCGGGCCATTTCCCTTGTACCGCGCTTCGGTACGTCAAAATTCAGCAGCCTGTCGCCGAATACATCCTTGATCCGGGTGGACAGCCCCATCCGATCGAGAAGGCCAAGGAACGGGCGTGGCGGCAGCTCTTCGACATTCGCCATCGTCCCGACGTCCCAATCGCCACGGGCGATCAGGATCGCGGCGGCAGCTGCCGGCACGCCAGCGGTGTAGGAGATCGCCTGGCTGCCGACCTCTTCATAGGCTTCGGCGTGATCGGCGACATTGTAGATGAAGACTTCCCGCGCCTTGCCGTCSTTGATGCCCTTTACCACGTCTCCGATGCAGGTCTTACCGACATAGTCCGGGGCCAGCGAGGAGGGATCCGCCAGGACGGCCTTCAGCAGCTTTAGTGGAACGACCTCTTGGCCCTCGGCCGTTCGGACCGGCTGCTCCGACAGCAAACCGAGGTTCTTCAACACATTGAATACGGTAATGTAGCGCTCGCCGAAGCCCATCCAGAACCGGATGTTAGGCACGTCGAGGTTCCGCGACAGCGAATGCACCTCATCATGTCCGGTCAGGTAGGTCGTCCTCTTGCCGACCACGGGCAGGTCCCACTCCTTACGCGTCTCGAACATGCGGTTCGAGGTCCATTGCCGCTTCTGCCAGGACCAGACCTGCCCCGTAAACTCGCGGAAGTTGATTTCGGGATCGAAGTTGGTCGCAAAATAGCGGCCGTGGTCGCCGGCGTTCACGTCGACTATATCGATCGATTCGATCTTGTCKAAATACTCGTCGCGCGCCAACGCCGCATAGGCGTTGACCACGCCGGGATCGAAGCCCGCGCCGAGAATGGCGGTCACGCGTGCGCCTCGACAATCCTCACGGCGCTTCCATTCGTAGTTGCCGTACCATGGCGGCATCTCGCAGACCTTCAGCGGATCCTCATGGATCGCCGTGTCGATATAGGCCGTACCCGTGGCGAGGCAGGCGGTCAGCACCGACATGTTGACGAAGGCCGAGCCGACATTGATGACGATCTGACAGTCGGCCTTGCGGATCAGCTCGGCGGTCCGCGCCACATTCATCGCGTCCAGCGCGTGGGGGACCAGCCGACCTCCGGTCTTCAGGCTTCCTTTCTCGTGCACGGAGCGAATGATCGCTTCGCATTTCCCGATGGTTCGCGAAGCGATGTGAATGTCGCCGAGCACATCGTTGTGCTGAGCGCATTTGTGGGCGACCACATGTGCCACGCCACCTGCACCGATTATCAGAACGTTCTTTTTCATTTGGGCTGGTGCCCCTTTCTTTTCCTTGGTTGGGACGAGCCTCAGGACAGGCTCGTCAGGTAGTCCTCGAACGAGAATTCGCGGATGAGCTTCAGGCTGCCGTCGCGCTCGCGCACGGCGATCGACGGCATCTGCACGCCGTTGAACCAGTTCTTCTTCACCATGGTGTAGCCGGCCGCATCCTGGATCGAGATGCGGTCTCCGGGCTTGAGCTCGCGCTCGAAGCGGAACTCGCCGAAAATATCGCCCGCAAGGCACGATTTCCCGCAGATCATGTAGCTGTGCGGACCTCTGTCCGGGGTGATCTTGGCGCTTTGCCTGTAGATCAGCAGGTCGAGCATATGCGCCTCGATCGAGCTGTCGACGATGGCGAGGTTCTTGCCATTGCTGAGTGTGTCGAGGACCGTCACCTCGAGTGTTGCGCTCTTCGTCACGGCGGCCTCGCCCGGCTCCAGATAGACCTGCACGCCGTAGCGCTGCGAAAAGACGAGCAACCGCTCGCAGAACGCTTCGAGCGGATAGTCGTCTCCAGAGAAATGGATGCCCCCGCCAAGGCTGACCCAGGCCAACTGCTCTATCAGGGGGCCGAACCTGCCCTCGATCTGCGTCAGCATTCGATCGAACAGGGAGAAATCGGCATTCTCGCAATTGTTATGGATCATGAAGCCGTCAATTTGCCCGATGATCGCAGCAACCTTGTCTCCATCCCACTCACCCAGTCGGCTATGCGGGCGGGTGGGATCGGCGAGATCGAAACCGGATGAACTGATCTGCGGATTGAGCCGCAGTCCACGCTCCAGCCCCGCGGTCCTATCGGCGAAGCGCTCTAGCTGGCCGATCGAGTTGAAGATGATCTTGTCGGCATGGGCCACGATGTCATCGATCTCGTGATCGCTGAAGGCGACGCTATAGGCATGCGTCTCCCCGCCAAATTTTTTGCGGCCGAGCTTCACCTCGTAGAGCGAGGAAGACGTCGTGCCGTCCATGTAATCGCGCATGAGATCGAAGAGCGACCACGTGGCGAAGCATTTGAGCGCGAGCAGAACCTTCGCGCCGGAAGCTTCGCGCACTCGCTGGATCGTCTCCAGGTTGCGCAGCAGGGCGTTCTTGTCGATCACATAATACGGTGTCTGGATCATCGATGCATGGTTCCTTCCTATCCGCCGCATGCCTCTGCGGGGACCGTTCAGGGGCAGGTGGTTGCCATCCGGGACCCGCAAATGCTCACGCATTCAGCTGGGCGGCGGATGCGAGCTGGGGCCGCGTGGGAGACGAGGCGGAACGCGCACGCGAAACCGCAGCCGCGGGGAAAAGCCTGACCCAATGAGCCGAGACGATTATGATCCGGCGGGCGAACCTATCGTTCCCGCGCATGAGATCAGCGCTCTCGCGCTGTTCCCGCGACTTTTTCGCTCAACTCGGAACGGATGGGTAAAAACGATTGCCGACAAGCGGGAGAGAGGCGTCCGGAGCCCGGAGAGCATCGCCCCAAGGCGCACTTCCAGGGCGCACGCAGCAAAGACACCTTCCCTTTGGGTGGCGCTCAGCAGAGCTGCGACCATCCCAAATTGGAAGAGGGTGCGATGAAACATGTCATCCTCTCCAATCAGAAAAAGAAGCCTACGTCAGGCAATATTGCTTTCATACGACGGATGGTGTGAAATATCAATAGCCTATATTTTTTGAATTCGTGCTTATAGAATACGGATGAAAAAAGAGATTAAAAAGGCTATTCCCTGATCTAGCGCCAAAAGCGGTAGCACTGCTTCATAGCACAAATATTGACTGATTCAGAGCTGGAGGTATAGGCTACCGATCTCTCGACCGCTCGGGATTTCTGCGATGACTGAAGCGCCTTCGATCACTGTAACGACGCTCGATCGCGATCGGCTGCGCCAGATGATCCATCTCTCCACGCTCGCGGGCCCTGCTGCGGCGACGCCGGCGATCGTGCTGCTCTCGAAGGCACTGACGGAAGCGCGCGCGGTTGCGCCTTCCGATATCTCGCGGCACGTCGCCACGATCAATTCCCATGTGACCTATCGCACCCAGGGCCGAGGCAGTCGGGCGCATGTCGCCGCGGTCACCTTGGTTCCCCCCGCAGACGCCGACATGCAGCTCGGCCGCGCCTCAGTCCTCGCCCCTACGGGCAGTGCGCTGCTCGGACTCGCCGAAGGAGAGAGTATCGAGTGGCCAGACGAAGCCGGCAAATGGCCAGATACACTCTCCTCCAAGTAGTTTTTCAGCCCGAAGCGGTTGGCCGGTTCGACCTGTAGGCCGGGCCGGAGAATGAGGGCTTTCAGATCCTCTTTGTCGACACTGCATCCCACATGCTCGAGGATCGCCGGACCTATCGGACCAAGCCGGAGATCGGCTCGAGGAGACCGACCGGGTTCTCGCCGCCTGCGAGCGTTTGGCTGCGCGCTGGCCGATGCCGGCTATGGCCTGCCCGCGCATTCCGGCAGGGCTGAGCGAGCGGGGGATCGGCTCGTCTTGACCTCGATCAACACCAAGATGGTCAGGCTGCGCGGCCGCAGCCCGTGCGGAGAGAGACTGCGCGCGTCTGCTCCTTTCGGGTATTGGCGAACCCAGAGCTTCATCGCAGGCCTGCGCTGTCATCGCCTGACCGCACCATGGATCATCGACAAGGCCATGGATCGGATCGCATTCGATCTCTATGTCGAGACCCAGCTCGCCCCCACACTGGCGAAGGGCGACATCGTCATCCTCGACAATCTCGCCGTCCACAAAAGCGCGCGGGCGGCCCTGTGCCTCGCCGACAGGGGCGCCTGGCTCCTCTTCCTGCCGCCATACAGCCCAGATCTCAACCCGATCGAGATGGCCTTCGCCAAGCTCAAGGCCCATCAGCGAAAGGCCGCAGCAAGAACATTCGACGCGCTCTGGCGCGCCGTCGGCGACATCTGCGATCTCCGTTACCCCTGCAGAATCCGAAGCCTCTTCAGCCACGCCGGATATGCGTCCAATTAATCGTCCGACGCTCTAGTTCCAGCAATCAGCTCTCCAAGGCGGCGCGGCGCTCAGGCCAGCTGCGTCTCACGCTCCACCGGATCGCGGACGGCTTGAACCGTCAGGCGCTTCACGTCGCCGCCGCGCGTGGTCCAGTTGATCGACTGGCTGATGGAAAGTCCGATCAGCGCCGTGCCGATCGGCGTCAGGATGGAGATCTTGCCCTGCGCGATATCGGCATCAGGCGGGAAGACGAGGGTCACGGTCGTTTTCTTGCCCGTCACCTCGTCATGGTACACGACCTCGCTGCCCATGCGCACCGTGTCGGCAAGCTGCTTGCCCTTTGCGAGAACGCGGGCGCGCGCCACTTCGTCCGAAAGCTCGGCTGCGACATCGGGGAAGGTGTTGGTCGCGGCGTTGGCGAGCTGAGTGAGCTTCTCATGATCGACGGCGGTCAGCGTGATACGGGGCTTGGCCCCGCCGGAAGTCTGGCTGGTCATTTCGATTATCCTGTTCTGGACGACTGCGAGCCATGCAGGCTTCGCGTGTTGATGGAATGCCCGCGCGTTCGAACGGCGCGGTTCCGGGCTATGGCGCCGGTGGCTTGCTGCGAACCCGAGGCGCGCGAAGCGACGAAACCGGGGTTAGTTGCCCGCGATCAGCTTGCCTGCCCGATGCAGGCCGCGACGGAAGTAAGAGAAGCGCGCCATTATACGTGAATACTTAGTCGCGGCGCGCGAATTGTCAAATCACATGGTTGCCGGCATTGTCACGTTGTCGATAATCCACGCGTCAACACGCCGCAACCCCTGCCTGCGCAGGCCCCCGCAAGGCGGCTTGGGGGCGACGCCGATATCGCGCCGTCAACCGCCCGGCCCTGGCAGGCTTCTGACCGGAGGGACGCGGACCGGTGCAGCGCAAGGCGCGATTGGGGAAGGGGGCAGGCGCAACACGTGCCTAGGGGGCGAAGCGCCGCAACGAAAAGCAGTTACTTGGGCGATAAGCCGCCTCAGTGCCCGCTATCCCTCCATCCAAGTCTAGGCCCATGAAAAGACGCCCGGGGTGGGCTCGGCTTGGGGCGAGGAGGAGAGCCGTGCCGTGGTGCGCGCCGAGCACGAATGGCGTCATTCCCGCAATGCCCAGGATCATGAACCATTCTGGCGTACCGGAGAGCACCGGCCACAGCCGCGCCATGAGGAAGACCCCTACGACCAGGAGGCCGATACCGCTGACGAGGACCGCAAAGATCCAGGCGAAGCCATCCATCCTCCTCCGCCGCTCACGGATGGGTAGAGGGACACGGTCACGGCCAGGCAGGCCAGCAAGGCGAGACCGGTGATCCAGGTCACCGGTTCGGGGGAGGCCACCGGAGAGAGGACCACGGCCAGACTGCCTACGAAAGGCAGAATGAGGATCAGCAGTAGCGGGGAGAGTTCCATCATTCTCCTTTGCCTGGGAGGCGTCGTGCGTTCTTAGGCCATCGGGGGCGATCCGCCAACGACGAGCGCATCGCAGGCGGGTTCGAGGGAAACAGCCCTCGGACGATCCCCGACGTCGTCGCAGGGTCGACCGCCACGACTTCGACCCATGGCGGCGCGCGAACGTCCGCCCCGATCATCGGGGTTCGATCGCCCATCGAGAGACCGAGCAACGTGATGCCGAGAGGCGTGATCACGGATAGCTCCGCGGGCGCCCACATTCCGTCTGCGGGATCGATCAACAGCCGACGTTCGGGCTGCCTCGAGTCCCCGATACGATAGGTGACGAACCCATCCAGCAAGACCGTTTGCTCCGGGATAGCTTCCGCCTCACGCCACTCGGCGCGGCTCAGCTTGCGGACAAGGGTCGACGCGAGCGGATGCATTTGCTCGGCGAGCAACTCCGCCAGCGCTTGCAGCCGCACATAGTCGCCTTCAGGAAGCAGGGTGACGGATCGTTTCAATGTGCAAATCATGGTTGCCACCAGCATTTTGCAGGCAGTCATGACGGAATTGTCCGAATTGCTTGCCGCTCTATGAGACCCGCGCAACCCGGTACGCTGGAGCTCTAGCCTCCGCCCGGACCGGGCCGCGACGCAGCCGGGTCGGGTTCAGTTCCCCGTAATGTGGCACACCCGCTCGAAGAGAAGAGTGAAGGACTCGATCCATGAGATGTACGTGGAGTGTCATAGCCGGGAGGTCAAGGAAACCGATTGCGGCACGGTTGAGATCATCCACAGCCAGCCCTAACAACCGGAAGTACGGAAGAAACCGGCAGATCAACCAAGAGATAATCGTTTTCAACTGAGTCGTTAAACCCGTTACACCTCGATTAATTCTTCTGAACGGGCGATCCAGTTCAGTTGGCCGTCCTGCAACTGTGGCACGACGTCTCACAATGTCTGGGCCTGCTGGCGATGGGCAGGTTCGTAACTACCTTTCACTCTATGAAGGACAGAAATGCGATTAACGCGCTGCGACGCGCACTAAGGCTGGTCTTCGTAATCACGGCGTTCGCCCTGATCGTAGCGGCAGTAATGGAGTGACTCGGACTCGCTGGCTCTCGGTCATGAGACCTTGGAGTGCCGCGCATCGTTCTTGCGACCATGCCCAACCAAGCCCTGTTAAAAGGGTGTCGCAAATCCGGGGTTTCAGGTCGCGCGTCACCATCCGAGGAGCGAGGTCATGGCCGACGAAGTGCGGGTCCGCTGTATGGTGGACGTGCTGATCCATATACTATCGCAATGTCAACGGCGGCCGGATTCCAGGCCACTTGGGCGGAGCAAAACCAGGCCAGCGCTGGCGATGTGAGACGATAAGCCAAGGGCCCCGATCGGGGCCCTTGGCTTATCGTCGCTTTCGTTTCTGATCAGCTCTCCATGATCTCGCCGGT
>NZ_JBFTKP010000079.1:0-11763 GCF_056396005.1 Allobosea sp. 05T439 | reverse complement strand
CTGAAACGTAGCGAGCTGCGAGAGCATCTCTTCGGAAAGGCCGGCAGCAAAAACACCGGCGTCTGGCGTTGGGGACAGGTTGACGAATGGCTTTACGAGAAGAGAGAGACCCGGGGTGCTTGTCGATGAAGCAGCCGGTCGTGATGAATTGGCACGCCGCGACAATGACGCTCTGGCTTGACGTTCCGTCCCGCCTTTGACATTCCGTCTCAGATAACTGTTCGAATTTCGTTCTAATTCCGCACGAATTATAATGTCACGAGCCAAGTCCCCTGGGGAAAGCGGAGCGTTCACGGGAACATGATTGGCGGCTCCGCCCCTCACTCCACTCTCACGAATTAGTGCGGTATCTGACTGGGCCCGCAACAGTCGTCACCCGCCGTGTTGACGGGCACTTCCAATTGGGCCGATGTCTGAGAGGACGTGTGACCATCGCTTCGAACGGATGCCAGTGTATTCGGTACGGGGGCTTAATCGCCCCCCTTTCGCGATCGGAGTTATTTGCGCGACGTTGGTCGGCTGACAGATCGACCTGCTCAGACAACAACAGGATGCTTGGGGCGACTGGATTCGGGTCATGACGCTTGCGAGAAGACCGAATTCGATCGATCGAGACGTAGGTTCGCGCTTGCGAGCGCGAAGGCAGCTCATCGGCCTCAGCCAGTCCCAACTAGCGGAGCAGTTGGGCATCACGTTTCAGCAGATCCAGAAATACGAAAGCGGATCAAATCGGCTCAGCGCGAGCCGTCTTCAGCTCATCGCGCACATCCTTGAGGTCCCGGCGGGTTACTTTTTTGAAGCGGCGGCGACTGAAAGCAACGCGCCTCAAGAACGCTTAAGGGAAGTTAGTGCCAACGATATCGCTGAATTGCTCTCGACCAGCGAAGGAATTCGTCTCGTCAATGCCTTCTTGAAGGCCGAAAGCACGGCGAAGCGCCAGCAGATCGTTGCCATGGTTGAGGACCTGGTGAATGCCGATCCTGCCGGGAGCAGCGACAAAATCGGGCATTCTCACGAATAGCGCAAGTACAATCGGGCAAAAGCACGCGATGACCGAATCTGAAATCAAATGACGTATCGTCATACAGGGCGACGCGTCCGGTCTCGGCTTGTCGTAGCAGCATCGTCGTGCTGTCACTAGTTAACCAATCTCCGTCGATCCGAACGGGACGGTGCAAATCCCCGTCGACGAGCCAATATGCGTGTGCTTACATCATTTCGATACCTGTTCTTGGCTTGACTACATGCATTGTGAATACTGAATATTATGCAATCCGCTGCGCTATCGGCCAACTGAGGAGTTATTGGCATGGCGATCTCAAGGAAGAGCGGATTTTCCCACGAACTTCCAGCATCGCCCCCAGCAAACCAGCGGAATTACAAATGGTTTCGGCCCGATGGAGACGATGACGATAGTTTTKGCCGAGGGATTATTTGGGGAGCCGCGATATCATTCTTGCTCTGGGGAGGGATGGCGTTGGCCTGGCTCACTATTCTTCGATGACTGCACCGCATGCGTGATTTATCGCGCATGAGCACTCAGCAAGAACATCGATGGCCTGAACTGGAGTGACTTCCCCAACAGGGATGGACAAAACGCCTGGCCGTGGGCCAGGCGTAAACCGAAGTTTCTGAGTTGGGTGCAGCACCCAGTCAGTGGCGCCGCTCCTCACGCCGGTCGGTGCGTCCGGTGCGCCGCGTGTCACGCCGCTCCCCGCGCCCCGTACGCCTGTCCCCACGCCGCTCCATGCCGGAGGTCTGGGCCTGAGAATTCGAGACTGTCAGGATCGTAGCAGCCGCAGCAACACCGAGAGCGGCTGCCGACCACAAGAAGGAAAGGGCATGTCGGCGAGAGATCATGTCCGGATTGAAGACTTCGCTCATGGGAAAGCTCCTCGGGATCTATGAACAGTCTTTGCCGCCCCCTGTCGCCCCCGATCACCATGATTGACGTAAGGTCACATTTCATCTGCTCGAGTCAATCAAAGCAGGCTGTTTATGGCCCGGCGTAGCGTCTGGCGCAAGTCTATTCTCCTACCCTTGGCGCAACTGTTTCGCTTCGACCAATAATCGACGACCCGAATACAACTGCCCGATCTATCGAGGTCACGAGAACCCCGACGCGTTGGCATTCGGGCGTCCGCGGAAATTGGGATGCTCCGGGCAGTCGAGATTTGGGGCTCATAGAGCGAAGTGATCAAAATATCGCAGTCCGGAACATTCGGCACTTCATTGGGAAATTCCGCCGATTATTCGGGTTCTCTGTAGTGACTCGATATGGAAGAGATTGACTGGCCTACCCTGACCTCGGAGGACACCATGCGATTAGGACTTGTATCCACCGCCGTTCTTGCGACGTGTCTTGCAACGTCGGCCTTCTCCGCTGATCTTCCCAGCCGCCAAGCTCCGCCTCCCCCGATCGTCTACGCGCCCCTGTTCACCTGGGCTGGTCTTTATGTCGGTCTCAACGCCGGCGTGGGCTGGGCTGACTCGGGCGAGATCGCCGTCAACGGGCCGACTGCTGGCTCTTCCAGCGTCCTGAGCGGTGTCGGCGGTGGTGATGGCAGGTTCGTCGGTGGCGGCCAGATCGGATATAACTGGCAGTCCGGCGCGATTGTCTACGGCCTTGAGACCGATATCCAGTATGTCGATACAGGCGGTAGCGTGGCCTGGGGACAATACACATGGTGGGCCGGCAGAGGCGGCGGTGACGGCGCCTATTTCGGCACCGTGCGCGCCCGCATCGGCTATGCCTTCGACCGGACCCTGGTCTACATCACCGGCGGTCTGGCCTATGGCGGCCTGAACACCAACCCGCTGACCGGCAACACGACGAGCAATGCCGGCTGGACCATCGGCGGCGGCGTCGAATACGCCTTCACCAATAACTGGACGGTCAAGCTCGAAGGCCTCTACGTCGATACAGGCGAGGGCCGACGGACCCAGGTCTTCGAAAACCCCGCGGGCGGCGTGCTGCCGGCCGGAACCTATACCGCGGTCAGCAATGGCGGCGGCGGCGCCGGACTCCTGCGCGTTGGCGTGAACTACAAGTTMTGACGCGCGGCGAATGGAACTCCTGCGGTCTTGCTGKAAATTGGCTGGACCGCTGGAGGTCGTTGCAGCGGGCATCGTGTAGGAAGATCACCCGCTGTTTTAACCAAACGTTGCTACGGAGCAATTTCTATCAAAAACGTAGCAACGATATTCGAGGGTCAACAGATGAAGAAGTCGGCTATTCTTGTCGTTTCGTTTGCTTTGCTTGCCGCTGGCGGCTGCGTTGGGTTTGGCAAGGGCAAGGGCAAAGCGCCCCCGCCGGTTGCAACGCCCATCGTCACAAAGGGCTAAATGGTTTGCGCGACGGCTCATTGCCGTCGCGCAAACCCACCACCATCGGGACGGTCCGGTTTTCTGTGCTGTMCAACGTAAGTGATCCCGTCGTACCGCGGCTTACCGCAGTCCTCACCTGCCAGCCCCGGCAACTTCGCTCGMTGACAAAGTTGTGACAGCGGCCACGCACCTAGCGACTCAATACGGCTTGCGCTCCGGAAGGGGCGGTTCATGATGACATCAAGAATTGGCTGATCCCGTCACAATGGTGCATGACAGCTACGGGATCGGCATTTGAGTTCCATCGTTGCGTGGAGAGCGCCTTATGCTTGCGAGGAAACACCTCAGAGCTGTCTGGCTGCGCATAGGGGCCGTGCTTGCTGTTGCCGCGCTTGTCATCGTCCCAATGCTGCTCAAATAAGAGCGCGACCAGCAGGCCACTGGCTCCGGCCGGACCGCGAAGCCGCTCCGCCACTAACTCAACTCTGGGGCCAAGAGTGGATAATTTCTGAGAGAATGGGGCTGAGGGCTGAGGTAAACGAAGCCCCGATTGGCCCGAAGGCGAACCCAGCCAACGTCGGGAATTGGACCGGCTCCGGTTGCCCGAGACGTCGCAAGGGATGGCGGTGATGAGCACGTGCATGGCTTGAACGAACAAGCCGGACATGGCGGACGCATGGTAGGCAGAGGAACCCCAAAAAAAGGAGTAATGCACATGGTCCTCGCCATCTGGTCGTGCGCCGTCGCCGCCCTCGCGCTTGGGGTGGTCATCGTCCGCTGGTTCGCTGGGCGCGCCGACGGCGCAGTTCGTCCGGATCAGCAGCAGCCCTGCTGACGGCGTTGAGCCGGCAAGCCGCGACGTGGCGGCAAGTCGAGTGGCCCGGCGATCCGCGCACCCATCGCCTCTTCCGACGGAGCGAAGCATGATCGAGCATTCCCAGCGCTTCTGGACAGGGTGCCCGACTACGCCCTGACACACTTCGATGGCGGGAGCAGCAGTAGCGCATAGGTCCGACTGGGAGGGTCTCGACGGATGCCAGTACCCCAGCCAGGTATGGGATCTCGCTGACGCCGGCCGGAGCCTCGGCCGTGGCAAGGCTTTCGCCTTTCGGGGCACCACGAACAGCGCGTTCACCGGAGGAGAAAATTCTCTACGAGCTCTGCTGTACCGATCTCGAGCACATTGCCATCCTTGGGGAGGCCATCGCGGAGCAGGCCAATCCGAATTCAACGGCTTGCTTTACTGGTCTCCTCGAGGAGCGCGCTGGTTTCCCGATCTTCCAAGCAGAGCGCGTAAGCTCTCCAACTGAAGGCTGGGAGCGCCTTCAGTGCCGCCTTCTGCAAGCTGTGAGCGGCATGCCGTTTGACCCCCTACGGGCGTGGCCGATTACTTCCCACACGGCGGCACAGGCGACACCCCGCGGAATGTCACTGCGATGCTGGCCCTGGCCGATGCAGCCAATCTCGGTCGGAAGCGGACGCGCCGCGTACCTCGCCTCGGCCGCTCCATCTCGTGGCGCTCTTTTAAGGCCCTTCTCAAGGGGACGATATCCAGAGTTCTAAGTCGACTGGATTGGTCGGGAGAACCGTCGAACTCCCGGCACACGGGCTTTCTGCGAACCCGGCAAATCCTGCTTAACTACGATGCCGCATCGAACGCGCAAATTGTGGATCGCACTGCAAAGTACATTTGAGGTAATTGGCATTCAGTGTCAGTATTTGCCATCGAAATGGTGATACTCGACGTCGTTCCTGCCTTGCGCCGTAGCCGATGCGTTCCTTGCCTATGTCTTCTGGGGGGTTCACGAGGGCGTTCCATGTCGGCTCAAGAACGCGGGCTTGCCCGTCTCATGCTTAGACTTCCCGCGTTCCGCAATCGCTTCGGGCAAATGCAAGTCCTGCAATTTCGCGGCCTCTGCGAGGAGTACGACGTCGTCTGGGAGGTGATCACCCGGTGGTCCCAGGATCAACGCTGCGTGATGTTTAGCTTAGACGATTACTGCCGCCTCGCGACCTCGATCGAGAGCGATGCCATCGCGATAGCCGAGGCTGTTCCGGATCCCGGCACCATCGGCATCCTTGGAGTGTGACAGCCAAACCCGCCAACGCCAGGATGGCGCGCGCGCTTGAGAGGTGAGGGCCGCAGCGGTCGCCCACCAGCCTCTCCGCGACGGAAAGCCTTCGCATCGTCATTGCCGCCACGGGCGGACCGGAGATCAACGCAGCCAGGCACTCCTTTCGGAGGGGCAAGGCATGATCCTGTCCTTGCTTGACCACGACCTCGCCATGCAATGCTTCGACGGCAGGAGCCGGGGTAGCGGTTAAGCAGACACATCTCCAAGGCCCCCCGGCGACCTCCCCAGGTTCGGCCCGGATCAGACGCCGTAGAGCCAATGTCGGCTTCGAGTTTACCTATGAGAGCTTCGGGGTCCCGATGACCGAGTGCTGGCTCAGCGTTGACGAGGACGCCCACGAGCGTGACATCGACAACTGGCACTGATCGCCAATCTCAAATGCGGATCCTTCGGCTAAACGCCCCGTAGGTGCCGCGGTGCCGCAGATCGTAGTGCCGGCGTTGACGCCGGCTGTCATCCTTCGTGTGCACGAAGACAGCCACGACAAGGAGAGCCGAGAGCCCAATGAGGGCGTAAAGCATGGCGGTGACGCTCATTTTTCCCCAGACCCAAAGCAACATAAGCCGCGTTGCAATGATCTCCCGAGTCAAACCCGCTGCCAAGCGGAAAGACCCCGATTACCCCTCGTTATACACTCCCTGATCCCCTGACAGCCCTGAGCATCGGAGGAAACCCGCTGAAATCGCGAGTTTCCTTTCTGGCGCCGGCGGAAAACCCCGGCGTCCGGATTGATGCCTATGATCAGGGCGAACGTGAGGGCGGCTGAGCCGACCACGTCGTGTCATTTGTGCGGGGCGATGCTGGATTGCGTTGCGCCGAACGGATTTGGCCCCAAAGCGGCAGGAGCATCGCGACGCGCTCGCGGTAGCGTCTGTAGTCGTCGCCGAACAGCGCGATCAGGTCGCGCTCTTCCAGCATGATGCCAACCAGTATGTAGGCCGTCGTCCCTGCCGCGAAGAGCAAATGGCCCTGGCTCATGACGGGAGTAGCCCAGAAGGCGATAATGAAGCCGAGATAGATCGGATGCCGAACAAGCTTGTACAGACCCGGCGTCCTGAATTCGGCTTCCGGCATTCTACGGCCGGCGAAACGCACGAATACCTGCTTCAGCCCAAAAAGCTCGAAATGACTGAACATGAAGGTCGAGAGCAGGACGAACAGCCATCCGAACTGGGAGAGCCCGATCAGAGTCGCCGCCAGCGTCGGATTGGTCACGCTCCAGACGCTCTCCGGCAAGGGCCGCCATTGCCACAACAAGAGCGCAAGGGCCGCCGTTGCGAGCAGCACATAGGTTGGCCGCTCCAGCGCCGGATCGATCCAGCCGAGCCACCAGCGTTTGAACCCTGGACGGGCCATGACGCTATGCTGGACCGCAAAGAGCGACAGCAATGCGAAGTTGACCAKGAGGGCCTGCGCCACCGGCGTTGCCGGCCCGTCGTCGATACCCTTCGGCACAAGAAACCCGCCGACGAAACCGATCGCATAAACAAAGGTCAGGAAGAAGAACGCGTATGACAGGAGGCCATAGAGAAGGATCGCGGTCTTGCGCATGGCTGGTACCTCGGTTGACGCGACGTCGCAGTCGGCCGGTGTCGCGGTAAAGCGCGGTGAAGATGTTCGGATATGGCGTGATGTCCGATTGACCTTGGGTCCTTAGCGATCTGTCTCCACAGCGTTGTCCGGCGTGATATTCGACGATCCGCAGTGTGACTGTGATGGAAGTCACATGCAGCAAAGGGACTCCCCCAAGCTCAGGGATGGCGCGGCATGCCTCGATGCTGCCTAGCGGCAAGGCCCGTGGAAGTTGCCGTTTCGCTTGCTGCGCTGGCGCCGGCGCCGAGCGGTTCGGCGAGTTCGCATCTCTCGATCACGACAACTTCGTGCCCATCACGTGCGTCCGAGTTCGTTGCGGGAGCCGCGGTGCATGGTTTCCCCAGACGAGGTCAGGCGATCAGGATCGCGCGGGTCATTGACATTGGTCAGCGTTGGCCTTCGGACGAGGTCTCCGAGGGGGCCGAAATAGGAATAGGGGCGGTTGCCGAGGATAGCGGCGGCATGGATTCCGCCGGCACGATCGCGCCGGCGCAGGTGACGAAGTCAACTGGAACGGTACCGGCACCGGAGCGTTGAACCCTCACGTCGAAGAGAGGAGTCATTGATATGAAGGTATCCGAAGCGATGACCCGAGGGGCTCATATCGCCCGCCCGGACGAGACCTTGCAGGCGGTATCTCGCCGTATGGCCGAAGAGGATATTGGCTTCCTACCCGTCGGCGACGTCGATCGATTGGTCGGCACGATCACCGACCGCGATATTGTTGTGCGGGCTCTTGCCGAGGGGCGTGATGGGTTTGCCCTGGTTCGCGACGTGATGACGCGCGATGTCAAATACTGCTTCGAGGATGAGGAGATGGACCACGTCATCCACAATATGKGGGACAACCAAATCCGACGCCTTCCCGTTGTMGATCGCAACAAGCGGCTCGTCGGCGTGGTCTCGCTTGCTGACGGCGCGCTCAAGGACAGCCCGGAAGCCGCCGGAGACGCCCTAACAGACATCGTGGAGCCTGCAGGGCGCCCAGCGGCATAGTCCGCGGCGATTGTGGTCTAACGAGTGGGAGGGCGTGGAGATGCCGCGGCGAAGCTGGCCTGCTTGCCTCCTACTACGGCTCAGTTGAAATCCTGAACCGTAGCGGTCTCTTGCGACCTGGTTGGCGCTCGATACGATTGCCATGTTGGCACAGGATTGGTCTCAGGGCCTAGCCAGCGACCTTCTTGCGCGTAGCTCGCTTCGCACGCACGGGCTTCTCGGGAGCGGCCGCCGGAACCGGCTTGGCCTTGCGCCCCAAGCCAGAAGCCTTTGCGAGCTTCGCCCGAGCTTCCGAATAGTTGGGTGCGACCATCGGATAGTCGGAGGGCAGCCCCCATTTTGCGCGATACTGTTCAGGCGTGAGATTGTAGGCCGTGCCCAGATGGCGCCTGAGGGATTTAAATGCCTTGCCATCTTCGAGGCAGATGATGGCGTCCGGCGTGACCGATTTCTTGATCGAAACCGCCGGCACAAGCGCGATAGGTACAGGCGGAGCTTCGGGTTTGGCTCCGAGCTGCGTGAGAGCGGAATGAGTGCTCGAAATTAGCGCAACAAGGTCCGCGGGAGGAACGTTGTTGTGGGCGACGTAGGCCGAAACAACCATTACCGTTAGATCAACTACATTGTCATTTTCTTCGCGCATGGTTCTTCCTTAAATAAAAGCCTGCTTTAACCGCGTACCTGACCTATGTTCTCCCCAAAATGCAATGTTCATTTCGTGGCTGAGCGGTCATCGAACGTGTTCTTTCGATAGCAATCGCGGTTCACGGCTAGATGAAGCAATTCGGAGGAGGAGATGACCGTCATTTACAATGCCGCCTTGCATAATTCGGATTCTACCCTACGCTTTGGTGGGACGCGTCACTAAAGCTATGGAAACCAATATGGCGACTGGAACGGTCAAGTGGTATAACGAAACCAAGGGTTATGGGTTCATTACGCCGGATGCCGGAGGTAAAGATGTCTTCGTCCATGCAACGGCCTTGGAGCGGGCTGGTCTTCGAGGGTTAGCAGAAGGTCAGAAGATTACGTATGACGTTGAAGCGGACCGCCGCAGTGGCAAAGAATCTGCGGCTAATCTTAAGGTCTGAGATATCAAGCCGCCCACATCAGTGGGCGGATTTTCTTTTGACGAATCGTCCAATTTCTAAGGGCCATCATGCAGCCCGCGAGCGCATCCGCCTTTGCTGACCAAGGCCCATCTTCTTGGCAAGTTGCGACCGAGCCTCGGCATAGACTGGGGCTACCATCGGATAGTCCGGGGAAAGGCCCCACATCTTCCGATAGTCGTCGGGAGTAAGATTGTAAGCCGTCCGCAGATGACGCTTGAGACTCTTGAACCTCCGTCCATCATTCAGGCAGATCAGATAATCTGGCGCGATTGATTTCTTTATTGAAACGGCGGGCTCGCGCTTCTCTTCAACGGGAGCGGCAACCTCAGGCGACACCAGCTTCCCTAGCGATTGGTGGACCTTCGCGATCAAGTCCGGCAGTTCAGTTGCGGGCACCGAGTTGTGACTTACGAAAGCCGAAACAATATCCGATGTTAATTCGACGAAATTCGGAGTTCCAGTGTCCTGATCCATGTCTGGTATCCTTCACGCTAAATTTCTGAGCTCTCCACTCGCGTTCTGAGTGACTACGAAAACGAAGAACGATTACGATACATCTCGTGTCGCTAGGTCATAAATTCAATACAGCGATCGGTTCATATTTGCCTTGGGATCAGTCCGAAGTATGGCGGGCTGCTGAGCCGAGACACGCTAGAGGCTTCTGCCCGGAAACTCGCACGGTACACTCGACCGCAGCAGGCAAAACACGAACTCAACGGCTCGGGGCTTCACATCGAGAGCCTTGGACGCCATTCGCTCAGGCTCCGGAAACGCGAATTACACGAATGTCCTAGAGTTAGATCTGACGTTAAGTGATGCCTTTAGAGATATTTCGATTTTCGAAGCATTTACAAAAAGCGGTGGCTACGCAAACATCCGGGTCGGCCTGGGGAGGTAGTACGGGGTTCTAAAACCATGCCGGAGCGTTTGATTGCTATCGTCGACGATCATCCACTGCTGATGGAGGGTATTGGTGCGCTGCTGAAGCGTTGGGGCGGTTTCACCCTCGCCGCGACAGGAAATGTCGCGGACGACATCGTGTCGATCGCCAAAAGCCACCACCCCGATCAGATGATTGTCGATCTCAACATGGCGGGAGATGTTTTTCAGGCAATCTCAGATGCGTTGAAGTTCGCTCCCGAGACGAAGATCATTGTGTTCACAGCCTCGATAAATGCGGATGATGCAATCAGAGCCTTGGATATTGGGGCCAGGGGCTATGTCCTGAAGGGGAGCCCCGGAGAGGATCTCTTCCAGGCTCTAGGGGCGACGCAGCAGGGCGATGTGTATGTTACACCAGCCTTTGCAACCAAGGTAATTGGTGCCTTGCAGGATAAGGCTCTGCAACGACAGAAGGCGATCAGCAACAGACTAAGCGTTCGGGAGGAGCAGATCGTAAAATTGCTCCTACTCGGGAAGAAGAACAGCGAGATCGCCCATGAGTTGTCGCTCAGCGATAAGACCGTCAAGGGCTACATGACCAATTTGATGGCGAAGCTGAACGCCCGCAATCGTCTTGAGGTCGTCATTACGGCTCAGAAGCTGAATGCTGCAGCAGATATTCCGGGCACAAGACGATAGGAAACGTGGCGTCCATGTTGCCGCCAGCGGCTGGATTTGGCGTCACGGTTGCTTGCGAGAATGCGCCATGGCCGACTTGGCCCCTGCTTCAAAGCCCACGCCTTTTGTGATGGCGTGCGCCAGATCGGAGCCAAGGCTCTTCACAGCAAGGACTAACCAAAAAGGGCAATCCAGCCCTAACGATATAGGAAGTAGGGATCGCGGCCCATTCGAATTGAAGCCTGCACTGGAGGTGCAGCGACAATGGGGGTTCGATCGGCAATTCGCCCTACCAGTTTGATGAATCTAAGCTGGAGGTGTGTGAGGCGACGGTGATCCAGTTCCAACGTCTCGCGCAGTTTCGGGGGAATAAGCTCGAAAGAGGCACGGATCATGATGCGTTGTATCGGACGCAAAGGCCTCGCGATGAGCGGCGCGTGCATCATTAAAGCCAGGAATTCTTCAATGACATCCGCGTGCGTCAGCGTGGGCTCGACCTCCGCAAGCATCACGCGCCACGCCTCAAGCGAGGCAGGAGCTCCGTTGGCGCCGTAGAGCCGGGCGGCCTCGGCTCCTTCGGTGAAAGCGCGTGAGGAGTCTTCGAGCGTTAGCTGCGCGACGTCACATCCCAGCAGAACCCGCCTTCAGTTCAACCGTTCCCACATAGGTCCAGAGGGGCCACGGTTTGAGCCGCAGTTGAAATCTCGCAAATTGGCGGAGAAACGTAACCATGCGGCGTAGGCCGCAGTACGGCTATTTCGGGTCGTCCGATCTTGTGAGCAGGTGAGGATTGGCTTTGTAGATTTCGGCGAGGCCTTTGAGCATCTCGATGCCGAAGTCTGTGAACGCCATGACGCTGTCATCGCCTGGCCCATAGACCCAGACCACGCCGTCCTCCTGGTCCATTTCATTGGCCACGTCCCACAGCCAGTCCTCGTCCTCACCGAGCATTTCGGCGACGCGGGCAATGGTATGGACATGGTGGACCTTGTTAACCGGGGCCAATGTCAGGCCGCCGCCGCAGCGATGGCGGATGCTTT
>NZ_JBFTKP010000078.1:0-12815 GCF_056396005.1 Allobosea sp. 05T439 | reverse complement strand
ATGGACTTCACCAAGCAGACGCGCCGGGCAGCCGAGATCCACAGCCGCTTCCTGATTCCGAAGGAGAAGACCTGCATCGACTGCCACAAGGGCATCGCCCATCTCCTGCCCGACATGACCGGTATCGAGCCCGGCTGGAAGGAAGCCCCGGAGCTCCAGGGCAAGGGCAGTGCCTCCTGGCATGGGCCAGAGCGGGAATTGCGCGCCTATCTCGCCAGCATCGAGACGCGCTGAACAGACAGAGAGACCATCGAAGGGCCTGATCGCGGCGCGATCCTGGAGCGTTCCCGCGACAGTGCGAATGGCAGAACAGCCCGCCCGCCGTGCTGTTCAGGGCTTGGACCCGACGCAGATATCCTTCAACGCCCGCCATTCCACATCGGTGAGGATCGCCGGTCCGGTCGTCGGGCGGTCGAGGCGCTTCATGCGGTCCAGCCGCTCGGCGCTGAGCGGATGGCTGTCCAGGATCGTGCCGCGGCTGTCGCTGCCGGTGATCCGCACGAGGAACTCACCCAGGGCAGCCGGCGATCGCCCGAGCCCGGTCATCGCCGCAACCGCAAAATCATCCGCGCCGCTTTCCGCATCACGCGAATGCGACGCGTCGAGGATCGAGCGGGCGCCAAAGATCACTGCGCCGCTGCCGGTGATATCGCCGAACAGCAAGCCAATCAGAAAGGACGTGCCCCCGGTTTGAATCAATTGGCGAAGGCCGTCGCGACGATGGGCATGGCCCAGCTCATGCGCAATCACGCCAGCAATCTCGTCAGGATTCTGCGCCTTCTGCAGCAGCCCTTCGAACAGATAGATCTTGCCGCCCGGCAGTGCGACGGCATTGGGAATGGCCGATGACAGAACCTGCGCCTCCATCGGAATGGAAACGCCTCCTGCCTCCCTCAGCCCGTCCACCATCTTCGCGAAGGCGCGCTGTCCCGCCGGCTGGGCGCAGACACGGCTACCCATGAGTGCACGCACCTGCTTGTCCACGGCATCGCCGAGGCGCTTCTCCGCCGCTATGGGGACAAGCGGCGCAAGCCGGTCGGCGACGAGCGGAATGCCGTAAAGCGTGATCAGCACGATCGAACATGCGGCGGCCAGCGACCATCCGACGATGCGCCAGGTCTGGCTGCCGCCGCTTGCGAGATCGAGCGCTCCGCAACGGGCAAGCAGTGTCTGCGCCGTCGCCTCGTCGGCGACCTCCAGCCGGGCGAGAGGCAGGGCCGACACGGCACTCAAGCGCAGGGCTGCTTGTCCGTCCGCCCGGCGAATGTCGTCATAGGGCCAGGACGCGATGACGAGGTCATCCTCGGCGATCTCAAGCTTGCGCGTAAACCGCAGCGCGACCCGGCGCTTGCGGTTGGAGCTGCCGTCGAAGAAGACAGCTGGATGTTCGGACTGCCCGTTCGAAGTCATGATGCGGGACCGGTCGCACCCCGTCATAGGCCGCCAATGTCGAGGCTGTCGGCAAAGCCTTCGCCCAGTGCACCAACGGCGGCACCCTGACCGGTGACGTCGTCGGCTGCAGCCAGGTTGAGCACGCTCGTCCGTCCCGCGATCTTCGCCCAGATGTCGCGGGTGAGGTAGATTCGGACCACCGCGCCGAAAGCGATCGCGGCCACCAAATAGCCCACCCCCAGAGCGAGCAAGACCAGCGGATGCTGCATGGCCACCTGAATGCGCTCCGCGCTCCCTCCTGCGAGGTAGGTTGCCCCGACGGTTACGCCCACCAACCACAGCCCCAGCACGAGCACCAGCAAGAGCGACCAGCCGACGACTTTCCAATAGCTGCTGATCAAGTCGCTCCGCTCGAGATCGGAGCGGAACGCCACGTCACCGAAACGAATACCCGAGACCCACCAGCGCCATTCGATCGCTTTGTACGCGCCATAGAGAAACGGCAGCGGKATCACGAGCACCGCCGCCGGCAAGGCCAGAAGCCAGAGGAACCAGGCCTGCTTGAAGAAGTCGCTGCCGGTTCCCTCGAACCGGCCCTGCAATGTACCATAGGAGGTATGGCGCATCTTGAAGCGTTCGAGTGCCGCCTGCCGCTACGGCAAGGCCAGTCCGGCGGTCAACAGGACCAGCAGAGACCATGATCCGGCGCGCCAGCTATAGCCCCAGCCCGATCCGCCCATCCCAAATCGCAATCCGCGCCAGACCGTGCGCGTGACCCGGTACCGTCGCGCGCGGTAGAGCGCGAATTGTGAAAACAGATAGAGGAACAAGAACAGCGGAATGCCGGCCAGCGTGTCGATTCCTCCGGCTTCGGGGCCACCGAGAAAAGAGATCAGAAGGAGCGGCACCAGGAAGCCGACCAGATAGCCCGGCACCAGAATGGCCATCGCGATCAGGAAGCCGATCAACAACTCCTTGGCTCGGCCGGTATATTCCACGGGGTCGCCGCCGACCGAGGTATTCGACCACAAATGCCGTCGGATATCGGTTGCAAGCCAGAACCGGTAGAAGCCGAGCGTGACCAGCTCCAGCAATGCGCCGCGCGTCACCAGCCGCCGGAACACTGGTCGCTCACCGGAAAACATCACCCGGTCGACCCGCGGCGTGGCAAGGTGCGAGGTTGTCTGGTGCATGGCGAAGCTCGCTATCGCGTCAGATTCGACGGAAACTTGTCCGGCACATCCATAGCAGCTGCGTCAGCCGCCGAAATAGCCACAACCGTGAGTTTAGTCAGGAATTTATATGACAGGTTAATCTACCGCTGACGTAGCGTCTGAGCGGGTTCAAGCGACTCTCCGGGGCTCCACAGCAGGCAGCCGCCTGGCAGCGATCCGATCGAGAATGGCGCGGTCTCGTCGGAAGACAGACGCGCTGAACAGGCTCAGGCCGCTTGAAGCGCTCCGCGCGCTGCGAGATGGACGCCCGCCAGCATGCAGCGCACCGAGCCACCGGCGAGTTCGATGGTCGGCACGTCGAGCGGCAGCAGGGTCGCAAGACCCTCCAACGTCGCACGCTGCTCCGGGCGCAGAGCCTGCAAGGCGCGTGACGACAGCGCCACGACGCGACCGTTGCTGCCCTGCAGCTCGATTGCATTGCCGGCGAACGCGTTGATCTGCCCGTGGTCGAGATCGATGATGATGCGCCCCTGGGCCAGTCGCTCCGCAATCTCGTTCCGGCGCGCCGCATCGCGAATGGTGGCCAGCCCGATCAGGCAGAAATCCGTGCCGACGCACATCAGGACATTGGTGTGATAGATCGCCCGGCCCGCCGCATCGACCGCATCGAAGACCACCGGCTCGAAATTGAAATGCGTGCAGAAGCGCTCCAGCGCCACCTCGTTGGTGCGGTTCGAACGCGCGGCATAGGCGACACGCTCGATATGATCGAGCACCATCGCGCCGGTGCCTTCGAGGTAGACCCCGTCCTGCTCCAGGCCGGAATAGTCGATCACGTCCTGGACCCGATAGCGATGCTTCAGCATCTCGATGACGTCGTGCCGCCGCTCCTTGCGCCGGCTCGGCGAGAACATTGGATAGAGCGCGACATGGCCGCCGGAATGGGTCGAGAACCAGTTGTTCGGGAAGACGGAATCGGGCGTCGCGTTGCCCTCGTCCTCGAAGAGATGCACGGCGATGCCGGCTTCCTCCAGCCGCGCCGCAGCACGCGTCACTTCACGATGCGCTTCGGCGGCGATGGCGGCGGCGCTGCGTGCAGCATCGGTGCCCTGAAAGAGATTATCGGCGGCCGTCGCCGGGTTCGGGCTGAAGTGATGCGGACGGATCATCACGACGCTGCGCGCCGCCTGGACGGAGAGCTTTTGCATCATCGCGCCCCGAGAACGGCACGAGGAGCAGCGACCGGCGCGTTCAGCAGGCCGAACAGGTTGCGCGGATCTTCCGGCTCGGTGAGGAGGTCGATCTCGTCATAATAGTCGGTGCCCTCGACCTGATCGCGCAGATAGCGCAGGGCCGAAAAATCCTCCGTGGCGAAGCCGACGGAATCGAAGATGGTGATCTGGTCCTCGGTGCGGCGCCCCTTGGTCTCGCCGATGATCACGCGCCAGAGCTCCGTGACCGGGAAATCCGGCTCCATCTGCTGGATCTCGCCTTCGATGCGGGTCTGCTCTGGGAATTCGACGAAGACATCGGCGCGCAACAGGATGTCGCGCTGCAGCTCGGTCTTGCCCGGGCAATCGCCGCCGACGGCGTTGATGTGCACGCCGGCACCGACCATGTTGTCGGAGAGTATCGTCGCCTTGAGCTTGTCGGCCGTAACGGTGGTGATGATATCGGCGCCAATCACGGCCGCTTCGGCGCTGCTCGCCACCTCGATCTCGAGCCCGTGCCCCGCGAGATTGGCCCTGAATTTCGCGGTCGCAGCCGGATCGATATCATAGACCTGCAGTCGCCGGATGCCGTTCAGCGCCTTGAAGGCCAGCGCCTGGAACTCCGACTGCGAGCCGAGGCCGATGATCGCCATCACCGCGGCATCCTCACGTGCGAGATAGCGCGCGGCAACGGCCGAGGTTGCGGCGGTCCGCAACGCGGTGGTGATCGTCATTTCGGAGAGCAGGCGCGGATATCCGGTCTCGACATCGGAGAGGACGCCGAAGGCCGTCACCGTCTGCAGGCCGGTGCGTGTGTTCTTGGGGTGGCCGTTGACATATTTGAAGCCGTAGAGCTCGCCGTCGCTGGTCGGCATCAGCTCGATCACGCCGTCGGCAGAATGGCTGGCGACGCGCGGCGCCT
This sequence comes from Allobosea sp. 05T439, assembly GCF_056396005.1. NCBI lineage: Bacteria > Pseudomonadati > Pseudomonadota > Alphaproteobacteria > Hyphomicrobiales > Alloboseaceae > Allobosea > Allobosea sp. 05T439. The sequence goes on along the minus strand of NZ_JBFTKP010000078.1, from coordinate 8,115 downwards.
TCTCGAACAGGGACCAGCGCCGAAAATCCTCCTCGATATAGCCCGCAAGGCCAATCAGATAAGGCTCGATGCCGATGGCAGCGATCAGCCGAACCATGTTCTCGACGCCTACATACTGAACCATTGGTCGGCCCTCCTGCGCGCTTTTCTGGAATGGAGGGCATTCTAGCCAATGCAATTTGCACACTGAATTGCGAACAAGTTCAGATTTATGCGATTTGTTGATCAAACTGCTCACATCGAATAGACAGATTGCCATGCATATCTTCGACGAGCTCGATCACCGCCTGATCGCAGCGCTACGAGAGGACGGGCGCGCCCCGATCTCGAAGCTCGCGACCATTCTCGGCGTCTCGCGCGCAACGGTGCAGACCCGCCTCGACCGGCTGATCGAGTCGGGCGCGGTGCTCGGTTTCACCGTGCGCTCCCGGCAGGATTATGACGACAAGGCCATTCGGGCGATCATGATGATCGAGGTCACAGGCCGCTCGACGACCGCGGTGATCCGGCAGATGCGCGGCCTTCCGGAACTGCATTCGCTGCACACGACCAATGGAACCTGGGACCTGATCGCAGAGATCCGCGCCTCCAGCCTCAGCGATTTCGATCGCGTGCTGCGCGAAGTCCGCACCATCGACGGCATCCTCAACAGCGAAACCAGCATTCTGCTCAGCTCGGTATAGCCGGCGGGGAGAGCTCTCTGCGCATCAGGGGGGTAGGCGTCTTCGCACCCAACCGACATCCCTCCATCAAGGCCCTCCCGGCGCGACAGCAGCGCAGCCAATAGCGGCCCCGGTCCACCACGACGCAGCGCGCGAGCCGGCAGAGAAGAACACGGCGGGTTGGGATTGCCGGGCTCAGCTGTTGCCGAAGGCATTCAGCCGTGGGGCGGGCTGTCGCGCCACGCCGGTTTGATGAAGCTGCGATAGCCTTCGTTGCCGAGCAGCAGGCTTCGCCCCAGGCCCGCGAGAAAATCGACATCGCCGGATTTCAGGCTGAGCGTGTTGTGCAGCTGGAGAATGCGCGCCTTCTCTGCTTGCCCGCTCACATCCGCGAGGGACAACCGCACCACGCTGACATCGAGCCTTCCGCACCCGGCCTGTGCTCCTGCCCTGCCGCAGCGCCAGCGAACCAGCCGGTCACGCCAGTGCGCAGCCTCCCCTTCCAGCGCGTCAAGGCTCATCCGGCTGGCGCTATCGATCATCGCATCGGCAGCCGCAACGATCGCCGACGGCGCTGTCGGGCCCTCGACCGCGCTGGACATCTCGCCACCGACACGCGTGGAGGCATCGGCCACGATGATGATCAGGCGCTCCAGATGCCGCGCGGCAGCGATGCCCAGAGGTTCCGGCGCAGGCTGCTTGAGCGACCTGATGAGATTTCGCACCGCAAGATTGTCGACGAGGCCGCCGTCAAGCAGCTTGAGATAGCGGAGATCCGGCGCACTGGCGTATCGCGCCTGGGACTCCGCAACATGCCTGTCGAACTGGGAGCTCCCGGCAGGCAGCCGGACCGCGGCCGGCGCATTTCGGGCAACGGGACAGTCCCCGGTGAAATTCTGCAGGACGACCGGAGCGAAAGCGACCGGCACCGCGGACGAGGCCGCGACCGCGTGCGCCAGGGGGAAGCTGTCATAGTCGCTGCAGATCGAGCGGAAGCTCGCCCGATCGAACGGGAACGGCGCCCGATTGTAGAGATCCGTCGCGTGCAGCAGGAGCCTTGGTCGTCCGCGTTGACCGAGATCGCCCATCGTTGCGCCACCATACAGGCTGGCATCCAGCCAGGCCGCAAGACCGGAGAGATCATTGACGCCACCATGATAGGCGCGCAGCAGGTTCTCGGGCGTATAGGCCATGCGCAGCGACGCTTCTGCGTCCTGGTCGAGAAAGGCGCGGCGGAACTCCGGCAAGGCTCGCGGCCCGTGCAGGGCCAGATGGGCGGCAAGAATGGCCCCACCGGAGACACCGGCGACCACGCCAATATCGTCGGCGAGCCTGCGCGTCTCATCGCCCGGAGACGGCTGTTCGGCCAATGCCGACAGCACGCCATATCCGAAGGCCGCGGACCGCGCTCCTCCGCCTGAGAATGCGAGGATCACGCCGGTGCGTGCCGGAACTCCCGCGGACAGCCGCACTGCAGGAGCGGGGTCATGCATCAGCGGCGCGTTCGAGGGGAGGTTGGCGGGCGCGGCACACGCTGCAGTCCAGAGCGCAAGCATCGCCGTCATCAAGAGGGGGCGCCGCGCTCTGGCGACACGCCCGCAGCGAGCAGCAACAGTCAGGAAACAGGCTTTCAACGATGCCGGCCTTCTCAGCCGCGACAACGTCTCCGCACGATGCGTGACCATTCGCTGGCCAGCGACATCTCGCCCGCGTGGGTTATGTCAGCATTATGCCCTGGCAGGAGGGATCAACCGCGGGCGGCGGCAATGTAATCCGGAAGCGCGCGCCGGACGCGGCCGGGTCGAGGGCGGTGATCTGGCCGGAATGGCGCCGAACGATCTCCTGGACGAGGTGCAGCCCCAATCCCGCTCCCCGCTCGCGCGGCGCCAGCCGGCAGAACGGCTCGAAAATGCGGTCGCGCTGATCGACGGGCACGCCAGGCCCCTCGTCGGCGACCTCGATCGTCCGCTCGCGCCCGACAGCGATCGTGATCGTGCCGTGGCGTCCGCCGTGCTGGATTGCGTTCTGCACGAGGTTGGCCAGCGCCCGTTCAAGCGCGGACTGGTCGCCCCATGCTGCAACCTGGTCGGCCTCAGCCTCGAAGGCCACCTGATAGCCTGAGGCGATCGCCAGCGGCGCGAGATCGGCGGCGACACGCCGGCCGATCGTCACGACGTCGATCCTGGCAAAATCCTTGGTGCTGTGATCGATCCGTTGCAGGTCGAGCAACTGCTCCGCCATGACGGCAAGCCGCGCTACGTCTTCGTAAAGCCGCGCCCGCTGAGCCGTATCCGGCAGGATATCGAGCCGCGTCTGCAAAATCGCGATCGGCGTCCGCAGCTCATGTGCAGCATCACCGAGAAAACGCTTGTGCCGCACATGGCCTTCGTCGAGCCGCTGCAGGGCGCGGTTGACCGCAGCGACGACCGGGGTCAATTCGCTCGGGGTGGCGTCGGTCGGCAGGCGTTCGCCGTGCCGTTCGATATCGATCCGCTCGGCCTGCTCCGCTACCTTTCCAAGGCCGGCAAGCGCCCTGCGCACGACGATAGGCGTTGCAATGATCGTCGCCAGCCCCATGACCACAAGGGCCGGAAGAACGAAGCTCATGAAGACGATCAGGAGCCCCTGAACGAGCCAGCTCAGCGGCGCCTCTGCCCCCGGTCCGGTTGCAATCTGGATCTGCCCCGCGGCGCCATCGACCCAGCGGATCAGTGCATTCGTGCGCGGGGGATCGCCAAGATTCCAGCCGAGCCTCGCAACCCCGACATCGTCGAGCGCGTCGCCGATGCGTGCGAAATGGGGCGGCGGAGCTCCCTCGGTCAGCGTATGGCCAAGCCGGTCGCGCACGATGAACCAGAGATCGGGAACATCCGACCGCAGCTTCGCCAGCGCCGGCGTCGTTTGCAGGACAAGCCTGCCGGCAGGATCGCGCGTGACCGCGCTCTTCAGCACATCGACCGTCACATCCTCGGATTCGAAATTGAACAGATGGCCGCCGAGGTAGAGCGCACCGATGACCAGGACGACGAGCAGCGAGAGCGTCGCGGCCTGCAACGCGAGGAGGCGCCGGACGAGGCGCCATTTCAGCGAATGCGCGCGGGGCCAGGTCATGCCGCGTGTTTGAGGAGATAACCGACGCCGCGAATTCCGTGAATCTCGAGGCCGGCCCCCGCCTTCGTCAGCTTCCGACGCAGGTTCGACACATGCATGTCGAGCGCATTCGATTGGATTTCGTCATCGAAGCCGTAGACCGCCTCCTCCAGCGCGGCACGCTGCACCGTGCGCCCACGTCGGCGCAGAAGAGCCTCGAGCACCAGCAGCTCCCGGCGCGGCAAATCGAGCCCAACCCCATCAATGGTCGCGCAGCGATCATGCCAATCATAGTCGAGGCGCCCTGCCCGTATCCGATCGGGAGCCATCACCGGCGCACGGCGGAGCACGGCTCGCAGCCGAGCCAGCAACTCGTCGATCGCAAACGGCTTGGCGAGATAGTCATCGGCTCCGATGTCCAGGCCCTTGACCCGGTCCCCGAGGTCGCCCCGCGCGGTCAGCACGATCACCGGCGCGATCTGCTTGCGGGCACGAAGCCTCGGGATCAGCGTCAGGCCGTCGCCGTCCGGCAATTGCCGGTCGAGCAGAATTGCGCTGTGCGCCGCAGTCGCGATCGCCTCCTCCCCTTCCGCCAGCGTGGTGACATGGTCGACGACCATGTCGTGCTGGGCCAGGGCTGCGCGGAGCGCCGCCGCCATTTCCGGCTCGTCTTCCACCAGGAGAATGCGCATGGCTAGGACAGGCTCGCTTTGACCCAGCCTCTCCTGACGCAGCAACATTGCCGCGAGGTTGCGCGCATTCGAAGTCCCCCTCGACGAGAGGGTGCTTGCCAGGTTCCGGCGAGACGATCCGCTCATTCCGGCCGCCCTGGATCGCGGCGCAGCCTACGCCCTTCCGGGATCGCAGGTCATGGTGTCACCACCGCGCGATGGGCGGCAGCTTCGCCGCATATCCAGGCCCGAAAGGCCGCAATGGCCGGCCTTTCGGCGGAGATCTCGGGGCAGACCAGATAATATTGATGTGGCCCTCTGACCTGATGCGGGAAGGGCCGGACGAGGCGACCCGCATCAAGATAGTCCCCGATCAGGACATTGGTGGCGAGGGCTATGCCCTGGCCCGAAGCGGCCGCCTGCAAGGCGAGGAACATGTGCGAGAAGCTCGGCCCTCGCGTCGCATCGATGTCAGGCAGCCCAACCGCGGACAGCCAGCGCGGCCAGGTGACATAATCGAGTATTCCATCCGGGATCTCATGCAGCAGCGTGTGATGGCGCAAATCAGCGGGCTCCTGCAGGGGCCGGTCGGGATCACCGAGCAGGGTGGTGCTGCAAACCGGAAAGAAATTCTCCTCCATCAGCAGGTCCGAGCGCAGGCCGGKATAGAGGCCGCGGCCGGAGCGGATCGCCACGTCCACATCCTCGCCGTCGAAATTGGTCAAACCCGTCGAGATCGAAACGCGCACCTCAAGATCGGGGTGACGCTCCTTCAGCGAACCGAGGCGGGGGATCAGCCAAGTGAGGGCGAAGGTCGGCAATGTGCTGACAGTCAGAATACCGGGCGCATCAGGCCGTAAGGCGCGCGCCGTGGCCTCGTTGAGCTGATCGAGCAGCAGCGAAACGGTCGCGGCATAGCGTTCCCCGACCGCCGTCAGGGCGACGCCCTTGCTCGGCAGGCGCGTAAAGAGAGGGCGGCGCAGCCAGGCCTCAAGCGATCTCACCTGCTGGCCGACCGCACTGGCGGTGACGGCGAGTTCGTCCCCGGCCTTCTCGAAGTTGAGGTGCCGGGCCGCGGCTTCGAAAGCGCGCAGAGAKGTCAAGGGCGGAAGGTGGCGGCGCGTCATGGGGAAGCGAAGGAAACCTTGGGCTGAAGCCAAGAAGTTCGCATTTGCTTGGACCCCAGGCAAGGAGCAGATTTGCTGGCGAAACCTGAGACAAGGGAGGCCGTCATGTCGACCAGGCCAGCCATAGAAAACCTTCTGCCACTCCCTGCCGCACCGTCGATTCACGGCCTGTCGCGCCTGCTGCTCCGTCTTGAAACCTGGCTCAACGCCAAAGCCAGCGCACGCGCGCTCTACCGCATGGATGACCGTGCATTGTCAGATATCGCGCTTTCCCGCAGCGACGTGGAGCGCGTCAACGCCACGGTCCGACTGCCGGATTGACGGCTTTGCCGGCAGAGTGCCGGGTTTCTGGAGGACGCGGCGGCGACGGGGTCTTTGCGCGGCTTGATCGTGCATCGTGAAGCCGGGATCACGGTCAGGCCCGTCGCAACCGAGAGGCGCGGCCCTTCGTTCCTCAATAGGTTTTGGCCAGGTATTCGGCGATCGCCTTGGCATCGGCCTCGTCGATCGGGGCGCGGTAGACCTTGATCATCTTCTGCACCTCGGCGTCCCAGAAGGCCTGCCCCTTCTTCGGCGGCTGGAAGTTGACGTAGTCGACCGAGTGGCACGACATGCAGTTGTTCTTCGCCGCCTCGAAGCCGGGACCGGGGCCCGGCTTGAGCACCGCCGTTTCAGCCGGCAGTTGATAGGTTTTCGGCATTGCCAGCGCCACCCCGGCCAACGCCACACCGGCAAGGCAGAGCCCGAAAGCCGACGCCCCAATGAAGCGCAAGGTCATGACCACCTCCATCACGCGGCCGTCACGCGCGTCGTCTCGACGACATTGCGCATATAGCCCGCCGGATTCCACAAGGGCTCGATCGGCTGCGATTGGCCGATCCGGTTGGTCGCCCTGACCATCAGCACATGCTCACCCTTGGGCAGCCGGACCGCTGCCTTCCATTCGCGGAAAGAATATTTTCCGAGATTTTCGCCAAGCGCCGCMGCAAGCCAGGCTTTCCCACCATCCGGTGAAATCGCGACATCGGTGACGCCATAGCCGCCGTCAAAGGCGATGCCGCGCAGCATGACATCTGCATTGGCCCTCACCGTTGCCCCGTTCTGCACGCTGGTGATGAAGGAGCGGACGCTGAAGCGGTTGATCGGCACGGTCGCGGTCGGCGCCTTGCCGGGCTCGGTGCAGGCACAGGCATTGGCGGGGATGCGATAGGCCGACGTCATCCAGAACCCATCGAAGGCCTTGTCGAGCACAGCGATCTCGCGGAGATGCTTGACCCAATAGGTTCCGAAATAGCCCGGCACCACCAGGCGCACCGGGAAACCATTGAGCCAGGGCAGATCCTCGCCGTTCATGGCGTAGGCCAGCATGACCTCGCCGTCGCGGGCATGGTCGATGTCGAGCGCCTTGATGAAATCCGGCGTGTCGGGGATCATCGGCCCGTCGAGGCCGTCGAAGGACACCTGCACCGCCCCGGCCTGGACACCCGCCTTGTCGAGCACAGCCTTGAGCGGCACGCCCCTCCAGCGTGCATTGCCCATCGCACCGTTGGCGAGCTGGCCGCCGGCGACGCGCGGATCGAACAGGCCGCGGCTGTTACCGGAGCACTGGTTCACGGCGATGATCTCGGCTGGCTCGAACCCCGTCTTCAGTTCCTGAAGCGAGAGCGATAACGGCTTGTCGACCTTGCCCGTGATCGCGATGCGGAAGGCGTCCGGATCGATCTCGGTCGGGATATCCGCCAGGTGATAGCGCACGAAGAACGCATCGTTCGGGGTCAGAAGCCCGTCATTGAAGACGCCGAACGGGGTTTCGAGCTGGGGCGGCCGCGCCGTCAATTCAATCAGCGGGCGTTTGCCGGGATAAGCGACGAGCGACCGCTCACCATTGTCGAAGGGGAGCCACACAGTTTCGGCCGCGAAGGCAGCAAGACCTGCGCCCTCGCCCACTGCCACCCCCAGCCCCAGCACGGCGCGCCCCGCCGCTTTGAGCATTTGCCGTCTGTTGAACATGGCGCTCCTCCGCAGGACATATTCCTGGCGAATAGAAAGGCACGCAGGCTCGGTTCGTGGTTCTCCGCGGCTGAAGCGCCGCGGCTCAGGCAGTGCGAACCCGGGGCCGCTCGGCAGCCCGCTTCGTTGGTCCGCGATCAATCTAATACAGGTAAGGGCCGACCGCCACGGCTGGGATGCCGGAGACATGCCTCGGATGGGCGCGACCGACATGCCACGCAGAACCGGGGCCGTCGCGCGGACGAATCGACGTTTTCAACAAAATGCGAATCGGCTGTTGACACCCGAAACCTGATTCGCTTAAACACTGCTCATCGAGACGGCGCCGCCGCTGGCGGGGCCGCTCTACTGCGCTTCATGAGAGCTTCGGGCCTTGTAGCCGAGAGATCGGTTGGCCTGCTTGTCTTTGTTAGACGCACCGCTGTTTGAAAACTGAAGACAGAAAGAGAAACGTGGACGGCGATGTTCTTGCGGACTTGCTTTCGGGCAAGTCAAACGAGACTTCGGTGTGCTGCGTTTACAAGAGCCATCGCTGGTTACTTCGGTAATCAAGCA
>NZ_JBFTKP010000077.1:0-13041 GCF_056396005.1 Allobosea sp. 05T439 | reverse complement strand
CTTTCGACCCTTGGAGCTCGGCTCGAACACGCGCCGTCGTGCGGGCGCTGCCATGAAGAACGCTTCCCATAATGCATCCTCCTCCTGACGACTCAGGATCGATGATGCACCATCAGATTTCGGGACTACACATCTAGAATTCCCTCCGCAGCTCGGCCTATTTGCGCCCGGCCCTCACGGCTCGCCATGTCGTGCAGCAGGTTCGACCGCCCGAGCGTGCGCGAGGCCGCCAGTCACTCCGCCAGGCCAGCTCGAATTCGGCAATCCGGGCTGGAAGGCGTCGAACTCCTTCGACCAACCATAGTAACTTGATGAGGCGATCGCCTCGCGCAGGCATAACTCGGCGATGCCACTCGTCGTGTCCGCACGTCCGTCCCATTCGCATCTCGAGCGGCAGCAATATTTGGAAACGAACGTCCGTCCTGGCGAAACGAGATCAATCAGCTCGGAATGCCGGCCAACCGCACCTGGCTTGGCGCCATCCCGGTCCATTGTTTGAATGCGTGCGAGAACGCGCTGACCTCGTGAAATCCCAATAGCCAAGCAATCTTCGAGACATGGAGGTCGCGGTCGCTGAGATAGCGCACAGCCAGGTCGCGCCGCATCTGCTGGAGGATTTCCGAGAAGCTCAAGCCCTCATCGGCGAGCCTTCGCGCAAACGTCCGTTCGCTCATGCCCAGGTGACGGGCTATTAGCTCCGCGCGAACTTTGCCATGAGGCAGCAGCGGAGCGATCGCATTCTCGACACTGACTCGCAGCTGGCTCGCATTGCTTGTGCGGGACGACAACGCCGCCTCGCAATAGTCTAGCAAGAGCTCATTGAGGTAAGGATCGGCGTTCACGAGAGGGCGTTCGCGCATGTCAGCGTGCAGAACGAAGGCATCGACATCTGCGCCGAACTCCACCTTGGTCCCAGCAAACCGTGTCATCGCAGAGGTATCGCCCGATCGGTGGTGAGCGATCGAGACGCGTTGCGGGACGAGGTTTGATCCCGTCAGGATGCGGCAAATCCGGATTGCTCCAAAAATGCAGAACTCGGCCTGATGCCTGTCGGAATGGCGGGGAAGGCCGGCGTAGGTCAGAGTGATGGTGAACTCGCTTCCCTGTGCATTGCTGAAGACCAGCGCTTCATTGGTAATCGAACTGTACCGGGCAATTCGTTGCAGTGCCTCGCCGAGCGTTTGCGACGACGCCATCACGTAGTACAGCAGCCCGAGAGCACGGGGGTCGAATTCCTCCGCCAGGGTGAAGCCAAGGCAGTCATCCTCAAGCGCGGTCGCGGCACGGTCCAAAAATGCGACCTGACGCCGGGCAGGCACTCGTTGATGGGGATCGGCGAGCATCTCCTCGGTCAGGCCAACATCCCGCAGGAGTGGCCCAACCCGCACGCCGGCGCTGGCCAGGCGACTGACGACCAGGCGCGAGATACCCGCTCGGGTCGTCGGCAGGGAGACCAGGTCGCGTMGCAAAGTCGAACTCCCCGCATATGTCTGGGACGCACAATGCTTTGGCGGAAAATAACAAGTGAAGAAGGCCGCGGCAACCTATTTTAGCGTGGAGGACGCCGGCAACTGGCTGACCGTCCTCAAGTTAGGAGCCGAAAGCTTACTCTCCAGCCCAAGCTTCTACAGTTCAGAAAAATCGAAAGGTCGTCTAGAAATGCGAATTATCGCTGCACTTACCTTCGCCTCTGCAATGATTTTTGGGCAGATCGCCGCGATTTCTTCTGCTCAGGCTAGGTGTACGAATTCTTACGACACCGCAAGCGACGGCTCTTCTTGCGGCGGCCGGGCGTCGGGCTGTCGTTCGGGTGGCCGTGGCGGTTATTGCTAAGGAGCAGCCGCGTGAAAAACGCCACTTTAGCCATCGTGGCCCTCGCGTCGTCCTTTCTCAGCCTTTCAGTGCCGGCAGCTGCCGGCACTGACCGGACATTCGGTGGGTACGAATGCACCGACGACTGTTCCGGTCACAAGGCTGGATACGAGTGGGCCGAGTTACAGGGCATCACGAGCCCGACCTTATGCGAGGATATGTTGGCCAAGTATCCAAGCCTCACATCTTTCTCTGAGGGCTGTCTGATCTATGTATCCGCCCCCCTCGGCACCGATGCGGACGTCGAAATCGAAAGCATCAATTGATATTCGCTCACTCTAGACTTGGCAACTGATCTAGACTTTGCAACTGACGTGGGATTTCATCGCCTTCTGTAAGGTTGAGTGCCCTACGCGCTCGGCATCCTCGATTGTGGTCAGCGAATATCTCCAAGACCAAAACAACATCACTTACCGGAGGCGCAACCGGAATGCCGGCACTGACAAGGCGTGCAATTGCAACGCGTGTGATGCGGCTACGGTCGTCGGTAGAGGGGCTAGATTGGGCGAAGCCGCCGAACTTGCTGCCCATAATTCGCAGTGGAGCGCAAAAACGCCATTCCCGGAAGGGCGAACCTTCGCGGACACAGTTGGTGCGTTTCAGGGACGCCCGATCCCGGACGTCGAGGCCAACCCGCCGCGCGTCGCCGTTATGGCAAGAGCGTCCGATCGGGCAGATTTTGATGAATAAGACCAACCGGCTCCGCACAGCGCTACGGATCCCCCTATCGCGTCGGCTTTGCTCCGATCGTGAGCGTCACTTCTCACTAGCCCCGCTCCGCTTGTCGGCGTCTGGCTAGCACAAAGCCGGCCGATCCCGAAACCAATGGCCAACTCAATATGTCGGCTGCGGAAACCTACAACCCAAGCCTCGCTCTAGCCGTTGCGTAGCGCAGGCCGGGCTTCAGCAGGCAATCCAAAGGGCGATACCAATGATACCTAGACCGAAGGACGATCCGCGTAAGGTCTTCACCATACCGCCCACCCAGGCGGCTAATGATGCGGTGGCGCAACCGCAACCCGCCAAGAAGTGGCGGCGCGTCACGATCAATTGGAAAACGCTCATCTGCGCACTCGCCGCGGAGGTAATCATTGTCGTCGCAATTTTGGTCGTGAACTGGGCAATCGCCGAGCGTGGCGATACCGGCGAGCGGTTATTGTTCGGCAAATCGGCATTCTGGTTCTCGGCAATGGCCGGGGCCTTTGCCATGGCGACTTGCGAACTCGTCCGGTCTGGGCTGGTGTTTCTGGGTGCCGTTCACCGTCGTCGCGCCGTTCGCGGTCTTATGCTCATCGGGGCACTGCTCTCTGTTTTTGTGACAACGAAAAGCATGAGCGTCGTGTACGAGCAATTGTTTGCCAACCGACTTCGCGAAGTCGTCGCGACCACAATGGCGGTCGACAAAGCGAAAGCTCAGAAGGAGACATTGGAGGCAAAGCTCGCAGGACCCAAAAATGCTAACGATGGTCGCAAGACCCAATTGGCCAGACTTGACGCCCAACTTACCGGACTGCCCGAGACGCTGAAGCAGTTCGGCCCCCCGCCGAAGCCCGTAACAACCTGGGTTTCTACCCGCGATCGAAGCGGGAGAGTGATCGGAAAGCGGCCGGTCACCACAACCCCCCCCTGGTCCGGAGCGACGATGCAGGGGCAATACATCAAGACACAGGACGAGCGTGACAAGCAGGCCAAAGCAATCGCTCAGGGAGAGATTGAACTCAGCGGCATCGCTAGTGAGGTTGCGCAGGCGGCTGAGATCGTAACGGCCGCCGAAAGCCGGCGCAGGGAAGCAATTGCCGCGAGCCAAATGCACTCGTACGCCGCAATGATATTTTTGAAGTCGCCGCATGACGTAACCGATAGGGAAGTCCACGCAGTCCTGCTGGTCTTCGTCCTGCTTGCCGCCTTCGCGACGGCGATCGCGGCCAGCCTCGCCGTCTATGGGTCGTTTACTCGGTACCCAGCAACTGATGAGCCACGGGTTGATGGCCGCCCGACAGCGGTCGTGATCACGCCGACCCTTAGCAACTGGTTTCAACGCCTCGCCACTCAAACGCCGCTGACCGCGAGCCACAGCGGCGCAACTGAACGGAGGACGACGTAATGAATGTGATTACATCAACATCGCCAATCGATGCGAACGTCGCTGATAGCCTTGTTCGAGAAGCGAACTCGGCAGCATTTAGAAACAAGGCGATTGGCATCGGCGCCGGCATCGGCATTGGCGGTCTCGCACTCTCAATCGGCATAGCAGCAATGGTGTGGGCGAATAACCAGCGTGTCGATCTAGAGATGTTGAAGGCTGCACTCGCGAGCTTGCCGACCCTAAAGGTCGAAGGCACGGTCAAGGCCGAAGGCGATGTCAAGCTCGCAGACGGGGGGGCCGTGAAACTCGAGGAGGGCGGAACCGTAAAGCTTGCGGACGGATCAACTGTCACGGTCAAGGGAACGGTTCCTGCTCAAGCCCCCGCGGTACTGCCGAAACAGAAATCCGACGATGATCCGGCGATACGCACGACGGTCACGATTTTTAAGACGGTTACTCACGGCGATGGTGAGATTACGAGCGGATGGACATTCGCAAGCGGTAACGCGAAAAGCCCATCGGGACAGTATTGCTATTACATACGGCCCACAGGCGATGGTAATTCTACTCGACAGAATGTGGCCAAAGACAGCGCTACTATGGTGACAACTACGGGCGTCAGCCCGGAAGAGCAGGCTGTTCGCTTCCAGAAGTGCCAATGGTGGAGCGGCGGCCCAGTCTGATCTGATAGCAAGCGGGTTCGCAATCATTATCGCGGAATTTCTGGAATAGGCGCTCACCCCCCGTACCGGTTGCACCGGTTGAGGAAAGCTGACGAGCTATGATCCCGTGAAGTTAATTTCTGAGCGGGCCATAGATCAAATACCGATTATTACTCACGTACTTCGCGATGCTCACGCGCGTAGTTCCCTTGATCGGTGAGGCACTAAATAAACGAGCACACGGAAAGATCCGGTTCCGCGCGGGGAAGAGGCGAAATGGAGCCGTTATATTACTCAAGCTTGCACTCTTCGGCACGGCGGCACTTGCCGCCGTTGCGTTGGTCGGCATCGCTCGTAAGGATTGATCTTCGCCGGACTGCTGTTAGTGGTGGTAGCACTCTGGCTTCGCTAAATGGCGCTGGCCGAGCGGGATGTCTCGGTATTGGGCCATGAAGTAGCAGGCCCACATCCCGTGAGCATTCGCTGCGCTGTGATGCGGACAGGCCTCGGCCTAACGTGCCAGGTGATCCCGTCGGTGTCGCCATCGCTCGCAATTGTACCAGCTGCAACGGCGCAGATCACGTCCGCCTCCCGCGTTGCAACGCTCGCCAGCAGCGGGGCAGTCGGACAGTCCCCCGCGGGTCCCGCTCGCCGTGTTCTGGCGTTGCGCGTGCCGGGAACAGGCGCGCCTTGGATGCCGCCGTCGACACCACCATCGACGTGATCCTCGCCCACGTCACCCGTGCCGTGACCGGCGTGCCGATGCTCATCCCCTCTGCCAGCTGGGTAATGGCTGGCACCAGCGGGGGTCTCGTTGTCGATTAACAGTGCCAGTTCGGGGCCCTTGCGCGCAATCACGCTCATCAGGTTGCGATCTACGTTTCTGTGATGCGGTGCGCGGTAGGTGCCATCCGGCATCGGGCTCACTACGCGCGCGCGGTGACAACCCTCCAGTGGATCGCCTCGTGATCGGGCGGTTCCAGCGTCAGCGCCACGACCTTGTTGACGAGTTCGGACGCAAGCGGCGCTATCCCTGGCGGGCGGGTCTTGTCGTGCAGCAGGCCTATCGACGTTAGCTCCCATGCGCGGCGTCGGTGGAGCTCCACTACCGCAGCGCAACGAAGCCAAGTGGCCAGGCTGGAAGGAACAAGCATTTGGCGGAGCTTAGCAATCGAGGCGCGCGATTTTCCCGTATCCCGGCCTAGGTCCTATCCAACGTTAATCCTTGCCTGGAGCCATCCGTGACCAACGCTGCTGACGTTACCCCACCAGCCCATCCGCTTGACCAATCGTGGTATGTCCATAGTGGCGACAAGGCTCTCGGCCCGTACACGGGTCAGGACATCAAAGGCATGATTGGCTCGGGCAAGGTTATCGGCACGACCAACATCGCGCTTGCCGGCGGCTCGGAGTGGAGGCAGGCCGGCTCAATCCCGTTCTTTGCGTCGCTTTTCGCAGAACGCTCGCCTCCGCCGTTGCCGAACAGCGTTCCGAAGGTTCGCGTCCAGCAGGATTTCGCCCCGCAGGGTCAGGCTCCGCAGGGCTATCCTGCTTACGCAGTTGACGGGCACAGGTTTGCTGGCTTTTGGATCCGAACCGGCGCCCACCTTATCGATTCGGTCTGCGTTACGGCGTGGATGATCGCGGTGGCATTTGCAACGGGCCTGCTGATGTCGCCACTGTCCGGTGGCGCGGTCTCTCCAGAGGCGATCGGCGTTTGGGCTGGTATCCTAGGCTGGTCCAGCAGTCTCGCGTATTACATCGTCTTCACCGGCGGGACATGGCAAGCGACCCCTGGCAAACGCATGCTTGGGATTCAGGTCATCCGGACTGATGGACAGAAGGTTGGGTACGGCCTCGCCTTTGGACGGATGCTGGCTTACGTCATCTCAAGCATCACGGTCTACATCGGGTTCTTCATGGTCGGCTGGACGGATCAGAAGAAGGCGCTGCATGACATGATCTGCAGCACTCGCGTCATTCACTGGAAGGTCTGAAGGATGAGCGAGATCGATCCCATACGGGAAAGCACGGGGAGCGCTCTTCCCGTGCCGCCACCGCCGCATCCGCTGGATCGCGAATGGCATCTCTACATCGATGGCAAGCCCTACGGCCCGTACTCGGGCTATGCCCTGCGCGATTTTGTTCGCGAAGGCAGGGTAAATTCCAAAACCAACGTCTGCCCGGTGGGCGAGGCTGGCTGGATCGAGGCCGCTGCGGACCAGGTGCTCGCGACGCTCTTTCCCGGGAAGTCGGGTGCGCCCGCAATTAGTCTCGGTACCGGCGTGCCGGCCGTTCTGCCTCCGAACCCGGTCGACACATCGGTGCGGAACGAGGGCGGCGGCTCGGTCGTTCAGATCACGCAGCATTTCGGTTCCGCCCCGATGCCGGGGCCCGAATTCTACGGCGAGTTCGGGCCCAAAAGCCCCGGATTGGCGCTCTTCCTCAGCTTCCTAATTCCAGGCGTAGGGCAATTCTACCTCGGCCACGTCGGCAAGGGCATTGCCATGATCCTGCTGTGCATTGCGCTTTGGTTCGTGTTGCTGGGCTGGATCATCTGGATCTGGGCGATGATCGACGCCTACAGCTCAGCCAAGACCATCAATGTCATGCACCACGCGCGGATGGCCCGGCAGTGGTCGACGCGATGACCGAACTACCTCCGCTGCCCGCGCGTTGCCGTTCGTGCGGTGCAGCTCTTGTTCAGAATGCCATGGTTTGCCGGGAATGTGGCTGCGTCCCCGTCATCGAGAACGCCACCGCGTCCATCCAGACGACCTTCGACAAGGCGCGTGTCTGGATCCAGTCCGGCGCGAAGTCAGTCCTAGCTAACCGGTTTGCCCTTCTCTGGATCATGGCCCTGATCCCTGGGATCATGGCGACTGCTTTTGCTGCTCTCATCTATTGCGTCGTGATGGTTTTCCGTCGCGGATCGGTGGCGGAGCGCCGGGATCTCCTGGCTTACAGCGCGATCGCGTTCGTGGCCCTCATCAACCTTCGCCTCAGCTACGTCTTGCTCCATGACATTAGCGTCTGGCTAAGCAGCTACCTCGACGCGACGCTCGGCTGGCTTGAGACACAGGGTATGTGGCCCCGCTCGAAATCACGCCAGAAATTCATCGAAGCGGCCCTCCAGATCTGGCGTGGCTGAACGCCCGCTTAGCCGCTCACGGGTCGGCAACAGCGCAAGGAACGTCAAGGCCACCTTGCTCCATTTCGCGCCCTCCTCGTACCAGCCGCCTTGTTGGGCAAAGCGAGGTAAAAGGAACGACGAGCTGTTCCTGCGCGGCCTAGTCACATGCCAAGAGCGACGCCGGCCATCCGCATCTGGCTTGGCGCCATCCCGGTCCATTGTTTGAATGCGTGCGAGAACGCGCTGACCTCCTGAAATCCGAGCAGCCATGAAAAGGTACGCATGCCGGTCGTTCCCCTCGCGGTGCCACGGGTAGAGTGCCTGTGATCGGTAGAGCTGCCAGCGGACAAACATAATGGGCCGTAGTGTACCAAATTCCGAAAGGTTGGGGATTTGATGCACTACAGGCGCGGTCGGAATCGCTGGTCGGCCCGGCGGAATGTGGTTTGAACTTTCGAGAATTTTCCGGGCCAGCTTGCGGTGCAATCCTCGCCGGCCATGAGCCCTCGTTACGAAGCGCGCTTCGCAAGGCTGGCCGTCGATTTCGTCAACGGCTGCGAGTTCTCGCCGCCTTTTCCCGTCCTCGCGCTCGATGCGCGGGGCTCGGCCTCGGTCGTCATGTACGTCTGCGACGGTGACGGCGCCCCCGCCGTCAAAGCCATCTGCGCAGGCCCAGAGCGCGCCCAGAGGATGCATCTCGTCTCGCCCTTGCGGGCTGGTCGCCATCGCCTCGGATGGCTGCTGCAGGGCTGCCACGGTCACCATCGAGCGCGCGGCGCGGGTGATGCAATAGAGGGAGTTCAGAACTCCATCTAACCCGCTTCCTGCCTGTTTCGTTACGTAACGATTAGCGCTTGCCCTTCCGCCGCGTGATCTCCTGTTTCGCAGCCTCTAGCCACTCCTCGGCATTGGCCATCTTGGGGCGTAGCAGCTCCAGCGCCGCCCTCATCTTTTCGACGCTGTGCGGGTCAGGATTGCGCAGCCAGTTCAGATCCACCGGCCGGCTCGGCTTTGGCAGCTTCTTCCAGAACCTCACCATCTCCTGCAGCTCGTCGGCCACAATGCCGAAATGGTCGCCCTCGCGCCGCTGACGCGCGGGACGAGCGGCCTGCCGCTTCGCCGGCTTCGGCTTGCTCCTCGCAAGATGCGCGGGCTGGTCGTCCGGGTCTGATTCCTCCTCCAGCTCTGGCGCGGATTCCTTGGCCAGCTCTGGCTTGGATTCGGCGGCCGGCTTGGCGAGTTCGGTCTTGGCTGCGGCCTTGCGCAGCTTGGCGAGTTCGGCCTCCCTCCGGGCGCGCCATGCAGCCTGACGCTCGGCGTTGCTCAGGGTGCCGCCACGGCGACGCTGCGGCCTGCTCTGGGCCGTTCCCTCGTCGCCGGGCTCATGCTCGTCCTCGGGCTCGGGCGCGGCTGCTGCAGCCTTGCGCAGAGCCTCCAGCTCGGCAGCCTTCTTGGCGCGAAAGCGCGCCTGTCGCTCGGCATTGCTCAGACCCATCTCGACCCGCCTTCATTACGTAACAGAACAGATCCGTTATGTAACAATACGGGACCGGGGCTGCAAGGCGGATTGCGGGACAATGTTATGTAACAAGGGAGGCCGATTGCCGATAGTTACGTAACAATAGTCGAGCTTGGCTGTATAGTGGGCATCGTTCCCGGCTACGCCCTGTACTGGTCAGCGCCCGTATTCCCGCAAGTGACCGCCGCCGCTGAAGCTGCCTTTGGTGGAAGTGAGCAAAAATTTGGCTGGAGATAGCAAGCCCCATAGAGGCCAAGCCACCAAATACTCGGGAGACCACACCAGTACTCAAGCTGAAAGACCAACAGAATGCGACGCGTCCTGCTCTCGGCCTGCTCCGCCGCCGTCCTCGCCGCTTGCGGCATCCTCCTGACCGACCCGGCCAGCGCGGCCGACACGCCGCGCGGCAAGATCATCGGCGATGGCATCAACCTCCCGCGCGAATTCGTCGCCGGGAAGGGACCTGCCGCGCGCGCTATCGAGATCCTCACCTGGATGAAAGAGCGCGGATCTACGACTGATCGCGAGTGCGACGCCAAGAAGAAGCGCTGCGCCTTCCATAGCAAGCTGGTGCTGTCCAATGGCGGGGTGTTGTGGCTCAGCTCCTTTGAGCACTTCGACGGCACGCAGGACTATACGACCTATTGCCGGACCTCGCCGACTAAGGACACCGTCGCCTGCTATAACCTCCAGAGCGCGACCTATTTCAGCAAGGTCAAGGACTCGGCGTCGGGCAAGTGGGAGACGATTTGGAACGAGCGCGACGAGAAGAAGAGCGACGGCACCATCCCCGCCAATGGCACGGACCAGTTGCTCTGATCATCCCTCAAAACTGGAAAGACCCGCCAGATGCGTCGCCTGCTACTCTTGGCCTATGCCGTTTCCACCCTCGCCCTCCCTACCATGGCCGCAGAGCGCGGCCGGATCATCGGCGACGGCAGCAACCTGCCACGCGAGTATGTCGTCGGCAAGGATCACAACACCCGCCGCAGCGAGATCGCCCAATGGATCATGGAGCGCGGCGGCCGATACTCGCGAACCTGTAACGCCAAGGACAAGGTCTGCGGCTCGTTCTGGGTGGTCAACCTGACCGGCGGCGGCTCGCTCGCGGTCGCGCTCTTCAATTATCCGGCCAACAGCAGCCGCAATTACAGCACCTATTGCCGCGAGACGGCCTCGGCCGACACCCTCTACTGCTACGGGTTCGAGAACATGAGCTACTTCACCAAGATCAAGGACACCGCCACCCGCGAGTGGACCGAGATCTGGGACGAGCGCAACGACAGCCGCACGACACCGGCGGCCAAGTCCAGCAGCGACAGTCTGCTCTGATGGGGGATCGCTGGAAGCCCTTTTTCGCGGGCTGTTCCGTCGGGCGCTTCGTCGCCATTGGCGTCGCGGTCAACGACAGGCACTCTTCCGCACCACCCAAGATCGTCCCCCTCCCGGCCCCGGCCCCGGTCAAGGAATCCCTGATCGGCGACGGCTTTCAGTTACCCAAGGAGTATGTCAGGGGCGAATCCTCGGAGCAGCGCGTCAAGACCATCGGCGACTGGATCATGGCGCGGGGTGGAACGACAAAACACAACTGCGACGCCATTTCAGTGTCTTGCTGGAGCCAGTTCAGAAGAGATCTTCAGGATAAGGCAACCATAGTCCTGTGGTCGCTTCGTTATTCCGATGCCTCTATGAATACGTATTGTTATTGTTTTGAAGACGGGGAGCCAGAAAGTCGTTCAGCTCTTTGTTATTCCTTCTTCAGTGGCAGATATCATCGCCGGGCACTCGACACGCAAACGCGATCTTGGGATGAGCACGTCGGGGTGCAGCGCCAGCTCGGCGGCGATTGCTTGCGCTCAGGGTCGCTGGGGCCGTGTATCGTTACCTGCCTCGCTGGGCATGGCGTTGTCACGGCTAATCGGCTGCAATGGGCGCGCTGCCGACAGGCATCGGAGCAGAACTTGGCTTGGACCGGGAGCCTCGTCGTGAGGCCGACTTGATACCAGCCATCGTTGCGTTGAACGATCAGATCGAGAATGATCGGCGGCGGCTCGGTCACGCGATGCGCCACAACGACTGCGGGTAGCCGACGCAAGCCAAGGTCGGTTTCTTATCCCCGTCGCCAGTGCCGCGACAAAGGATGCTTGCCGGGACCGACTTGATCCACGTCAACGCGCCTGCCCTTGTCGGGATCAACTTGCAGGCGACGTATCTCACAGAGACGGTGACGGAGCGAACGCATGGTCAATCAGCGAATTCGAGAGTTCATTGTGTCCACGTTCGGGACGGTCTGTTTGCTCATCGTCGTCATACCGACAGTCCTTGTCTTGGCGGCCGCCCTGACGCGAGGTCCCTTTTTCGCGGGCATCATCATTGCGGGCCTAGTATTCGTGGTGTCAGCATTTCTGGCCGGTGGAGCGCTTACGCTGGTAAGCATCGCTGAGAATACAAGTGAAACCGTTCGGATGCTTAAACAAGTTGATAGTGAACTTCACTCAATATCGAATAACGTTGAACGCATCGAAAGAGCTTGGCGGGATAGTCGCAATGAGGCTGCTGTCAATGCTGCGGCGGCATCGCCAACGTTGTAGCCCGCGAGTATCCCTTCATTCGCCGCGCCACGTTATCAAACGGTTGAGAATTCGCCTCGCCGAGCATGTCCCAGCTAGCATTTCGTGTCCCGGCTTGCGGGTGAAGATGTCACGGCATCATATCGCCGAGGGGCGGATTATCAGCGTTGATAAAGCGCCTGAACTCGGAGGCGACCATGTCCAAGGCAGCCATCCTCGCCCTGGCGCTCGCTGCTCTCGCCGGCAGCGCCTCGGCCCAGCAGTCGCAGCAGACGTTCCGCGACAGCTCCGGGCGCGTCACGGGCCGGTCAGTGACCGACAGCCAAGGCAGCCAGACGTTTTACGATGCGCAAGGCCGGGTGACCGGGCGCGCCAGCACGGACAGCCAAGGGACGACGACGTTCCGCGATTCCAGCGGGCGCACGACCGGAACTACGACCGGCCCGCGCCGCTGATCGGCCCCGCGCTGGAAATTGAAGCTATTTCGCCATCACCTGCCCGATAGCTGACGTTGGCAAGAGCTAGGGTGGCGGACTTTTATCGTTAGGGCCGCTCTCCAAGACTGATTGCCAAGCTGTGAGCTCTCAATAGGTTGTCCATCCGGTCCCGAGCGAGGAAGCTGAGGTTGCGAAGCTTCAGTCTCCATCGAAGGAGGACCGGATGAACATCCATAAGAATGCCCGTCTGACGCAGCTGGGTCGAGAGCGGATCGTGCGGTGGGCGGCAGAAGGGCGTGCGCTTAGCGCGATCGCGGTTTGCGTCGGCGTCAGCCTCAAGACCGTCCATAAATGGATCATCCGCTTCGCCGCCGAGGGCATGGCCGGGCTGGCGGACCGCTCGTCGCGTCCGCGCCGGCTGCATCGCCCGACGCCGGCAGGCCAGGTCGAGCAGATCATCGCGCTGCGGCGCCAGCGGCTGAGCGGCAAGGCCATCGCCAAGCAGGCTCAGGTCTCGCCGGCCACGGTGAGCCGGATCCTGCGACGAGCGCGGCTGAGCCGGATGCGCGACCTCGACCCGGCCGAGCCGGCGCGCCGCTACGAGCGCGCCCTCCCSGGCGAACTGATCCATCTCGACATCAAGAAGCTCAACCGGTTCAGGGAGCCGGGGCATCGCGTCACCGGGGATCGCAGCGCCGGCCGCAGCGTCGGGGCGGGCTGGGAGTTCGCCCATGTCTGCATCGACGATGCCTCGACGATGCC
>NZ_JBFTKP010000076.1:0-13816 GCF_056396005.1 Allobosea sp. 05T439 | reverse complement strand
GCCTGGTTCGGTCGTCTCGGCGTCACCGTCGAACGGGTGATGACCGATAACGGCTCGGCCTATCGCTCGAAGCTCTTCGCAGCCGCGCTCGCAAAGGCYGGCGCCCGCCATGTCCGCACCCGGCCCTACACCCCGCGAACCAACGGCAATGCCGAGCGCTTCATCCAGACCAGCCTGCGTGAATGGGCCTATGCAAGACCCTATCAGAGCTCGGCAGAGCGCCACGCCGCCATCGGGCCATGGGCCGACAACTACAACCTCTCCCGCCCTCACTCAGCTCTCGGTGGAAAGCCGCCATGGACAAGACTGAACAACCTTCTTGGAAACGACAGCTAGACGTCCCCGATCCCTCGAGCCCGCCAAGCATCCCTGCACGACGCTGATTGGGTTGAGTTTCCCCCCGATAGCGCGCCTATTTGCTCACTGTCTTCATCGGGGTGTTATCAAACCCATTTCGCGGTGTGAGGAGCTGATGTTCACCGGGAAGGGCGTGTTGGTGACTAAGGGCGGTCTGCGCTTGGAGGTGACCTATGAGTACGTGGAAACCGGACAATTCGGGCGCGCTGGCCGCCTATATGGGCAACGGATGAAAACACCGCCCCAAATCTTTGAGGAAACGTTCAATCTCGAATGCGAGGACGGCGTTGCTATGATCGTCGTCATCTCGCAAATCTCGGATAGCCGGTGGGTATTCTTTGGCCGTGAATCGGCGAAGAACGATCCGTGCGCATAATTTGCTTTACAACTGAAATACCTTCAGCTGACCAGCTTTGTCCCGAAGGCCCTTGACCGCGCCCGTACGTTGCGTGTCGTTGCACCAGGCCTCGCGTCCGCGAACTCGGCCATTCACTGCCGGACCGCCAGTAATTCGTAAGCGGTGTCCCGGCGCCACCTTTCCGGCAACGGTCTGAGCGACGATGTTGGAAGCCCCTGAGGGCTTCGGCACATGACGATTTCAGAGCTTACGCTTAAATCCAGCGACGATGAGCCGGTTCGGAGGTTCGAGGTCTTCACCGGGACCGGACGCCGACGGGATTGGTCGGACGACGACAAGGCAAGGATCGTGGCGGAGAGCTACGAGCCGAGCGCGACGGTGAGCGAGGTTGCGCGCCGCTATGCCTTGTCTCCGCAGCAGTTGTTCGGCTGGCAGCGTCTTTTGCGGCGAGCACCGGAGACGTTGCCGCCGGCATCATTGCCAACGTTCGTGCCTGCGGTGGTCGATGCAGCACGCCCGGCGCCCGAGACCGTGAGGCAGCCGGCGACGCGTCGTCGTCGTGGCGTAGCCCGGTCGAGCGGCGGGATTGAGATCGAGATTGACGGCGTCGTGGTGCGTGTCGGAACCAGTGCGAGCCCGAAGACGATTGCCGCGGTGATATCCGCGCTAAAGGGCGGCTCGTGATCGGCCCGACTGGCGCGGTCCGTGTCATGATCGCAACGAAGCCGGTCGACTTCCGCAAGGGCGCGGAGGGCTTGGCCGCACTGGTGCGCGAGAGCATGGGCGCCGATCCGTTCTCGGGCGCGGTGTATGTGTTCCGGGCGAGGCGTGCTGACCGGATCAAGCTCGTCTACTTCGATGGGACGGGTGTCTGCCTGTTCTCGAAGAGACTGGAAGACGGCAAGTTCCAGTGGCCCACTATCGCCGACGGCGTCGTGCGACTTACAGCGGCGCAGCTTCAGGCGCTGCTCGAAGGCCTCGACTGGCGACGGGTGCATCAGCGGCGCGAGACGCGCGTCCCCGTCGCGGCAAGTTGATCGCTCGGCGGTGGCAAGCCACTGTAATCCATGATTGAATCGGCTCCGTGAGCAACGCGGCCAACCCACTGACCAGCGATCCGATCGCGCTTCGGGCGATGCTCGCGGAGGAGCGCGCCGAGAACGAGCGGCTACGCCAGATCATCAAGGAGTTGCAGCGCCATCGCTTCGGGCGCCGGGCCGAGAGCCTGCTGGTCGATCAGTTGCTGCTGGGCCTCGAGGAGGCCGAGCAGATCGAGGCCGAGGGCCTCGCCGGCGAGGAAGCGGCTGATCCCGCAAAGCGGGCCGAGCGGGCCAGGAAGCGGCGCGCCAACCGCGGATCGCTGCCCGCACACCTGCCGCGTGTCGAGCGGATCATCGACGTCCAGGACAAAACATGCCCGTGCTGCCAGGGCGCGCTGCATGCGATGGGCGAGGATGTCTCCGAACGTCTCGATATCGTCCCCGCCCAGTTCCGCGTGATCGTGACGCGTCGGCCGAAATACGCCTGCCGGGCCTGCGAGGAGGTGGTGGTACAGGCGCCGGCGCCAGCCCGGCTCGTCGAAGGCGGCATCCCCACCGAGGCGACCATTGCCCATGTCCTCGTCTCGAAATACGCCGATCACCTGCCGCTCTATCGCCAGGCTCAGATCTATGCCCGGCAGGGGGTGAACCTCGACCGATCGACCCTGGCTGACTGGGTCGGCAAGGCGGCCTTCCTCCTGCGGCCCGTGCATGAGCGCCTGTTCGAGCGACTGAAGGCATCGACCAAGCTCTTCGCAGACGAGACCACGGCGCCGGTGCTCGATCCGGGCCGCGGCCGGACCAAGACCGGCCAGCTCTTCGCCTATGCCCGCGACGAACGGCCTTGGGGCGGCGCCGATCCGCCCGGCGTGGCTTATCTCTACGCGCCCGACCGCAAGGCCGAGCAGCCGATCCGGCATCTTCAGGGCTTCGTGGGCACGCTGCAGGTCGACGGCTACGCCGGCTACAAGGTGCTGGCCGAGAGGAATGCCGTGAGCCTGGCTTTTTGCTGGAGCCACGCCCGGCGCAAGTTCTACGAACTGGCCGAAGCCGGTCCGGCGCCTATTGCTTCGGAAGCGCTCGCGCGCATCGCAGAACTCTACCGCATCGAAAACGACATCCGGGGACGCTCCGCCGAGGAGCGGCGCATTGCCCGCCAGGCAAGGAGCCGCCCCATCGTCGAAGCGCTGGAGCCGTGGCTGCGCGACAAGCTTCTCCTCGTCAGCCAGAAGAGCAAGCTCGCCGAGGCCATCCGCTACGCGCTCTCGCGCTGGGCCGGTCTCTCGCGCTTCCTCGACGACGGCCGCGTCGAGATCGACTCCAACGTGGTCGAGCGCGCGATCAAGCCCATCGCTTTGAACCGCAAGAACGCGCTCTTTGCCGGATCTGACGGCGGCGCCGAGCACTGGGCCGTGATCGCCTCACTCGTGGAAACGGCCAAGCTCAACGGCGTCGATCCGCAATACTATCTCGCCGACGTCCTCGCCCGCATCGTCGCCGGCCATCCCCAGAGCCAGATCGACGACCTGATGCCCTGGGCTTACGCAGAGACGCAGCTCAAGGCTGTGGCCTGAGAACAGCGCTCACAGTAATTCCGGGAGCGGGTGACTACAATCGCGCCCCGCATCGTCAGTGACGCGCCGCCTCGTCGTCACTGATCTCGACGGGACTTGCCTGGCGGAACCAGTGCCAGGTGAAATCCTGAATTGAAGAATGGGGTGCGACATCGCATTCGCGTACTTGCCGAGGGTGGTGGCTGATACGGTAGAATGCCGACGTCCGAGTGGAACTCCACTCTACGTCAGGCAAGGCCGGTCGAAAGACTTCGAGAGCGTGGCGATGGTCGCCTTCAGGCCATGCTCCTCCCGCCGCTTCGCCTGTATCTCGGCCAGCGAGATGTCCCAATCGGTGTCGATCAGGACCCGCAGATACCACCCATGCGGACCGAACCTCAAGCGCCGCGGCTGACCATGTCGCCACGCCTTGGGCTTCCAGGCCCGGCACACCCATACGATCGCCGTCGCGATCCCGACGCTGATCCGCGCCGCTGCATGACGTACGGGCAGCCCGCTCCCCCCCGCTGCGGTGCCAACGAAACAGGCGCGGCAACTATTCAGCCGTAGACGGCGGCACGTTTGAAAATTTCTGCCGATGCCGGCGCGATCGCGTCCGAGCCTTCAAACATTCAACGGCGAACTCAACCGTGATTATTTTCCAAACGCGTCTCGTCACTGTTCTCAAACCAAAGTATAGCGGCGCCGAGTCCGGCGATCCACCAACCCTGCCATGCGCCATGACCAACGGTGGCGATCGAAAAGACGGTAGCGAACAACGCGAGCCGCGGCGCCAACTCTCGTGCCGGAAGATGGCGCAAATGCACGAGCAGGAGCAGGCCAGTGAGGGTCAGCAATGTTGCGCCGATCAGCCCGGTCTCCGCCCAGGCCTGTAGCGGCATGTCATGAGGATGACCCACCGCCAGAAGCAATCTTTGCTCCGGCGAGACGTCTGCTGCCACCGGGTGCTCGTGCATGCTGGCAGAAGTGCCGAACCCAGTCCCCGCGATCGGTCGCGCCCATGCCACCTCGCCAAAGCTTCTCCAGATATCGATGCGAGCCTGACCCGTCATTTTGGGCAAGCGGTCCAGAATCAGCGTTGGTAGCCCGCGCTCGGCCGTCACACCTAGAACTGGCCCTATCGCCATCGTTAGCACAAATGCAAGCCCGATCGCTCCCAGAGCCGCACGTGGCATGAGCGCCGCCAATACCCAGCAGAGCGCTGCCACAACAACGCCAAGCTTGGCCGATGCGCTTTGAGAAAATAGCGCCAGGATGACGACGATGGAAGCAGTCAGGACCGCAAGAGACCGGTCGAATCCGCGACCAGATGGCATTGTCCAGAGGTGGTGGACGACTGGCACCGCGAGTACGACTGCGACAATCACCGGGCGGTTGAAGATAAAGGCCATCATCTTGCCGGAGCCGAGGGCTGCACGCTGTGACAAGCCAGAGGCGAGTTCGATCATCACGAGCGCGGAAGTCAGGATGATTGCCAGCGCGAGAGCGCGCAACAGCATCGGCGTAGGCCGAAACTTTCTGGATGCGGCAATTACGAGCGTGAAAGCTATGGGCAGGGCGAATTCTCCCCAGACGGCGATGCTCTGAACCGGGCGATGGCTCCAAGCGATCGATAAAAGCGACCAGAGCAGAAAGGCGCTAAGCCCGGTTCCCGCCGGCGAGCGCAGCCCCCCCCGCAGGCGCCGAAAGAGAACGGACCCACCTTCCTCCGCCACAGCCGAGGCTGCGAAACAGAGTGCTGCCAGCCCGAGGAAAAGGGGGGCCGAACGGTTGGCAAGCCACATAGCCAACGGCAGCGCGACCAGTAGGGTGGTTCCCGAACGGGCAAGGCACAGCGATAGGGTTGATGGGTTCGATACGGGATCGCTGGGGATGCCGGAGTCTGTTGGAAAGCTCATACCTTGCGCTTATGCGATCCCGCTGGACATGGCCAGACTCTTGCCGCGGATGGTCCGCCGAATCAGAGAACCCATAGTTCGGTTCACCGCCTATCTCTACCGCGTCAACTCGGCGCTGGCCGGGTGAAGCCCACCAGGTAGCTACTCCTCAATTCTAGTCGCGGCCCCGGCCGCTGACCGCGTAGCCGGTGCAAACCGTCGTCGAGTGGTTGCAACTCACCGTGCTGACGCTTCGCAGTTGAAACTGCCCCTGAGGCCCGTTTTTTCTACCAGCGCTGGCCGAGAGCCGGCCGCAGCGGTCGGCATCCGCGGCGATCGCAAGTGCTCTCCCAGACGCGGCCAATTCCCGCCTCGATGCAACGGCTGGCATTGCAGCTAAAGCCGCCTCCAACGCCGCCACGATAACCGCGGTCGTCATCGTCCCAGCCACGACGCCGGGGGGATCGTCATATCCACCACCGTAGCCCCGTCCTTGGCCACCAACGCGGCCGACTGGCCCACCAATTGGCCTGCAGCCGTAGCGGTCACAGGTAGACTGAGTATAGACGCCGGTACGACGATCGATGCAGCTGTTTGCGTCGCATCGCATCTGCACTTGGAGTAGGTCAGACGGAGCATTGATTTCCGCTCCGCGCGGCAACGCCGAAACGAGCCCTGCGAATGCTGTCATCAAAACACCACCTGCGAAGGCGATTGCTCTCAGTCTCATTCCTCGTCCCTCCCGGGGTCCATACAGTCCACCGGATCGTGAACAGCGTCGGAAGCCGATCTTTCCGGAGGCGCCCGATGGCTCCAGTGACGTCGGGCGGCTATCTGCAGCGTTCCTGCCCTAAGGCGCTGGCGAGGAATCAGTTCGTTTTGTCTGCCTGCTGACGTTCGCCCCTCTCCACAGCCCGCGCGGCCTCGCGCCTGCCGTCGAAATACGGCGGTTTCCACAGGCTGCGGGCTTTGGGCGCCTCCGTCATTCGAATGGGTCGCACTCCATACGCACGCGTTGACCAGGTTCATTATGCGTACGGCAGGAGACGATGGCTGGCAGGGAGTTGCTCGGCTCTTCACGCATCGCAGGAGGCGCACTTCGTGGCGCGGGTCGAACCACAGGTTTCGGTGTGGTTGCAACGACTGAAGTGGGCTTGGGTGCTGGCCTCGTCACGTTCTCATGCTCGCGTTCGATCGATGCGGACCTGCTTGGCTCCAGTACGGGATTAGCGAGGTGTGCTACGGGCGCGAGCTACTGTTTCTCGGACTGAGCAGATTGCCAAGGTMGCCAGCTCCCCAACCGGGAAAAAGTTTCGATAGTCGGCCTTGTGATCGATTCGACCGTCGGCACCGCTTGCGGCGAGCAACCAGCGACCAGCAGGCCTGCGAGGCCTGCGCGACAAATAATGGTCGCCATAGTGCCCCCTTGTTATGCTTGTGGCGAAGCTTGGACACTTCGCAGGCGGAATTATGTGCTCGGACCGAAAAAGGGCAACGATTCCCCCAGCGTGATCTAAGCCCGGTGTGGTCGGGCATCGATACATCGCATGCCAGCCTGGCGAGCGGCTTCCATCCCTTCAGGAGAGTCCTCGAAGACGAGGCAGTCCGTCGGGGGAACGCCGAGACGCCGGGCTGCTTCCAGGAACAAGTCGGGTTCGGGCTTGGGGCGCGCGACATCGTTGATCGTCACGACAGTGTTGAACAGGGGCGTCAGGCCCGTCGCCTCCAGCGTGGCGGTGACGATCTGCCTCGATCCACCTGAGGCAACAGCCATGGGGAGGCGGCCTTGGTTATGACGTGCGACAGCGGTAATCGCTTCCACCTCACCAACTGACGCGACATTCTGCAAAAAATGCGTGCGCATCACCTTGATCACGACATCGCGGTCAAGCGTCACGGCCTGATCGGCCTCGAAAAGGTCCATGAGCGCATGTTCCGAGTGACCGGCACGGCCGAGATACCATTCGCGCACCATATCCCTGCCTGCGGTGCGAAATCCTTGCGTCCAGGCATCGGCATAAACCGGTAGTGTATTCACGAGGGTGCCGTCGCAATCGAAAATGATTGCGCGGATGTCAGCGGGAAGGCTTTGTAGATCGAGCATAGCGATCCTTTAGCAGAGGACTCCAGTACGTCCAATCGTGGCTGAGCTCCGCGGCCGGGGAACGTAAAGCGCTCCAAATTCTGACACTGAAGCAGCTAGGCGGCGTCACGACAGGCGAAAGCAAGTCGGCTTGTACTCGCCTCCCCGGGGGCGAAACGGAGCGGGCGGTCTCGGTGACATCCGGGACGGCGTTCGTTTGGCGCAAATTACCGTTCAAGAAGATGCTCTTCGCGATCTGGTTCGTCGCCAACTCCGTCAAGGGCAATGCAGCCCTCCAGCTCTCCCGGGAACTCGGCGTCCTGGCCATCCGCGCCGCGCTCGAGCAGGCAGGCGTCACCCTCATCGAGAAAGGGGACATAGCCACAGGCCCGGGAGTCGCATTGGACGCCAAGCCATGAGCGGCGGACCATCAGACGATKAGGCCAGAGTACAGTTCGATCCCCCACCCGACGAGACGCAGCATCTGACGAAGCATCGCGCCGCAATAAGGCATGTCGAAGCTGCGATCGACGCGTATGCCCGCGGCGACTTCGACATCTGCATCACCCTAGCCGGCGCCGCAGAGGGAATGTTCGAACGCCGAAAGGGCAGCGACCTTCATACAGTAATGATGTCCGATCCACGGGCCGAAGAGTTCGGCGTCAAGGAAGTGAATTCGAACGCGAACATGGTTCGCGACTGGCTTAAGCATGACAATCTGCAACATCCCATCGAAATAGAAATTCCTCCGTTCGAAGCCGCAGTGATGCTCGTTCGGGCAATGACAAAGCTCGATGGGTGGACGGCTAAAATGGATGCAATCAAGCCCGTGATTTACCAGGTCATCGTGGGCGAACCGATTTCCTCACCGTAGTCTTTGCTTCCGCCCAGCGGAGATCGGCTAACACATGACAAATAAGACGGAAACGTATGACGTCAGACGTCAATAATAATTGACGTCTGACAAATACATAGCCTGACGCGTCAAACACGGCACAAGCATTTGACAAATGATTGGTGCATTTCGCCAATTAAGAACCGACGACGCAAACTATGGACTCCGCCACTCTGCGCTGCCATAACTACGCCTCCACGTGAGGTACCTCATGCAGGACGAAAACAATCACCGCCCCGTCTTCGTCACGGCATACGGCTGCGGCATTCATGCAGATATCGGTCGACTCGTTCGATACCTGGGTCCGCTCCGGCTACGTCCCACGCGCCACCATCAACCGCGGCCAAATCGTTCGGTGGCATTGGCCATCGTTGGAGGAAAGGCTCGTTGAGCTAGCAAAGGGGCCGCCGATCGACCCGAGCGTTATCGATCCAACCAGACCCTACATTCCCCGACGCCGCGGCCCGAAAAAGCGCACACCCGAGCCAGCCCGATGAGCGAAGGCGCGCCCTCCCCTCGCCTCATGACCAAGGCTGATGCCGCCGCGTATTGCGGCGTCTGCCCCGCCACGTTCACCAACTGGGTTGCGTCTGGCGTCATGCCAAGCCCCTTTCGGGGCACGCGCATGTACGATCGCCATGCCATCGACGCGGCCATTGATCGCGATAGCGGGATCTTGCGAGCCACCGCGCCCGAGGAAGCGCCTTGGACAGATGGGAGCGCGAACAGCGGGAGGCTAAGGCGTCCGCGGTGCCCGGCGAAGGCTCGCTCGAGCGATGGCTTCGTGAGAACAAGAACCGGCCCATAGAAAACTCGTACGACGAGTGGCAACGAAAGAGCCTGGAACGGAGAGCCCGTAAAGCCGCACGGGCTAGGGCTGCGGCCGGAAAGGCGACACCATGAGCGGCTCGCCCCCTCTCCAACCACCCGGCCCTCTTGGACGAATCTACAGCCTGCAGGAGGCGGCCGACTATCTTCGTGTCTCGAAGCAAGCGGTCGCCCGTGCCGCAAACAGACACGGAATTGGCGCCCGCTTCGGCAGGGATTTGAGTTTCAACGAGGTCGATGTCCAACAAATGTGGGAGGCCATGCGCTGCCACCCGAACGAGACCGGTCTTCAGACGGCGATATCCCGACGTGATGCCGATAGGGTCTACCAGAACTTGGTGAACAGCGCCCTTTCAAAGCGAGCCGCGGCGCTTCTGGGGAAGAAAAAACGCTAGGAGGATCCATGGACAAGGCAGTCGAATCACTCGTCGTCGAACCGATGCAGGTACGCATAGCTACCGTGTTGCCAGGCGGTGCAATCGTCGGAGACGATGTGCTGACGCTCGATTATTTCGGCGGAGTGCTGCCGGCGGAKAACGACCACCTTGCCTATGTCAGGGGCCCCGACGACTACCAGTACAAGGTTGTTCAAAAGCGGCATTTTCTCCGAGAGGCCAGCGGCCTCTGCTACTGGAATCTCGTCGTCCGAAACGCCGACCCGTCGCATCACCTCTCCACTATAACTGACCACGCACTCGCGCTGTCGGACTTGGGTCGCGCTATTCGCGCTGGGCGCCCCATGAAAGAAATCATCGCCAAGCGTCGGAGGGTGAACGGCGACGTTGATTGAAGCCTGCGTCCGGAACGACTTGAAAGCTCGGCGACGCCCTGTGGCTGATTGAATCACCGTTGTCCCTTGGCTACGTTCGGCGACATGACCGACTTCCCCGACATTCTCCGGTCGCCTCTTTGCCAGACCGTCACACGCGACGGCATCACTGTGCAGATTGAGATCTATCGTCTCGAGGACAGCGAGGGCTGGACGCTCGAA
The DNA here is from genome assembly GCF_056396005.1 of Allobosea sp. 05T439. NCBI lineage: Bacteria > Pseudomonadati > Pseudomonadota > Alphaproteobacteria > Hyphomicrobiales > Alloboseaceae > Allobosea > Allobosea sp. 05T439. Next base: position 3,813 of record NZ_JBFTKP010000076.1, on the reverse strand, counting down.
CTTGTCGATGAAGACGGAGGATCAACGGTCTGGGAGGAGATGTTCGCCACCGACGCTGCGGCCTTGGCTGAGTTCAACGAAGCGCTCGAGGAACTCGGACTCGCGAAGTTGATCGAGCCGGATGAGGACGAAGAATCCACGGTGCACTAAGAGCGGATCTCCGGCACGGCGACCAAGATGGCGCCACGAGCCAGAGCCGCCTGGATTTCAGGACCGGCGCGGACTTCCTCGAGCGGTCTCGGTACCGGTACCTGTTCGCCATCGGCATCTGCGCCAGCAACCCAAACACGCAGGCTGGCGAGCGCAGAGTGTGCGCACTCCTCCATTGTTTTGCCGGCCGACGCTGCGTCAGGGCAATCTGGAAACCAGCCCCCGTACAGAGTGCCAGCTTCCTTTTCGATGACGGCGATGAAGTGGTTTGTCATCCGCCTAGAGCACGCCGACTTGAGGGTTAGCGCAATACCCGCCGCAGGGATTTCGCCGCGCTCCACTCCAACCGCGCCAGCCCGCCACTTGACCACGCCCGCTGCTTGCATGACGTCGGGTAATCGCGCTCTTGGGCCGATTCGCGCCGGCAGCGCGCTGAAGCTGCGCTTCAAGAGGACATTGCATATGGCTCAATGCACTGCACCGTAAACGGTCATCGCTCATCTAGCGCAGCAGCGAATTGCCCCGCGTGCCGCGGCGGCTGGGGCCGCTCTCGCAGCTACTCCTATTCTCCGCCGTCTTATTCGTATTCGCCCCATCCTACTCCTCGTCGGGAAGTGGCGGGGGAAGCCGGAGCAGCGGCGGCGGGTCCGGCAACCGCGTCAAGGCGAGATGGTCGCGAGCCGGTTCTTCCGTGACATACACGCCAGCCGAAGTGCGGGCGCTCACGCCAATCCGCGAGAACGTCGAGAAGCAAGCGTCCCTTGACCTTCGGGACGTCTTTCTCTGCCATGCGTGGGACGACAGACAGGGGGCCGCCAAGGAACTGCACGATCTGCTCGAATCACTCGGTGTCAAGGTCTGGTTCAGCGAGAAGGACGTTGGCCTCGGCGTGCCGTTGCTCCGCGCCATCGACAAGGGCTTGGCGAAGTCGCGGATCGGAATCAACGTGGTCCAGAACAACCGTTGAGCCGACCGAACCGGCTTGCGCCGCGCAAGGAGTAGTCCGATGACCAAGACGACCATCCTCGCCGCGCTGGTGCTCGCCGTTCTGGCGAGCGAGGCCTCGGCGCAGCAGTCGCAGTCTCAGACCTTCCGCGATAGCTCCGGGCGGGTTGTCGGGAGATCGGCGACCGACAGTCAAGGCTCGACGGTCTATTACGGCCCAGAAGGCCGCGTAACCGGTCGCGCCAGCACCGACAGCCAAGGCACGACGACGTTCCGCGATTCCAGCGGACGCACTGTCGGCAGTTCCACAGCAAAGCGCTAAGTCCCAGCTTGTCGGCTTTTCCAGCATCGTCGAAGCCTACCGGCACCATCGATCGCGAGAGCGAGGGCATCAAGGGGAAGGAGAAGCGGCGGACGCCCTCCAGAAGGCTGAAATCGAACGCCAGCGGCAGATCAAGGCAAGCCGCTAATGGTCCTTAACTGCAAGAGTTCCGATGTAGAGACCAGCGAACGTCGTCCCTCCGATCGCCGTCGCAGCAATCGGGCTCCCGCTGACCAACAAAGCAGCTAATCCAACCGCAGTGCAAAAGCCTGCTGAAACAAGAGTGCTCATCGGCGCGGACCTCACATGCCACGGACGCGATCATACGCTAGCACGCCGGACCAAAGTGTGCACTGCAACACACGGCTTTTCGGAGTCGTTTCAGGCTTTTCGCACGTGCCTTTCCCGTTAGCGTCGTTTGTTCACACCACTCAATTCGGCTTCTCGATGCGGATGGCGGGGATGGGACTCATGGACACAAGTTCCTGATACCCAGAAGAGCATACGTTCGTGCTTACGTATCGGCCCGCAGTCATTTGATTTGCCTGCCGCCAGAGGAGGTCGGTGTCCATTTCTGGCTCCACCTTCCTCCATTTGCCCACGATGGCCTTGATGGCAGCATCGACGCGCTGCATCTCCACATCGTTGATGTACTGAACGAGATAACCCTCTCGTGTTGCGTGGCACCATCGCAGGAGGATGTACAGCGAGTAGGCGCGACGGAGCTGCCCTTGCGGCGAGGCATTCTCCACTTCGCGCTCTGCTGCCGAACGACGCGCGGCTTCCTGTCTCTGTGTTTCCGCCACCGCACGCAGACGCTCCGCCTCTGTCGCTTGCCGCTGAACCTCCGCCTTCCGCTCAGCCTCCGCCTTCAGCTCGGAAGTCATGCGAGATTTGTGGTTTGTTATCAACGTCGCGAGCTTTGGGAAGCAGGAGGGAAGCGTTTTTTCGAATAGTGGGTGCCCCGGCTCGAAGAGACCTCGCCAGGCGTACCMATGGTCGTTGAGACCACGGGGGCCGGGGTATCCACTCGGCATGATGAGGTGTCTCGGCATTAGTTGGCTTGACGGGACTCCATCACCCCGTTGCTGCTGCTGCCGCAGCACTTCGCGCCACGCCTCGCGAAGCTTCGGGTCAACCTCGTCCTTCACTGCATCCATCAAAGCCCGGAATGGGAAGCCATCGGAATTGCCATCGAATTGCTTGCCCTCGGCGCTGAACTTTTCGGCCGACTGCTCGATCCACTCGACTATGCTGCTACCGTAGCCGCCGCAGGCCTCGGCAGCATTGGCAACATTGAACGTCAGAGAAGCAACAGCCACTGCGGCGAGGATAATGCGCATCTGATGACCCCTATCTGGGATTCTCTCTGCTTATGTAGTCTTGCACGGGTCTTAGGATTTGCTGTCTCACGCCGAACGTTTGTTCGTTTCTCCCGCCGTCCGATCCTAATCTCATCGTCACCGCGCGACAAGAGCGCCTTCACTCGCGGCCGACTTCTGGGCGCAGAGCGGCCCACCACGATCACACKGGATGCCACACTACCGCTCGGTAAACGCAGCGCAGGGTCGTGCTGCGCGTCACATCCGGGGTCCATCCATCACCCCCGTCGCGACCGTACACCACCAGCGGGCAGCTATGCGGGCGCGCGCACGCGCCTTGCTGACCGGCCCACGAGCGATCTCGGCCGCAGGGCCAACACGCAGGATACGACGCGCGCACACAACCAGGACTCCACACCGCCGGCATGAAACCGGCGGACCGGGCGAKGGTTTCGTGGGGGGTGGTAGCGGCATTGCTAGACTAGCTTGACGACGCGATAGCTGCGTGGGGAACCGCCCTGCTCTACCGCCGAAAGGCTTGCCATGACCGACGCTGAAAAGACCGATCCGCTCGTTGGCTTCCATGTCACCGACTACGACGAGGCGACCGAGACGGTAACGATTCAAATCCACCGCTTGGTGGTGAAGCACAGCACCCAAGCGCTCGCAGAAAAACTGGTTGAAATCGAACAGTACTGGCCAAACGTCAAAAGCGTCGTCATTGAGTTCCGCCCTGGTACATAAGAAAAACCCGGCGCGATGGCCGGGTTTGTGTGTGGTGGGCCGAAAGCGCGCTCGTCAGAGCGCCGTTCGGTTTGGGCCGGTGTTGAGCACGACCGGCCTAACATCTCCTTCGATTATCCTGGGCTGGGCTGGCACGCCAAGCGTACGGTGCGCAATGCAAGGGCTGCGGATCTTTGCGCAGCTAGGCTCAGGACTTCGGTAACGGGGCCGTCTCAGTCAACTGGATTTTGGCGCAGATCATCGTTCGGCCGCTCTGATCGCGCGGTCGCGTGGCGATCCACATTGGCCGACACCGTCCAGCCTGGCTGGCTACGCGGCCTCGCCCTGAGA
>NZ_JBFTKP010000075.1:0-14770 GCF_056396005.1 Allobosea sp. 05T439 | reverse complement strand
GCTGGATCCTGTGTTTGCTATGGCTGGGAGCGATCCCGTTGACGGTGGAAACCATCTGGATCAGCTTACTGCTGACGTCGGCGATCTGCCGGCGCGATGAGACCTGTTGGCCAAAGCCCAAAGCTGCTTCCCGACATAGGACGTTGTCGGTCTCGGGGCAGTGCAACTGGCCGGTGACGCAGCCGAAGGCGAACTCGCCGCCTGTCTTGCCCTCGAAAAGGATGTAGGCCGGCTCCATCATGTCGAGGAAGTCGGTATCCCACACAGCCATCTCGACGATCCGCCACTTGCCCTTGATCATGCCGGGGCCGCCAGAAGCTTGGGCAGACGGATCAGGTTGTAGGCGGCCAGCGCCAGAGTGAACGCGGCATCGACCTTGGGGCGGCCGCGCACCTTCACCTTGGCCAGTCCCGCCGAGCTTTTGATCCAGCCGAACACCTCCTCGATCCGCTTGCGGCAGCGCTGGCTGATCTCATAGCCGGGGTGGCGCTGGACGCGCCGGTCGAGGGCGCTCCGGCGCCGCTTGCCGGTCTTGGTGACATGTTCATTGCTGGCGATATGCGGGGTGATCGATCGGGCTCTKAGATCGGCCACGAACTGCTTCACGTCATAGGCCTTGTCGGCGCCGAGTGTGATCCGCCGTGCGCGACCTGGCCTCGCATCCAGCAGGGCGAGTGCCGCTTCGCGTTCCGCCGTGCCGGTAGCCAAGGTCACTCCGCCGCCGACCGCAAGGCCGTGGCGGTTCTCCATCAAGGCGTGGCCGAGGTAACAGAGCCTGGCCGGTTGGCCGTCGCTCTTGCGATAGAGCCTGGCCTCGGGGTCGGTGGTGCTCTGGTGAGTCTCGTTGGATCGCTTCTTGCCATGAAAGTCGCGCTCGGCGTTGCGCCCCGTCCTGGAGCCATCATCGCCGTCGCTGCCGTCCTTGCGCCGGAAGCTCTTGGTCGAGGCCCAGGCCTCGATCAGCGTGCCATCCACCGAGAAATGGTCGCTCGACAACAGCCGCTTGACCTTCGGCTGAGCCAGTACCGCCGACAGGAACTTGGCTGCGATCTCTCCGGCCAGCAGCCGGTCCCGGTTCTTCGAGAAGCTCGAATGGTCCCAGGTCGGGTCATCCACCCCAAGACCAACGAACCAACGGAACAACAGGTCGAACTCCAGCCGGTCCATCAACTGACGCTCCGAACGCAGCCCGTAGAACGCCTGAAGCAGCATCGCCCGCAACAGCTTCTCCGGCGCAATCGACGGCCGCCCCAGCCGCTGCGCATAGAGCGCGCTAAAATCCCCCGTCAGCTCCGCCAAGGCTGCATTGGCGATTTCCCGGATCGGCCGCAACGGATGGCCCACTCCGACCCGAGCCTCCAGATCCACATAGGAAAACAGCGATCCAGAGCGCTCATCCGACCCGCGCATCAAATGCCCCCAGCCAACTCCTCAAGCCGAGTGAATCACGCCAAACGCCGCCCCGCTACAGACTTTTTCAACAGCCTGTTAAAGCCGACTTTCGCGTGGCTGCGTGCCGGGCCCTGCGGGACGGTCCCCCAAGCGGGTACTTTGTGCTGCCCCTGCGCGATATGGACCCCTCACGTGCTTCGAAATAGAACTTGGCGGTTAATGCCAAGAACTTGGCTGCGGTTAATATGGATTCGCGAGCGCCTGTCACACATGGTCCCGGCCTATGAAAGTCCCCGCCCCGCGCTTCATCATTGACGACGACCTGGACGGCCCGATCATTTACAACKACCCGGATACACCGAAGCCTATGTCGAAGGCATGGCGCCTGGCTTGCTTCTTGATAAGCTCCGTGTTGTTAGGGTGCGCCTTGGTAACATTCCTCGCTGTGGCCGATGGGCCGAAGCCTGGCCTAATGTTTATTGCCGCCTTCGGCTTTGCTATCGGCKGCGGCGTTTTATTGTCCTCAGCCCTGTTCCCCAATTTTTCCCTTGCCCGTGCAAGACGCGGTGCGGCCGAGAACTGATATCGTGGCGCAAAAGCTGGCAGACATCAGCGATCGGGAGTTGGATCGCTATTCCGACCCTCGAGCGCTGGTTTCGTATGGCCTGAGCATCCGGCTGGGTTCGCCCTGGTTAATGCGCCGCGCAGGCTTGCCGGCATCGCCTCCGCTTATTGGTTCGCGTGACCCGTGGAGGTGACCTGGTGCACCGACCTCCAGCCCGGGACGCTGATTGCGCCACTCTCGGTCAGCAGGTGCAGGGCAAAGCCGGGCTGAGGCGTGCCGATAAGCCGGCCGGCCACCATGTCGTCGATCCCCTGATGCCGGATCACAACGAGCCTGCCCTCAAGTGCCGCCAGATCGCGCTCCGGCTGGTTGTCAAAGTTCAGGTCACCGGCCGCGGTCGAAAACACGCCCATCGCAAAACCTCCCTGATGCGAACGCCGTAACGAACGTCCGGCGGATGCAATCCTGCTTGGGCCGAGGCTGGGAGTAAAGAAGCCGATTTCGTAAGCGACGGGACCGCGAGGGAGGTCCGTGACCGCCCCGCCACGGAACGGGCTGCCGCCGGCGGCCGCGGGGAGGTGATGGAGCGGAGCCAGGCGCTCGGGAAAAAGGCCGGCGAGTGCGTCGAGACCAGCATTGACATTAAGCGTCCAGCGCGCCCCCCTCATCCGTAGGCTCGCACCAACCACCCCTCCCCTACCTTGAGCGACATGCGGCCAGCCGTAATGACCGGCCCCCGATGCCTGACGGCGCATGCTTCACACCCGGCTGCCCGCGTCGCAACACCCTTTTGCCTCAGCCGAAATTAGTCGAGCGCTATCTACCAGCCGCACTTGCCGCTTCGACCTTTGCCGCTTCGACCTTTTGAGCGGTTAGAATCTGCTGGGCGGCAGCAGCTGCTTCTTCGTCGCGACCTTCAACATGGACCGTCGGATGGGCGAACTTGATACCAGCCTGGTCGAACGCCGTCTTGAGGCGCAGAAGCGCTTTGCGACGCACGACCGCTTGTTGGCCTGGCCGGGTCGTCATCTTGAAACGAAGCTGGATGGCATAATCGCCGAACTGCTCGACCCCCTGCATCTTCATCGGCTCGATAATGTCAGGCGCTAAGTCGGGATCTTCGGCAAGCTCCTGACMGATTTTTTTGGAGATTTTCCGCGCCTTTTCCAGATCGCTATCGTAAGTGACATTGATCATGAACTTGTCGATGACCCAGTCTCGGCTCATGTTCTGAACCGCGCCGAGTTGTCCAAACGGAACGGTGAACACTGGACCACGGTGATGGCGCAAGCGGACCGAACGGAGTGAGAATGACTCCACTGTTCCCCTGAAGCTGCCGCTTTGGATGTATTCGCCGACGCGAAATGCATCGTCGAGTAGGTAGAACATGCCGCTGATAATGTCTTTGACCAGGGATTGAGCGCCAAAACCAATGGCGACGCCCAAGACGCCGGCTCCAGCGATCAGGGGGCCGATTTCGAGCCCGAGCGCAGCAAGCGCCGTCAAGCTCGCCATCACCGCGATAACCACAAGCAGGATATTGCGGAAGATGGGCAGCAGCGTGCGAAGTCGCGCCCGACGGATGGCCTCGTCGGAACCGGAAATGATGCTCTCCGTTGGATCAGCGAGGGCGCCGTCCACGGAAACCTTGACGATTTGCCATAGAAAATCGGCCAGGAGAAGAATGACGACGCTTGCCAGCGCACCGCGCAGCAGGCGCATCGGCAGGCTGTCCTGGCTCGTAAGACCGACCAGGTCAACCTGCCAAATATGAGCGAGCCAAAGCGTAGCGGCGCTGAGAATGATCAGCCGCACCCCGCGCTCAAGGCACACCTCAAGGATATTGTGCCTGATCGGCACCAGCCCACCGGTCTCGGTCGGCCTCAGGAGGTGACTGACTGCGTTCCTTCCAATGGAGATGGCTTTGGGCAGCAGAAGCACGAAAACGGCAATCCAGAACATGCCCAGAAGGCCGGAAACCCAGAGAAGCCACAAGACCACAGCATAAGCTGACATGGCGACGCTCTTCGCAATTCTGCCGGATCCAGCCGTGGAGCTGCTATCGCCTTCCGGTCCGTTCCAAATGGCTTCCAGACCAATTGTCAGAAGGCCAAGTCCGAGGAGATAAGCTGCCGCGAAACGGAAATCTCGAGGAAAGCCCAGATCGATCAGAATGCCAACAATCGACCACCCAAATGCGAAGTAGCTGACAAACAAGCCAATGCGCCGTCGCCAGTAGATGGCGTCCTTCGGCTTTACTGGAACTATCTGGTGATCCGACCAGGCGCCGTGCGTGTTCCGCGGTGGAAACAAAGCGAAATCCAGCAAAGACCGAGTAGCCCGCGTGACGAGCACGGCCACGAGAAGGGCGAGCATGATCTGCTTCAGGATCGGTGGCCATGCGAACAGCAGGAACGCGCCGAGGCTGCCTGCAGCGAAGATTGCGATTCCGGCAACCAGGGTGGCCAGGCGCAATCCCGCGGTGCGGAATCGTTCCTCAACGGAAAGGACGGGTTTCCTCTCTAGCAAGGCGCGGTAGCGGGCGCTCATGCGGCGATACAATTGCTCGGAACCGACACCGAGAGTGAGAAAGGTCGAAATCATCAGAGCAAGCCGGGCAGCGCTTGTCGTTGCCAGCTCATTTTTCAATAAGCCGGCGGCCCGCGCGAGTTGCGTCGGCAACTGAGGGACTGCGGCGGCGATGGAACCGATATGGTTGCGTACGCTGGTGAGCCGTGTCGCAAGTCGGCTGGATAGGGGCGGCTCGGGAGTTGCTATTTCTGTGGGCAGTGCGGCTGGACTGGCCTCGCCGGATTGCTGGATCCAGCGTCGCACGCTCGGCTCATCGAGCAGGCGCAACAATTCCTTGGCCTGTGGTGGAGGGCTTTCTCCTTGCCCCTGTGCACGGGCGCCAGATATTCCCCAGGTGGCAAGGACGCACCAAATTAATATCAGAAAGCTGCGCATCTACCCCCCAAGGCAAAGCTGATCAAAGAGTTCAATTCCACCGGATAAGTAGACCGGTGGTGGGCAATTCTGCACTAGAATCGCTGTTAGCAGATCGGCGTGCTACTGGGCAGATGCAACGCGAAACGGTCAGCCGAATGGAATGCCGGTTCGCATATACCCTGACGGATGTCTTATTGTTTTAGCATCATTACCGCGACACCCGCGGCGCGTTGTTGGGTTGGCGCGGAGGTCACGCACGATCCGGACACAGACAAGTAAACTTGCGCGGAACGGCTGGGCCAACCAACGCCCTAGCTTTGCGAAAGGCGTAATCGCTGGCAGACAAGGCAGGATCTTCGGCGCAATGCGTCGATAACAGGACATTTCTATCGTGTCGGGAGCGCCGCATAATAGGCAGAGAGCGCAGCGATTTCGGCTGTCGTCATCGCACGCGCCATATAGCGCATCTCCTTGTGCTGACGCTTTCCCGACCGGAACGCCATTATCTGATTGAAGAGGTAGCGTTCATTCTGCCCGGCCAAGTGAGGGACTTCGCTATCCCGTGCGATGCCGTCGTCGCCATGACATGCAGCGCATTGCTCCACCGCGGAGCGCCTTGGTTCGGCGAGTGCTGGAGCGGCGACCAACGCCATTGCCAAGGTCAGTCGAAGAATCACTCTCCTGGCTCCCCGCTCGTTCCATCCGCCGAACCGGCCGCGATGAGATGCTCGGCAGTCGCAATCACTCGAGTCGGCGCTTCCGGCCAGACCATCGCAGCGAGCAGCGCCGGCACCCACGGCGGCACAGGCAACTCATCATTCAGCCACTCGTGCACACGCTTGATCCGGCCGCCGCAGAACAGTCCCGCGAACCGCTCCGGGCTCAAATCGACCTCATTCAGCCCGAACTGGAACTGAGCACCATCGATATGTGCAGCCTTGGTTTTGGAGGGCTGGATTTGCAGCTTGCGCGCCATGTCAGTGCTTGCCCCTCGTGCCGTCCGTACGCTTCGCCCGCCCACATTTTCGGGAATGAATTCTATGCCCCAAAGAAGCAGCACCATGCAGGCCGGGTCCATCCGGGCATAACTCTCGCACCCCACGAGGGGAAGTTGGTAGCGCCGCAGATCTTCTGGCCCGGCCCGGTTGGAGAGCGCCGAGAAACATGGCGAACTCGTAGACCTGCCGAACGTCGTCGCGCTGTGCTCACCGAACCCGCGGATGGTCATCCCGTCCATCATCCGCTGGCGCTGCGGACGGGCGGCAAGCCCGGGCATGTGGCTCTCCAAAGATCAGGGGGAAACGACCCCACAATCCTCGGTTGCAACGCCCTCACGCGAGAGCGGGTTGGTCCACTGGTGCTATCCGGAGAGGCACTCCTGGCGATCACTGTACCCGCCTTGGTTCGTGGGCGAAGGCGCTAAGGCCGAGCCATTGTTGCATCGAGCTGGCAAGCGTCGGATTGCCGTCGATCTCCAGCTGTCCGCAGTCCGACTCCTTCTTGATCGTCGTCAGTCCCATCCAGATCGCCGTCATTGTTCGCAAGGAACTCGTGACGAGGAGATCTAACTGATGACCGGGATCGAAATTGCAGAGGTCGACCGTTCCGCCGTCCACCACCAACCACCAGCTCTTTTGCGCCCCTGGCAGCTCTGGGTACAGAAACTGTATCGTGTAGCGGCGTTCAGGCAATAGCTTGGCGTTGAGGCTCCGTCGCATGTCCCACATCAGGAGCGACGGGTCGAGGTTATTCAATGAGAGCCGCGACTCCATCCAGCGCTGTGCCCAGTTGCCGAGGCCCACGATCAAAGATCTCAGTTCCTCGCCCGCTTCAGACAAGTGATACTCAACCGAGCCGTTTGCATTGCGCAACACGGTGATCACCTGGGCTCGCTCCAACTCCTTCAGGCGCTTGGACAGCAGCGCCGGCGACATTCTCGGCACGCCGCGCCGTAGGTCATTGAACCGGGTGCTGCCGCAAAGGAGTTCGCGCACCACCAATGTCGTCCAGCGACTGCACAGGATCTCCGACGCCATCGACACCGGGCAGAATTGGCCATAGCCGCCGCGCTAGTCCATTTCGAACCCCGCTGTTCTCCTGGCGAATGGTACCAAAGCAGCTTCATCCAAAAAGCGACACCAGTACAGTTGCTGAACTGGACCCTCACGGCTTCAACTCCGATCCTTCAGCGTCACAGGAACGGAGGACGCCATGCCGACGAACGTCGCTTCGAAAGTTCAAGCCATCTCAGCTATCGAAAACTCCGGGGTTTGCGCCGACGGTATCGTGGAAACCGCGCACCATCTTTCGCGGAAGCTCGCCGAACGCGCGGCCGAAGTCGACCAGAACGACAGTTTTGTCGGCGAGAACTACACCCTACTGAAGGAGGCTGGTCTGGTGGAAGCAGGAACTCGGCGGCCGCGGCGCCGAAATATCCGAGCTCGCCGAGATGCTGCGCGTGCTCGCGCGTGCGTGCGGTTCCACCGCACTCGCCTTTTCCATGAACACGCATCAGGTCGCCATACCTGCCTGGCGCTGGCGTCACTAGAAGGTGGCCGCCGTCGAGCCTCTCTTGAAGAGGGTCGCGAATGAGAAAATTATCCTTCTCTCGTCAGGCGGCTCGGACTGGATCGGCGGCTCGGGGAAGGCTGTGAAGGTCGCCGACGGCTACCGGATCACGGCCCGGAAGGTCTTCACCTCCGGCGCCKAGGCCGGCGACATTCTAATGACCGGCGCGATTCACGAGGGGGAAGATGGCAGTCGCTCTGTCATTCATTTCGGCGCGCCGATGAACTCCGCTGCTGTAAGCATTGAGAACACTTGGCGCACGCTTGGGATGCGCGGCACTGCCTCGAACGACGTCGTGATCGACAACCTCTTCATTCCCGACGCGAACGTCGCCTTCTCGCGCAAGGCCGGCGAGTGGCATCCGGTCTTCCAGACGATCGCAACGATTGCCTTCCCGCTGATCTACGCCGTCTATCTCGGAGTTGCAGAAAGCGCCCGCGATCTCGCCGTCGAGATCGCGAAAGAGAAGCCAGCACCGGACCTATCCCTCGCTGGCCGCATGGACACCGAATTGCGCGCCGCGCAGCTGGCGCACCGTTGGACGCTTGACACGGTCGCGCGCAACGCCCCGTCCGCCGAGACGGTGAATGAAGTCATGATAGGGCGCAATCTTGTCGCCCGGCATGCGATCGCAACCGTCGACCTGGCCATGGAGCTAGCGGGCGGTGCATCGTTCTATCGTGTGAGAGGACTCGAAYGCCGCTTTCGCGACATACAGGGCGCACGCTTTCACCCTCTACAGGCCGGTCCTCAGGCTCGCTATGCCGGAGCGATGGCATTAGGCCTGCGGACAGAGGCGATTTTCTGACGGATTAGACGCTGAAGAGGCGCCCTGAATACCATACCGCACCAGAACGCACTGAGCGGAAGCGGCTTCTCAAGCTTCCGTTAAATGCAGGGGCCGCCTGCGCGCGTTCGAATCGCCGCTGCCCTTCCCGACGCCGCTGGATCAAAAGCTCGGCGGGACTGGCCAAGGCGAAGGTGCGCGGCCGCCCCAAGGTCGATGCCGCGTTCACTCTGGCGCGGGCCGTTTACAACCTGATCCGCCTGCCCAAGCTTCTGGCGGCCCCGGCATGATCAAGGGCAAGTGGCGGATCGTCGAGATGGCTGTGTGGGATACCGTTCCTCGCCATGATGGAGCGGGCCTACATCCTCTTCGCAGGCATGACAGGCGGCGAGTTCGCCTTCGGCTGCGTCGCCGGCCAGCTTCGCTGCCGCGAGATCGGTCCGATCGTTATGATACTGCCGAGATGGCATCCTGCGCCAGATTAATTGCACACCAGTGTGAAAAAACCCCGTAGAGGCCGTTGCGGAGCCTCTACGGGGGTTCCCCAGCCGGAAACGTAACCCATGGGAGAGCTGGGTTATCGGGAAGCCTTGGAGGGCTCCTGCCGTCGAAGCGTCTCAGGGGAGGTGGCGCAATGCCCCATGGTGCTCACGAAAGGCAGTTTCGTCAAGTAAGGACAAGATTAGCCAACGCTATTTCGTGCCTGGCTCCGTCGGAAGAAACATTTGGCTGCGTTGATCTCAGGGCCGCGCGTGGCGGCGATGAAGAGGCTAAGGCTTTTCGTCGCGGAAATACCGTCGGTCATCATGTGCGCGACGGTCGCGGCCGTGACCTCATCGAGCGCCCTGCACCAGCCTGGCGGCGCGGTCTCGATGGCGTCATGAGCGCGCATCGCTTTGAGGGCGGCCTCCACCGGCTCGGTCGCAATTCCGGAAATTGGACGGGAAGAGCGGCGCCCGTGGGCCCAGACCAGGCAGCGAGCGTTTCGAATTGCTCGGCAATTGACGGGCCCGGCTTGTAGGCAAATCTCGCCGGTCTTTTGCGCATCATGTGGACCACCTCGATGCCGGACAGGATCGCCTCGGCGCTCCCCACCAAGCCGAGCAATGGAACGGATGCGGCGTTTGATGCGCCGATGATCCCGTTCGATCCGATTGTTGAGGTATCGGCTCTTGAGGAAATGCGGAGTGAGGAAGGCGCTTCGACAGATCAGCTGCTACCTGCCGACAGAAAGGCCGATAGCTGCGCTCGCCCCGCCGGATCTTCCCGCTTCGCCTGCGTCCTGCACATCAGCCACAAGCGGCAGCCACCTCCTCCGACGCCCCCATGGCGCCGTCGAGATGCGAATATGCGAGCTGGCGGAGATGGTGGGGTGCAAGTGAGCCGTCCCAGTGGATCGAATTGCTCTCAATCATTTTGTCGAGCGTTAATCTGTTGGCATCAGCATGCTCGCCATGAGCGATTACCGTAAATGCCGAGCCTTCTTGGTTGAGGCGTTCCTCGCCCTTGATAACGATAGTCTCGAAGACGAGCGGCTGTGCCGCGCCATCGAACTTCTGCTTGATGCGGTGGCCCTCACTGAACGGGATGCGCGGCCGTCGAATATCGTGCGACTTCTGCCTCGATCGAACGTTTCAAAGACACTTCAGGCTCGAATGCCTGGAACGTAACGACTCGCACATCAGGAATCGTAGCTGCCGGCTCGTGCTGCGAGACGACCGTCCGGACTGGCACCCTGGACGGCCTTCAGGTCGGGGGCGGGAATGAGGCGGCAGGTGTAACAGGCTGCCGACGCGGTATCGCAATACTCAAACTCACAAGCTTACGACGGTGAGGCCCCCGAGAAGGTAATTTGCGCGGTCACGGCTTTTTCAGGAGAACCGTGTTCACCCAGCCCCAAGGCTGCTCATCCCCGACCTCTATCCATCTTCCGTCTCGTCTGAAAACGCTGACGATCGCTCCTTTCGGCGCGACCCGCAGGGATGCAGAGGATCGCACAGGTCCTGATCGGACGTTGGCATGCTGGAGGAGAACGAGCCGCTCACGTGGCTGAGCTTGATTCGTCGAGAGGGCTCCGACCTGTGGAGCCGTAGCGACAGGCCTCACTGGCGCGACCGAGATTTGGGTTGAGGGGAGGCCGGCTATGCGCGCTTCCGCCGGGTTCGAGCGGAGGGCGGCGATGATCGGGGGCGAGGTCGGAGGCTGTTGGCGCCACGAAGACGCCAAAATGGGTGCGACAGCGAGCGCGACAGGAATGAGGATGAGTTCATAAGCGCCGCTGACCCGTTGGAGTTCTGGCAGGGGTTTCTCGAACTCCGGGGCGTGTGTAGATCGCATCGCAGGCGGCGGAGCGTCGCCGGGTTGTGAATTAGCGGCCTGACGGATCAGGGCCGATTTGAAAGCCGCGAGCGCATCGGCAAACCGAAATGCCGCTTCGCAGTTGCTTGCCAAAAATACCTCATGGAGCCCCTTTCCGCTGGTGATGGTGATCTGGCCATATTTGGCGATCGGAAGCTGGTCGTTGAGCCGTCCATCGGGTGATCGATCCTTGCTGGAATTGGCCGATACATGGTCGATCACCTGCGCGTCCGCGGGAACGGCTTCACTTTCGATGAACGGGACATCTGTCGCTTCGACAAAGACGTCACGGAAATCGATCACGGCGTAATCGCTGGCGCCTTTTGAGCGCATCAGGACGAAGCCGCCGAAGATATCGAGATTGTCTCCGTTTGCGTTCTCGAGGCGGACCCCAGGAGAGCCTGAGATAATTCCATCCAAGATGGGATGCAGCCGAACCTGGTATCGTGTGACGGCCGACGAAGAAGTGGGTCTCTCCTTGGCCCGTTCGTCCTCGCTCGACGAGGCTACGTCCCAGAGATAGTCGGAGCGAGCCAAGGCAGCATGGGAGCGCTCCACTTCGACCCAAGTGCTCCAGGCATCCTCATCGAGTTCGATCTCAATCCTGATTTCGCTGGCAGAGAGCGCAGACAGCACTTTCCTGGCTTCGATCTCCGTCTCTTCAAAGGCCCAGCGGAGCTTTGGGATTGATGACTTCGGGAACCATCTGAGCGGGGGTTGTTCGCGCCGGCATAACTTCCTCCAGGCCGACTTGCGGCTTCTGAGCGCTGCCCGGTAATCCGATTGGAGGGCCGCCTTCTGATGAGCCGCATCATTGATCAAGTCCTTTAGGCCCTGAAGATCCGAACTTGTCAGCTGCGCGCCCCCCTTGCTGTGTATCTCGCGGGGACGTTGGAACTCGGACGGTCGGGCTTCGAGTGTCAGGGAACTGTCGAGAGGTCCGGTGGTGGTCCCGCGTACAGCCGCGGAAACGCTGATGCCGGTTTTGCTGAAGGTCAGCCGAACACCAGGAAACGTACGTACTGAATGACCGAAGCGGAACCTCATAGGTGAGCGCCCCAACAAAACGTGACTGGCAGGTTACGGTATCAGGCGGCGCTGGTCAGTTCACGACGCCGACATCTCGCAACTCAACACCATGGGTTGAGGAGCCGAGGCGAAGATCGCGATGTCGACACTGTTCCCGAGACAATGTTGGAGGCGGACTACGGAGCGGTTGGCACCAGCGTCGAGGCGCACGCCAAGCCGCATGGCTGGCATCATGGCCAGTCGCATCACGCCATGTATCGCTATGGCCTCCGCCGCCATTATGGCTGGAATCGCGGCCATCACCGCGGCTGGTACAAGCATCACCGTCACCACGCCAACTACGGCGGCTGTCGGATAGCGGCCACGCATTTGCCGCAGCACTCGGTTTCCAAGAAGGCCTGAAGCCCCGCCGGCTGAAGACGGCCTACGTCCCTGCGCATTGCTCGCTGGAGCGCTAGGGCCATCCCCAACAACGGGCGGCCTACTGCCCCCACGTCGCGTGCTGACTTGCCCCAGACATGCGCGAGGCCAGCCCTTCTGCGGCCGGGCGTGGGATGGGTGCCGGCTGGGCCTCAATCCCGCCCTGGTGAATCGTCAGTCCTTGGCMCTCTCGTTGCGCGCCACTCTCTTACGAAGCTCGTCGGGGCTGACATCGACGCCGTCCCAGACATGCCCGTCACGGATTTCGGCAATGTATCGCGCGACAATCTGCTTCGCCTCTTCGGGGGTTTCGGCGACATTGGTAATGACGCGGTGGTTGGCATTGTCGCGAGCCGCAAAATGGCGAGACACACTCCCGTCAGGATAGGTCACAGGCGTGATCACAAACGGCGCATCCATCCAGTGACCCGGCGCGCTCATCCAGATCGGAACGTCGCCCGATGTCATGCCCCTGAACTGGTGCCAGACCAGTTGCCAGTCAGGAAAACCGCTCATGTCAGTGTGTTCCTCGATCCTTGACCGCGCTCCTTGTCCGTGAGGATGTTGCACAGGATCGCCGGATCCGAAAATCAAAAACAGCCGCCAGAGCCGCGCTAGCCGCACGGCATCAGATGGTGCAACGAGCAGGACGTAGAGGATCGTCCGTGGGCGCGTCGGCTGCGCAATTTGGCCCAACTCCACGAACCGCGATGGCGTCGCGCCAGTCGATCCACTAACAATGTCGGATCGCCCCGCGGAAGCGGGTGACTATCAAACGCGCGATATCGACCTCTTCAAGCTTCTCTCTCCGCATGTCTGCCGCGCGCTTTAAGGCGGACCTCCGCGAAATGCGTGGCCTCAGCGTCGGCGGCTTGTTATTTTCGGCCAATTCTTTGCTCGCTCCAGCCTGAGTGGGTTTGGCCCCGAACATGGAAATGGGAGTTCGGCGGCTTTGCCACACGATCTGACCTCCCTCCCAACGACGCTAGCGGGTATCTCGCGCCTTGCCATAACGCGTCTTGCCTGCGCCGGCATACCGGTTGCGCCTCTCCTGAACGACGTCGGTCTGACCGAGGACATGCTCGCCGATGGCGATCAAAGAGTGCCTGCCCGGCGTCAGGTCGCATTCCTGGAGCGGGCCGGGACCGCGCTGGGAGATGACTGCCTGGGCTTCACCCTGGCGCAGGAGTTCGAGCCCCGAGCTCTCGGGTTGCTGTTTTATGTGATGGCGTCGTCGCAAACGCTTGGCGCAGCACTGCAACGAATTGCCCGGTATAGCTCGATCACCAATGAAGCATTGGTCTTCAGCGTTGCCGAGGCAAGTGAGTTCACCATCACTCTGAACTATGCCGGACTTCCTCGGCATTCCGATCGGCACCAGGCCGAGTTCTGCATTTTTGGAGCAATCCGGATCTGCCGCATCCTGATAGGCGCAAACCTCGTCCCTCAACACGTCTCGATCGCGCATCACCGATCGGGCGATACCTCTGCGATGTCGCGGTTTGCCGGAACGAAGGTGGAGTTCGGCGCCGAGACCGATGCCATCGTTTTGCACGCTGACGCGCGCGAGCGCCCTCTCATTAATGCCGACCCTTACCTCAATGATCTCCTGCTGGATTATTGCGAGGCGGCGTTGTCGTCCCGCACATCCAATGCCAGCCCTCTGCGGGTGAGCGTCGAGAATGCGATTGCGCCGCTGCTGCCTCATGGCAAGGTTCGCGCCGAGGTCATCGCCCGCCAGCTTGGATTAAGCGAACGAACACTGGCGCGGAGGCTCGCCGAGGAGGGCCTGAGCTTCTCGGAAATCCTCCAGCAGCTGCGGCGCGACCTAGCCGTGCGCTATCTCAACGATCGCGACCACCATGTCTCCAAGGTCGCCTGGCTATTGGGGTTCCAAGAGGTCAGCGCGTTCTCGCATGCGTTCAAGCAATGGACAGGTGTGGCGCCAAGCCAGATGCGTATGGCCGGCGTTCAGGCTTGATTGATATCGCTTCGCCGGGGCGGACGCTCGTTCCTAAGCACTCCTGCGACGAGACCCAATGGGACTGAATGGCGCTCACGACGAAGTCCCATCGCCGAGATCCTGGTCAAGCATGGACAGGATCATGCCTTGCCCCTCCGAAAGACGCGCCTGGCTGCGTTGATCTCCGGTCCGCCCGTGGCGGCAACGACGAGGCGAAGGCTTTCCCTCGCGGAGAGGCTGGGGTGCAGCAGATGGGCGACCGCCGCGACCTCACCTCATCAAGCGCCCGCGCCATCCTAGCTAGCGTCAGCGGGCCGGTTCTGTTGCAAACTCTTCAGTTACGGAGGTTAGGGCATCACCTTCCAGCCATTGGCGGGAGGACATCAGATGTTCAAGGGCCGTCATTTCGACCGATCGGTGATCCTGCTGTGTGTTCGCTGGTATCTGGCCTACGGCCTGAGCCTGCGCGACCTGAAGGAGATGATGGCCGAGCGCGGCATCAGCATCGACCATTCCACGATCCACCGCTGGGTCGTCTACTTCGCGCCCTTGCTGCTTCAGCGCTTCAACCGGCGCAAGCGCGCCCTGACCGGCGTTGTCACGTTAACCGCGGACCATTGAAGCGAACTCAACCGGGTGACGGGCTCACGCTGCGAGGCCAGCGACGGCTTTCCATTGTGCCATGGCGCACAGACGATGCAGATGGATGGCGAGGGCGGAGCGACGGGACCGGGGCGGG
>NZ_JBFTKP010000074.1:0-14948 GCF_056396005.1 Allobosea sp. 05T439 | reverse complement strand
TCGCTCAGCCAGCCGCTTGACCTCCGCCGAACCGCAAAACATCATCCCGTAGACCCATGCGAATGACGCCAAGGGTGGCCGGCTTCAGATCGGAATACCCGGCCGGCTTGAGATTGGAATGCATGGCCGGCTTCGTCGGTATCCGCATCCCGGCTGATGGACGAGTTGTACCGAGCCCGGATCGTCAGCCCCGCCGAGCTCCCCGCAAACTGCCTGACTCTCTACGCGCCAGGCCGATATCTCAAGGAGCGCAGCGGCGCCGTCAGAGACGTCACCCTCATCCCCGGGCGAAGCATCACCTCACGCGGCATCATCTCGGTCCTGACCGTCGTCGGAACACATCTTCTTGGCCTCACGGCCGGGCAAAGCATGAGCTGGACGGATCCCGCGGGCCGCGTGCGCACCATCCGGCTCCTTGCGGCCACGGCCCGCCAACCGCGAGCTGTGTGACCGGCGGCAGAGCCGGGCCGGCAAGCCCGACCTGAACAGGCAGCGGGGCGCTCGCGACGGCGTCGAGAGAAAGTCGATGAGGTCGTCGCTGCTTGCGTCGACTCGCGGCCCTCCGCGAGCCGGTCACCACCGCCTGCTCGCGGCCCGAATGAGGGCAGGCATACGAACGCCTCACCCTAGGGGCGGGCTTCGCCCGATCGTGTCGAGGAAGTCGGTGTTGCTGCGGCTGGATAAGGATCGGCCGAGGCGCCATCGAGCATCCGGACGATCCCCAGAACGGATCGCGCGTTCCATAGCCATGACGAGGCAGCTCCTGAGGCGCATATAACATTTTTATTGCATTCAACGATCCATTAAATTGGTTTGAATGCCTTGTCATTGTGCGCAAGATGGGCAGACGGCTGGGTAGCCATTGCACCTGCCTGCCAGTTTGACAGACCAATTCCGGCATATGCCGGCGCCAGCCCTTTGGATGGGGATGGTATGAGCACGCACCCTGCCGATTTAGCTCCAGATCACACGCCCCTCCAAAATCGACGAGTTCCTCCTGGCAAAAGTGCTGAGGCAGGAACAGCGTCAAGACTTCCATGTCCTCAGCTTGGCCTTGCATGGCGAGGGAACGGTAGCCGAGATTCCAGTCCGGCATCGGCGGCACAGATCTCGACCTCACTTATGCGTCGTGCTCGCCCATCCCGGCTCACCTGATCCCAACTCGATTTTCCCTCAGCAGGGGCGAACCGCGGTCGAAATGTTCTTTACGAAAGCCCTTCCGCGCGCTGCTACCTGAAGATCAGTTCGACGCGTGGTGCACTCGGCTCTCTAAGGCGGAAGCGTCCGCGCAGTTCAAGCTCGAATTTTCCTCCTGGGAATTCGGTGACGTCGTGCTTACCCGGACACTTTATGGCGAGGCATCCTCCTCCCGATATCATTTCGTTCCCGACCGGACTTGCTTTCGTATTGAGTCTGCAATGGGATCGGGTCAGCTTCCGGACAGGAGTTTGGCGCTAGCGACGAACGCCAACCCTGTTGACACCGCCGTTGCGATTTCCGGGCCKAGGCGCGGTGACGGCGCCGACGCCGACTGGCCGAGCGACGAGACGAACGCCGGGCCGCGCGACGCATCCGGCGGGATAACCGATATAGGCGCAATAAACGACGGCATTTGCGACTTCCGTTGTCGCGGCAAGCCCGGTGAAGGCGATTCCGGCCGTCGCCATAACGAATACCGCAAGTTTAATCTTTGCCATGTCAGGTCCTCAGGACTTGGAAGATAACAAGCTGATTAATGCTGCCACTATCGAAGCGGTGCGAAAATTGTACCTGAGGACACGTATGGCAGGAGAAGCAGATGCGCGAGGCCGGCACACGTCTAGAACATCTGGGTGGGACGGAAAGTCAAAAGCGGGACGTAGTAACAAGATGAGCGCATAAATCTGGTAATTTTTGGTGATTTAGCGCTCCCGTTTCATAATAACGCGAAGAGAGACCGGAGCAGATAGCACTATAGGCGGCAGCAGGTGGCATCGAAATCCCGTGAACATCAGAATTTGTCTTGTGATGACTGCTTCCATCTGAGCATCAGGCCTCTGTCGGTTTTGGCGGGGAGAGGATGAACTCACTGAAGCGCCATGGACATCAAAGCGCGTTTCTGATGTCCCGGCCCCCAGCTCGTTGTGGAAGTCGCAGACCCCTCGCCCGGGCAAGCAGCCCCTCTGACCGTGGACAGTAAATCCGCTACTGCTCCTTCTTGAACAGGTCCTGGAAGATCAACTCGCCCCAAGTGCGGCCGCGTGCGTGTACCAGCGCGCCACCCTCGTTGAGCTTTCCCAGCTTGACGGGTGCGAACCCTAGTTGTTTGGCGAAATCCGCCACGAGAGTGATCGCGTCCTCGTCGTCGCTCGACAGAAAGACGACCCGGTGCCCGCCCTCGACGATCGGATCGGCAGCCAGGGTGGCCGCAATCAGGTGATTGAAACCCTTCACGAACTTGGCGCCGGTGAACGCCTTCGCGACGAAGGCGGAGGACGGGAGACCGTCCAGCTCCTCAGGGACTGGCAACGTGTTCATCGCGTCGATGACCGTCTTGCCTTTCCAGCTCGGCAGGGCCTTCGCAACCTCGCGATGTTCCCCGAACGGGACCGCCAAGATGATTGTGTCGGCCTCGAGTGCTTCCCGCAGCGACTTGGCGACGACCGTGGGTCCAATCGCCCGAGCCTGCGGCGCCAACGCCTCGGGCGGCCGGCGGCTCGCGACGGTCACGTCGATGTTTTTACGGGCGAAGGCGTGGGCGAGGGCCTGGCCTATCTTA
The DNA here is from genome assembly GCF_056396005.1 of Allobosea sp. 05T439. Classification (NCBI taxonomy): domain Bacteria; kingdom Pseudomonadati; phylum Pseudomonadota; class Alphaproteobacteria; order Hyphomicrobiales; family Alloboseaceae; genus Allobosea; species Allobosea sp. 05T439. The sequence goes on along the minus strand of NZ_JBFTKP010000074.1, from coordinate 12,190 downwards.
CCGAATCCTACAATCGCATAGCTCATAATACTTCTCCGATCCGTGTTGATAATGAATCCCCGGGCTTCAACGGCGCTGGGTATTCGTTCCGCTGTGTGGCGACCTTCGCGTAGACGTCCTGCCGTGAACGACTTCCGTGCGGCCGGACTGACCGTCCAGCGCGGAAATCGTTCCACCATGGACACGCTGGTTGCCGCCCGTCAGCCGCTTCCCGCGATCCGGCGCGAATTCAGATGGCCGAGAAGCCGCCGTCGACAGACAACTCCACCCCATTCACGAAGCTCGAATCGTCTGAAGCAAGAAACAGCGCCACCGCCGCAATTTCCTCGGGACGACCCATCTTTCCCCGCGGGATCAGGGATTCGAACATCTTCCTCGCCTCCTCGGTGAGGACTTGGTCCTGCATCGGTGTGGCGATCGGCCCCGGGTGCAGCACGTTCACCCGGATATTCCTGCCCTTCAGTTCGTTGAGCCACCCACGTGCGAATGCGTGCAACGCCGCCTTGCTCGCCGCATACACGGTGTAACCAGGAAAACCTTTCACCGAAGCAACTGATCCGGTCATGAAGATCGATCCGCCATCGTTGAACAGCGGCAGCGCTTTTTGCACGGTGAACAGCGTGCCGCGCGTATTCAGGCCGAAGGTCGCATCGAAATGCTGCTCGGTAATCTCGCCCAGTGGGACGGCTTCGCCCGTGCCGGCGCTCGCATACAGCACGTCGATCTTGCCCTTTTCCCGCTTGACTGTATCGAACAGGCGGTCGAGGTCGTCGAGATTGGCCGCGTCGCCGCGCACGCCGGTCACGTTCCGGCCGATCAGCCTGACGGCCTCATCGAGCGCTTCCTGCCGACGGCCTGTGATGAAAACATAGGCCCCTTCTTCAACGAACCGCTTGGCGCTCGCCAGCGCCATGCCGCTCGATCCACCCGTGATGACTGCAACCTTACCCTCAAGCTTTCCCATGACTTCTCTCTTCAGGCTCCGTGTTTGGTTGTTCGGGGAGGCCCCCGAGAACCTCAACATGGGTCCAACTGAGTCCGACGTTGAGTGCGGAAACGCGCAGATCGGTGGTGCGAAATCGATCCGGCTGGACGACTGACGCCAGCCGCGCAGATCGGTGTCCGCCGTTGGGAACTGGGCCGCGCTCGTCGATTTAAGCTATGACGGTCGCCCGTACTGCTGTTCGATGTGTTAGATACGGGCTTTGGAAGGCGCACTCTGCGGTGCGGGATTGCACCATGATCGACTGGGATGACGTTCGCTACTTTCTTGCCGTCGCGCGCGGAGGCTCAGTGCGGGCTGCCGCCAAGCGCCTCGGGGTGAATCACTCGACCGTGCTGCGACGCATCGCCCAGCTCGAGGAACGCCTCGGGGCGCACATGTTCGAAAAGCTGCCTTCGGGCTACCGCCTGACGGCTGCGGGGGAGGAGGTCCTCGAACTCGCGAACCAGATGGAAGCGTCGTCGCACCAACTGGAGACGCGCGTCTTCGGTCGCGACCAGAGCGCGCGCGGGCTTTTGCGGGTGACGCTTCCACCGTTCCTCGCCACACACCTGCTCATGCCGGATCTGGCCGATTTCGCGCGTATGCATCCAGACATCGAGATGGAAATCTCGTCGTCCGGCGAGCTGGCAAATCTGACCAACCGAGAGGCCGACGTCGCGATCCGCATCGTCTCCGACCGCAAGACACTGCCGCTCAATCTTCACGGCCTGATGGGACCGGAGCTGTTGAGCGGCGTCTACATGTCTCGCGATCGACTAGCCGCGTGGCGTGCGGGCGCGCCTGATCCCATGCGGTGGATCGTCATAGACAGTCATGGATTCCCGGTCTGGGCGCGCGAGGGAGAGGTTCACACCACGGGAGTTCCGTTCAGAACCCCGGACGCCGAGACGCAGATCGTAGCGGCGCAGCAAGGGATCGGGATGACGAAACTGCCGTGCTTCGTCGGAGATGCCGACGCTCTATTGGTGAGGGTGCCGGGCATCGACCTGCCCATGCATGGGACGCTCTGGCTTCTCACGCAGGGGGAAACACGCAAGACGAAGCGCGTGCGGCTCTTCACCGAGTTCGTATCCCGCAGGCTCGCCGCGTACGCTCCGCTTCTCGCGGGGCTGTCCATATCGCGCGACTGACGCCCGGCAGGTCGCCGGCGACGCTTGCAGTGGACAAGTGCCGGCAAGCGGACATCCCCAGCGTCCGACTTGGGCGAGAGCGGAACTCTGGCCAACACACTCGTAGCGTCTGCTTTTGGGCAATGTGGCAATTTCCGCAAACGGCGCTCGGCCGCCGATATCGTTCGATGATGCGCTACGGAGTGGCCTAAGGTTGTCCGCAACTTTGGCTCAAGCCATCAGTCTGGTCACTGCCGCCTCCCAGCCATCTAATCCGCCCGCTCGACCCGCATCGAGATAGAGCCGGGTCGGTMGAAGATCGAAGCCCCGCCCTTCACTTCGCCGAGGATGACGATACCGGGCTGAGGGACCTGGCCATCACGATAGTAGACGACGAAGTGGTCCGGGCCCCAAAGCCCGATCGTCCCGCTCTTGAAGGCGCGCTGCCGCGCTGCGGCGGGCAGACCCGACGGCAAGCTTCCCGTTTTTTCCTGACGAAGGTGGTCCGTCATCGGAATGGTCAGGGGCAGCATGCCAAGCAGCGCTTTGGTCGCGGCGTTATCGGCGAGCTCCGCCGTAACGGAACCCCACTCCGACGAGATCTTGATGCGTTCCTGAGCCATTGCTGTTCCGATCGTTGCGAGGAGTATGGCGCCGGCGATCCGAGTGGCTTTGAGCAGCATTGTCCGATCCTCCGTAGTGATGTCGTTMACCGAGCTCCCGCCGGTCCAGCGGCGGGAGCTCGGCCTGCGAGCCTTTGGCCGCCCACCGAGGGCGGCGGCCCCATCGCTTCGTGTCCGGTCGAGATTAGGCGACGAGATGCCGGCCGAAGAAGCTGGCCAGCTTGTCGAACGGGATCACGTCGACCTTGTCGTAGAGATCGACGTGGCTGGCTCCCGGAATGATCATCAGTTCCTTCGGCTCCGCGGCCGCCGCATAGGCGGTTTCGCTGAAGTAGCGCGAATGGGCTTTCTCGCCGTGGATCAGCAGAACCGGGCGCGGCGAGATCTCCTTGATGTAGGTCAGGAGCGGCATGTTCATGAACGAGAGCGACGTCGTCCGGGTCCAGGAATTGCCCGAGTTGACCGCGCGCGGATGGTAGCCGCGCGGCGTCCGGTAATAGTCGTGGTAGTCGACCAGGAACTGCGCCTCGCCGCCTTTCAGATCATTGTAGGGAGGCTGGTAAGCCGGGGTTCCGTTCGCGGCGTCTTCCCAGCGCTGCCGGCTCATCTGCTCCAGCATCTGCGTGCGCTGTTCGAGCGTCACGCTGTCGTTGTAGCCCTTCGACATGACGCGGGTCATGTCATACATCGTGCTGGCGACGACGGCCTTGACCCGCTTGTCCACGGCGACGGCGTTCAAGGCCATGCCGCCCCAGCCACAGATGCCGATGACGCCGATCCGCTCGCGGTCGACGGAGGGGTGCAGGCCGAGATAATCGATCGCCGCGCTGAAATCCTCGGTGTTGATATCCGGCGAGGCGACGTTACGGGGCTCGCCACCGCTTTCACCCGTGAAGGACGCGTCGAAGGCCAGCGTGACGAATCCGCGCTCCGCCATCGTCTGCGCGTAGAGGCCAGACGACTGTTCCTTCACCGCTCCGAACGGCCCGCCAATGGCCAGCGCCGCCAGCCGCCGATCGCCTTGGCCCTTGGGCAAATAGAGATCGCCCGCCAGGGTGATGCCGTATCGGTTCTTGAAGGTGACCTTCCGATGATCGACCTTCTCGCTCTTCGGGAAAGTCTTGTCCCAGTCCGCTGTCATGCCTTGAGCCTTTGCTTTGGAGAGGTTGAAGAGTGATGCGGCTGCCAAGGCGGCGACGCCCGCACAGGTCAGCTTCATCAAGTCGCGACGGTCCAGTCGTGCGGACGACGCTGTGATCGTGTTGGAGGTGTCCATCGTTATCTCCCCGTTCTCTGTGGCTATTCGGGCTTCAGCAGACGTTTTCCGTTGCCGATCAGCGCGATGCCGATGGCGGCCAGGGCGACGCTCCCCAGGAAGGTCGCGAAGATCGACAGGCCATCGAGCAGCATCCCGCCGACCACGGCCCCGAGCAGGATCGAGGCTTGGATCGCGGCCACCATCAGGCTTCCGGCGGCCTCCGGCGCATCGTCGACGTTCTGCGACATCCAGGTCATCCAGATCACCGACATGGCGGTGTTCATCGCACCCCAGAGAGCCAGGAAGAGGCCMACTGCGGCKACCGAGCCGCCGAGCAGCAGGAGACCAATCGTGCAGCCGCCCATCAGCAGCGCGGGCAGCTTCAGGAGAGGAGCGACGCTGCCATGCAGGAAGCGGCCGGAGCCCCAGGTTCCAAGGAAGCCAGCGCAGCCGAGCACCAGCAGCAGGATCGACAGCGTCGTCACGTCGGCTCCCGTCACCTGTTCGAGGAACGGGCGCAGGTAGGTGAACATCGTGAAGGCCGAGCCCCAGGACAGCATCGACGCGATCAGGCCGCGCAGGAAATACGGGCGCTTCAGCAGGCCGAACGTGGTCCGGAAATCCTGCGGCTGGCGCGCGGGCAGCGACGGCAGGGCGATCACATGCCAGACGAGGTTGACGGCGACGATCGGCGTCAGCGCCCAGAACACCGCGCGCCAGCCGAACAGACCGCCGAGATAGCTGCCGACGGGCGCGGCGAAGGCTGCCGCGATCGCTTGCCCGCCATACATCAGGGCCAGCGCGCGAGGCACCTCGCTCTCGGGAACCAGGCGCATGATCACGGCCGTCGCGAGCGCCCAGAAGCCACCGATGCAGATCCCGAGCAGGGCGCGACCGAGCATCAGCACCGCGAAGTTCGGGGCGGCCGCGACCAGGACCAGCGAGACCAGCATGAAGGCCGTCATCGCGACCAGGACCCATTTCCGGTTCAGCGTCCCGGCGGCCGTGGTGATGACCATGCTCGCCGCCACCGCGAAGAGACCGCTGATCGAGATCGCTTGACCCGTCTGGCCCTCGGTCGCGCGCAACCCCTCGGCCATCGGCGTCAGCAGGCTGACCGGCATGAACTCGGAAGCGATCAGCATCGCCACGCAAAGCGCCATCGAGAGGACGGCGCCCCAGGCGGCGGTCGGCTTGGTTCCTTCCTCCGATACGGCGGTAGCCGCCATGTTGGGTCGCTCCTGCATCTGTTGATGCGGTGCAAAATAGTGGTTCAGGCTCGGAACGATTACCCGCCGAAATTGGAATGCACTGATCGATGTGATCGATTAATCTCGGCAGGCAGACACCGAGGGTTCTCATGGACAAGACCGATCTCAACCAGCTCCGGTGGTTTCAGATCGTGGCCGAGGAGCACAGCTTCACCCGGGCGGCGGCGAAGATCGGCGTCGCGCAATCGACTCTCAGCTACGCGATCAAGCAGCTCGAAGATCGCATGGGCGTTCGCCTTCTGACCCGGACCACGCGCAATGTCGCGACCACGACCGCGGGCGAGCGCCTGCTCCAGACGATCACGCCGCGGATCGCGGAGATCGAGGACGAGATCGCGGCGCTGACGGCGTTGCGCGACAAGCCGTCGGGCTCGGTCAGGCTGACACTATCCGACCATGCGCTTGAAAGCGTGGTCTGGCCGAAGCTCAGGCCGGTCCTGCGGGATTATCCCGACATCAATGTCGAACTGATCCTCGACAGCACCTTCCGCAACATCGTCGAGGAGGGTTTCGACGCAGGGGTCCGTCTGGGTGAGAGCGTCGAGAAGGACATGATCGCGGTCCGCATCGGCCCGGACTGGCGGCTGGTAGCGGTCGCTTCGCCCGGATATCTCGCTGCGCACGGAGTACCGGACCATCCTCAGGACCTAGTCGGGCATGTCTGCATCAACATGCGCCACGAAACAGCCGGCGGGCTTTATGCTTGGGAGTTCGAAAAAGCCGGAAAGGAATTGCGTGTCCGGGTGAGCGGCCAGCTCACCTTCAACAACTCCTACGCCATGATCGATGCGGCGGTGAACGGCTATGGCATCGCCTACGTCCCCGACGACATAGTGGAGCGGCAGATCGCGTCGGGCGAACTGGTCCTGGTGCTGGACGACTGGTCGCCCTTTTTCGACGGCTATTTCCTTTACTATCCCAGCCGCCGCCAGAACCTTCCCGCCTTCAAGGTCGTTGTCGACGCTTTGCGCTACGGAAGCCAGGCAGGATCAGGACGGTCTTCTGGCCTGGGCTGAAAGTCCGCTTTCCGGCAGGCCTCGAATGTCCGGAGTTGGCGGATACCGTTGAAAAAGTCGGCCCTGAGATGGCCGCTGGCGCGGAACGGATTTAGCGGAGTGGGGCATCGCTCGATCAGGCAGGCCTGACCTGCGGCCCGTTCGGCAGGAGCTTGGCGAGCTTCCGGAGGTTCTGGGCTGCTGCGGCGAGGTGGAACTCGTCTCTGGCGCCATTCGGTCCGCGCAGTCGCAACCGGTCGAGCCGCAAGATGCGCTTGAGGTGAGCAAACAGCATCTCGACCTTTTTCCGCTCGCGCCGCGAGGTGACATAGGCGTCGGTCTCGGCGATGTCCCTGGCCATGTCGCGGGCGCCCTCATGGATCGAGCGCAGGATCTTGCGAGCGGGCATGTTGGGTGAGCACTGCGGCTTCAGCGAGCAGGCGTCGCAGTCGAACTTGCTGGCGCGGTAACGCATCATGCCCTCGTCATCGACGAGCGGCCGCTCGGTTCGATAGGCCTTCTGGCGCGGCCTCAACTCCTTCCCGCCCGGGCAGGTGTAGAGATCGCGCGCGTGGTCATAGGCGAAGTCGGAGCGGCTGAAGGTTCCGTCGCTGCGCTGGGATTTGTCGAAGACCGGGATGTGCGGCTCGATCCCGCGCTCATGGACCAACCAGGCCAGGTTCTCGGCCGAGCCATAGGCGCTGTCGGCGGCTAGCCTGGCCGGCCAAAGGCCGAAACGCTCCTGCGTTCGGTCGAGCATGGTCCGGGCCGAGCCGACTTCCGCCTGCCGGATGGCGCGGCTGGCCTCGACATCGACAATGACGGCGTGGTCGAGGTCGATCAGGTAGTTGGTGGCGTAGGCGAAGAAGGCATGCCCCTTCAAAGCGCCGGTCCATTGTGCGGCCGGATCGGAGCGCGACACGAACTTCGGCTTCGCCTCGCTCGCCGCGCCCCAGGCGGCCTCATCGAGCGTATCGAGATACTCGCGTACCGAGCGCCGCGTCCGGGCGAGATCGTGCCAGTCGACCAGCTCTGAGGCGTCCGCGGAACGTTGCTTGTTCGCATCGGCCTTGATCAGGCTGGCATCGACCGCGAAGCCTTCTCCGCCCACGAGCCCTTCTTCGATGCAACGCCGGACGGTCGTCTCGAATAGCTCACGCAGAAGATCGCTCTCGCGGAAGCGACCATGCCGGTTCTTTGAGAAGGTCGAATGATCGGGAACGTMGCCCTCAAGCCCGAGCCGGCAGAACCAGCGATAGGCGAGGTTCAGATGCACCTCCTCGCACAGGCGCCGCTCGGAACGGATGCCGAAGCAATAGCCGATGAGCAGTATCCGGATCATCAGCTCCGGATCGATCGAGGGCCGACCCATCTCGCTGTAGAACGGACGCAGATGCGCGCGGATCTCGGAGAGATCGACGAACCGATCTATCGACCGCACCCAATGATCGTCCGGCACGTGACGCTCAAGACTGAACTCGTAGAACAGCGCCTCCTGCGCCACCCGCCGTTCACCCATCATCGCGCCGCCCTCCGCCCAAGGACGACTGAATCAGGACTTCGTCCCCGCAGCAACGACGACTTTTTCAACGACATCGGCGCTACGCCGCCTCAAGGCTTCCACCCGTGGCTGACGACTGGGTTGGGTGGCTAGCTGAAGTTCGCCAGGTCGGCTCCCCAGGGCGGGATGGGCCAAAAGCCGACATTGCGCCGCTTTCTTCGATCACCCCGTCCGCGCGGGCGAGGAGCATTGGCGGTATTGTGAGGCCGCATACACGCCTTGACGGTCCTCAAAGATTGGTGGTGAGGTCGAACCTAGTCTGCTTCTCGACGCCAGCCAGGGCCGGGCAACACGGAATTAATCAAGCGCGTTGTCGAACCATCCGCACGGCGAAGATCAGGATAACTGCCCCAATGAAGCCCGCGATCAAATAACCGACCCAACCGGGACCGAATTTGATACCCATAAGGCCGAACAGCCAACTAGCAGCAGCGGCCCCTACGATTCCCAGGACGATGTTCATCACAAGTCCCATGTCGCTCTTCATAAACTGCTCGGCGAGCCAGCCAGCAATTCCGCCGACAACGATGGCGGCKATCCAACCGATTTCCATACGCGACCTCCCCAGCAATGCAGCCAATAGTAACCGTGTACTTTGAGGCGTTACGGCAAAAAGGGCCCTCAGCAAGGCCCGTTCGGATGGGATCTCTGAAAGGATAGAACGAGCCGAGCCGGACGGCAATGCGCGGCGGCTGGCTGGGGCGCGATGTGCACGGGGGCCGTGCTTGGCGCAGCACCCTTGAGCCTTATCGAAGTCCGCTTTGGGCCGATTGTGTTGAAGAAGTCGGCGCTGGGTAGGCTATCGATCGAGGCTGGGTGGCTTTGTGAGAGAGGCCTTCGCCCTCATGCCGCCAGTGGCGGCGCTCCTACCGGCATCAGCTTCGCCATTTTCCTGAGGTTCTGGGCAGTGGCTGCGAGGAGGAACTCATCGCGGGCACCGCATGGTCCTCGCAGTCTCAAGCGGTCGAGTTTGAGGATGCGCTTCAGGTGCGCGAACAGCATCTCGACCTTCTTCCGTTCGCGTCGCGAGGTGACGTAGGCATCGGTGGCAGCGATGTCGCGCGCCATGTCGCGGGCGCCCTCGTGGATGGAGCGCAGAAGCTTGCGGGCAGGTTCTTTCGGACAGCAGCGCGGCTTCAGGGAACAGGCATCGCAGTCGCGCTTGACGGCTCTGTAGCGCATGAGGCCTTCACGATCGATGCCGTCGCGCGGCACCGCGAAGGGGCGGCGAAACTGCCGAAGCTCCTTGCCGCCCGGGCAGATGTAGAGATCGCGATCATGATCATAGGCGAAGTCGGATCGGCTGAAGGTGCCGTCCCGACGCTGGGATTTGTCGAACACGGGAACATGCGGCTCGATCCCGCGCTCGTGCACCAGCCAGGCGAGATTGTCGGCTGAGCCATAGGCTGCGTCCGCGACCAGCTTCTCGGGCCAGGTGCCGAGCCTGTCCTGGGTGCGCTCGATCATGGTCCGCGCGGCGCCGACCTCGGCCTGCCGCACAGCCGTGGTCGCCTCCACATCCATGATGACGGCGTGCTTCAGGTCGATCAGATAGTTTGTCGCATAGGCGAAGAAGGCTTGCCCGCCATGGGCAGCCGTCCAGCGTGCGGCAGGGTCAGCTGGCGAGAGGAACTTGGGCACGACCGGCGTCGCCGCGCCGAAGGCCGCTTCGTCCAACACACGGCCAGATACTCGCGCACCGCATGGTTGGCGGCCTCAGGCGCCAGCCCATCCTTGCCGGGCACGCCGTTCTGGCGATTGGCATCGGCCTTGATCAGGCTGGCGTCGACCGCAAATCCCTCGCCACCGACCAGCCCTTCCGCCATGCAGCGTCGAACCGTCGTCTCGAAGACCTCGCGCAGCAGATCGCTGTCGCGGAAGCGACCGTGCCGGTTCTTCGAGAAGGTGGAATGGTCGGGCACATCCCCCTCCAGGCCAAGCCGGCAGAGATGGAGTAGGCGGGCGGTCGCGCCAGGGCGAGAGTGCGCCGCGCGGCCTGAACCGCAACTTCTGCCATGGAGAGGGTGATGGACTATTTCGCTGGCCTGGATGTGTCCCTGGACACCGTGAAACGTCTGCATCGTCAACGACGCGGGTGAGGTCCTGGTCGAACGGAAGATCGAAGCCGAACCAGCGGTCATCGCGGATCTGCTGACGAGGTTCGGTCATCCCTTCAAGCGCGTCGGCCTGGAAGCGGGTCCAACATCATCCTGGCTTTACAGCGCGCTGCGAGAGGCCGGGTATCCCGCGATCTGCCTCGGGTGCCGCCATGTGAAGGCTGGCCTCAGTGCGATGCGGAACAAGACCGACCGCAACGATGCGCGCGGCATCGCCCATCTTCTTCGCCTTGGATGGTTCAGGCAGGTCCACATCAAAAGCGACGAAGCGCAGCAAKTGCGTATGGCACTCGTCAGCCGTCAGCAGCTCTTGAATAAGACGCACGATATCGAGAACGCTATGCGTGGTTCGCTGAAGGTGTTTGGGCTTAGGATCGGGATCGTCACGCGGAGCGCCTTCGAGGTCCGAGTCCTGGAGCTCGTCGCGGATCATCCAATCCTGCTCGCGATCACCGAGCCGATGCTGCGCGTTCGTCGAGCGATGATCGAGGCTTTCGAGGTGCTGGACCGTATGTGCCGGCAGTTGGCGCGACGCGATCCTGTTTGCCGCCGGCTGATGACCATACCTGGCGTCGGAGTGGTCGTGGCGCTGACCTATCGCATGGGCGTCGACGTCCCCGAACGCTTCTCGCGATCGAGAGATGTCGGCGCGCATTTCGGCCTGACGCCGAGACGCTACAGCTCCGGACAGACCGACTTCGATGGTCGCATTAGCCGCTGCGGCGACGAGATGGTCCGCACCGCATTGTACCAGGCATCCCACGTCCTCTTCCACCACGGTCCCTGGTCCTCTCTGAGGTCGTGGGCCATGCGGCTGGCGAAGCGCGGCAGCGTGAAGGTCGCGAAGGTTGCTCTCGCACGCCGGCTCGCGGTCATCACGCACCGCATGTGGACCGAGGGCACTGAGTTCCGTTGGTCAGCGACGCCCGGATCGGTCGCCGCTTAGCCGCGTCGCGGGAACTCCATTTAGCGATCGACTTGCATAGTTCCGTCGCCGCGGCGGAAAAGAGCGCCCGGGAGGGTGCGAGGGTCGGACGAGCACGCATCGCTGGTTGCGATGGCACGGCATTCGCCGGTCTAATCGCGAGGCAGAGCTAGGCCGTTCGATCCTTCTCAACCCATCCTGTCCGCCGACGCAGCCAGCGTCGAGCACGCAAAGTAGCCTGAACTCGTCCGGGCGCTCCCGATCCGCATCGGCACGCAAAACGGAGTTGACACATGCCCGCCTAAAGAAACCAGCGATAGGCGAGGTTCAGATGGACTTCGTCGCAAAGCCTGCGCTCGGAGCGGATGCCGAAGCAGTAGCCGACGATCAGCATCCGGATCATCAGCTCGGGATCGATCGAGGGCCGGCCGGTGTCGCTGTAGTAGGGACGTAGATGCGCACGGATGCCGGACAGATCGACGAAGCGGTCGATCGAGCGCAGCAGGTGGTTGGCCGGGACATGCCGCTCAAGGCTGAACTCGTAGATTAGTGCCTCCTGCGCAACCGTCCGCTCGCCCATCATCGCGCCGCCCTCCGCCCAAGGACGACTGAATCAGAACCTCAGGCTCGCAGCAACACCGACTTCTTCAACAAAATCGGCCATCTTTCACCGTCTGGCAGTTTGCCGCGAACGTCTCACTTGGGTCGAGAGCGGTGATCAGGGGTTCGCTCGAAATCTGACATTGGCGAGCTTGCCGCAAAGCGGACGTCGCCATGGTCTGAGAAAGGTGGAGAGCCGAAGTCGGCTGTCTGCCCAGAAGCGGACATTCGTGCCTTGGGGCGGATAGCTTCCCCAAGAGTCCGCGATCCTCCCGTCTCCTACTGGTTGTGTGTGGTCCTTCGAATTTTGCGCTCTGTAGGCCTAGCAGTTCAAAAAGGACGAAAGCGAAAGATATTCCTGATTTCGTAAGTGTTTTGCCTTGTTCTGCATGTATTATTCGATGCCGTAAATCGAACATTGACATTGGCTGTGTCGACGTGTAGTTTGGTTTTTGTCGATATTTGCTTGGACGGTCCTTGTTATTTTCGCGCTTTGGCGCGGCTCTGATGAACTCCCCCTTTCGAAATCGTTCTGAACTCGCCGAACATTCGTTCGGCGAACGACAGGTCTTGCCAAAAAGGAGGGTTTCTCATGACCACCGGCACAGTGAAATGGTTCAATTCCACCAAGGGTTTTGGCTTCATTCAGCCTGACGACGGCAGCCAGGATGTGTTCGTTCACATCTCCGCCGTCGAGCGCGCTGGAATGCGCGATTTGCAGGAAG
>NZ_JBFTKP010000073.1:0-15477 GCF_056396005.1 Allobosea sp. 05T439 | reverse complement strand
TCAACCCGTGGCACGCCATGCGACAGCGGAAAATGCGGCGATATCCGCGTCATCTGCCGCTCGCTCAGCAGAAACAAATCATCCATCACGGCATCCTCCAGGACACCGTGAATCACATCTCAAGCAAAATTAATAGGTCCTGAGCCTAGGTGTTTGCCATGCAGTTTGCCTAATGGGATCGTACGAATATCGAGCGGGCAGGTCGATCAGGCTAATATATTGATCAGCCTGATCGTATCCGGCCTTGCTCTCCAGAAATGACGGAATTTATTACCAGTAAATAAGTGTAGATGATTTCAGGGCGATGGTTTTCCGGTAAAGACGTAGCCGACCCCTCGCACCGTCTTGATGAGCGTCGGCCTCGTCGGGTCCTGCTCGATTTTCTTGCGCAGGCGTGAAATTTGGGCGTCGATCGTTCGATCGAAAGCTTCCAGCCTCCGCCCGTGTGTGATGTCCATCAGTACTTCTCGGGAGAATACGCGTCCGGGGTGTTTTGACAGCGCAGCCAGCATGTCAAACTCTCCGGTCGTGAGAACGATGTCAGAGCCGTCCGCCCTAAGGAGTTGGCGTCGTCCGAGATCGAGGCGCCAGCCATCGAAGCTGACGATTGCGCGATGGTCATTGTGATCAGGTGCTGTTGACGCGTGACGCCGGCGCATGACCGTACGCAGCGGTGCCAGTAACTCGCGAAGATGAAACGGCTTGGCGACATAGTCGTCGGCACCGATCTCGAGCCCAACGACCCGGTCGACGATGTCGTTCCGTCCGGTCAGCATGATGATCGGAACGTCGGAGTGGGAGCGGACTTCGCGAGCCAATCCGAGCCCGTCCTCGCCGGCGGGCAGGACGAGATCGAGCAGAATCATGTCGATCGAGGTTCGCTGAAGGCACTCGCGCATGCCCTGGCCGTTGGCGACCGCCGTGACGCGATAGCCCTCATCCTCAAAATAGCGGACCAGCATCTGCCTGATGCGCATATCGTCGTCGACGACAAGAAGATGCTCGTTCCGGGCTTGCTGTTCGGCCATGTCTGAGCTTCCGGATCACAGTCGTCGAGCCAGCGTACAATCCGTTACAATTTTATACCAACGGTAACTGGCCTATCGTTTCGTCGTCACTGAAGGGCGCTCAATTCTCCGGCTATGAGTGGTTATGCAGGGGAGTGTCATGTTAGCGGGCATCAGTGTTTCGTGCTTAGGCTTACCGCGCGGCAGCTTCCCGGACGCGCAGGTGTCAGCTCCTGACCTGGGGAGCTTGTTCAGGCGGCAACCCATCGAGAAGGTMGAGACTGGAGCTGCGGTCTTTTGGGAGGGAGACGAGGCAACGCATGTCTTCGAAGTTGTCGAGGGCGTCTTGCGCGTTTTCAAGATCATGAGCGATGGCCGCAGGGTGATTACCGGCTTCATCTATCCCGGAGATCTTCTGGGTGTGTCGCTCAAGGATCATTATCTCTATACGGCTGAAGCCATAACACCGGCAAAGCTGCGCCGCTTTGCCCGCTCCCGTTTCCAGGACGAGATCAATCGGTGCCCCGAGCTTCGCCCGCAGCTGTTTGCTCAGTTCTGCGACGAGATGGCTGCGGCCCAGGATCAGATGGTCTTGCTTGCTCGCAAGAGCGCCGAAGAGCGCGTGAGCAGCTTCCTGCTCCTCATTGCCCGCCGCCGGGCCGGAGGTCGGCCGACTTCGCCGTTGCTCGCGGTTCCGATGACGCGCTTGGATATGGCGGATTATCTGGGCCTCACGATCGAAACCGTATCGCGCAGCATGAGCAAGCTCATCGCCTGCGGCGTGATCGCGCCCAGCGGACGCAGCGCGATCATCATCCGCCAGTTGGCAAGGCTGGCAAGGCTTGCTGGTGAAGGGGATGGCGACGATGATGAGGATCGTCCGCCGACCATGACATCGGTGCGGCGCGCGGTCTGGCCTCACTGAGAGTTGATGCAATCCGCGGGGATGACGATGGAGTCCACCGTTACCAGTGACTTCAGTCTTGATGAGATCGTACGGATTCTCGATGGTGCCAATATTATCGTCCATGGCTTTGATKGGGTGATCAGCCGCTGGACATCCGGTTGCGCGGATCTGTACGGCTGGAGCCGCGAGGAAGCGGTCGGCGTCGTGGCGCATGACCTTCTGCGAACCGTCTTCCCGCGGCCGCTCGAAGATATCCGCGCCTACTTGAAGAAACATAATCTCTGGAAGGGCGAATTGACCCACCGACACAGGGATGGGCGTGCCATATCTGTCGCGAGCCATTGGGTCGCGGTGAAGTCGCAGAGCCGGGCAGGCTATTCGATCGTGGAGGTGAACATCGACGTAAGCGATCTGCGGCGCACGCAAACCGAACTCGCCGCCAGCTCCGCTCATCTGCGCTCGATCCTGGACACGGTGCCGGAGGCGATGGTCGTCATCGATGAAATCGGTACGATCCTGTCCTTCAGCGCCGCTGCCGAACGGCTCTTCGGATATGCGGCGGATGAGGTCTGCGGGTCGAACGTCCGGATCCTGATGCCGTCACCGGACCGGGAGGCGCATGATGGCTATCTCTCGCGCTACTTGGCGACCGGCGAAAGGCGCATCATAGGCTTCGGGCGCGTGGTGACCGGATTGCGCGCTGATGGAACCGAATTCCAGATGGAACTCGCCATCGGTGAGGCCGTCGCCGATGGCAGCCGTATCTTCACCGGCTTCGTCCGAGATCTGACGAGCCGGCAAAAAATCGAAGAAGAGTTGCGCCAGGCTCACAAGATGGAGGCGGTCGGTCATTTGACTGGCGGTATCGCGCACGATTTCAACAATCTGCTTACGGTCATCAGCGGCAATCTCGAGATGATCGAAAGGCGCATCGAGAGCGGGAGGCTGCACGATCTGGTGCGCGAAGCCCAAGATGCCGCTGATGACGGCGCCAAGCTGACGGAACAGTTGCTGGCCTTTGGCCGCCGGCAACCGCTCAATCCCAAGCTCATGGATGTCAGCCAACTGGTCGGCAACTTCTCAGCTCTCCTGCGTCGCACGCTTGGAGAGTCCATAGAGTTGCGCACGGTCGTGACGGGGGCGCCGCACCACGCTCTGATTGATGGGTCGCAGCTGCAAAACGCTCTGCTCAATCTCACCTTGAACGCCCGCGATGCGATGCCGCGTGGCGGGCGTCTTACGGTCGATGTTGCTTCGGTTCGGCTCGATGCCGACTATAGCCGCATTCATCCGGATGTGCGGACAGGAAATTACGTGCTGATTTCCGTCAGCGACACCGGAAGGGGCATGTCGGCCGAAACACAGCAACGCGCCTTCGAGCCGTTCTTCACGACCAAGGACGTTGGCGCCGGAAGCGGTCTTGGTCTCAGCATGATCTACGGTTTTGCCAAACAGTCCGGCGGACATGTGCAGCTCTACAGCGAGTTGGGGCAGGGAACCTGCGTTCGGTTGTATCTGCCGGCAGCCACGAGAAGTCCTGTGCGTGCCCCTGGGCGAGCACCAGTCCCTGATGGACATAACAACCAGATTCCAGGGGGGACCGAAACGATCCTGGTGGCGGAGGACGATGCGCGCGTCCGCCATGTCGTCGTCGCCAGGCTGGAGGACGCAGGGTACAGGGTGCTGCAGGCCAATACCGGGGTAGAGGCGCTCCACCTGCTTTCGCAGCACCCGGAAATCCGGCTGCTCTTCACCGATATCATCATGCCTGGCGGCATAGCCGGGGATGAACTGGCGAAGCGAGCCCGCCGCATCCGGCCCGGAATCAAGGTCCTCTTCACCTCAGGATATGCGGAGCCCAGTATCGCAAGGCGAGAATTCGCCGCCGCGGGGAGCTGGCTCAGGAAGCCATACACCGCTCGGGAGCTGGCGGTCCGGCTACGGGAGTTGCTGAGCGACCCGATTTGAACAGCTTGCCATAGCAGGTTCTCATCGCAGTCCTCCGGCTCTGAGCGCGATGTGCTTCGTCTCCTGGAAATCGTGAAGAGAGGCGAGGCCATTCAGTCGGCCGATGCCGCTTTGCTTGAAGCCGCCTTCCTCGAACTCGTCGTGGATGGCGGCCCAATCATTGATCCAAACCGTGCCGACCTGCAGTTCGCGCGCGACACGGAGAGGCCGATCGACATCGCGGCTCCAGACGCTGGCGGCCAAGCCGAAATCGCTGTTGTTGGCGTGGGCGATGGCCTCCGCTTCGCCTTCGAAAACCTGGAAGGTCGCGACCGGTCCGAACACCTCTTCCTGGACGATCACCAGATTCGCATCGGAGACCTCGAGCAGTGTCGGTCGATAGAATGCCCCCGCCGCGAGTGCAGGCTCGCGCGGGATGCCGCCGCGGACGATGGCCTGAGCGCCCTCCGCCAGAGCTTTCTCCACCATCGCATCGACGCGGGCCACGCTTCGCCTGTCGATCAACGGGCCCATTTCGCTCCTCGGATCGGATGCCGGGCCGACTCTGACCTGATCCAGCCGCGCGCCAAGGGCCTGCCGCAGACGGTCAGCGATGCCGCGCTCCGCCAGGATCCGGCTTCCGGCCATGCAGAACTGGCCAGCGAAGACTGTGATGGCCTTCTCGAGTTGCGGGAGCGCTGCCGCGAGATCGGCATCGTTGAACACGATCATCGGCGTCTTGCCGCCGAGCTCGAGGCCGAAGCGCTTCAAGCGCGATGCGCCGGCTGCCGCGATCGCCCGGCCCGTGCGGGTGCTGCCCGTGAAACTGATCACCGGCACGTCGGGCGACTCGACCAGGAATCCCGAGCCGGAAATGCCGCTCTCGGAAAAGATGTTCACGACGCCAGGTGGCAACTCCGCAATCTCCGAAAGGATCTGCGCGACGAGAGCATTCACCTGCGCGGTCTGACCAGGCATTTTGGCGACGACCGTCGTGCCGGCGGCGAGGGCCGGGCCGAGGGAGCGCATCAGCAGGACGACCGGGCTGTTCCACGGCACGATGAGTCCGGCGACGCCGATCGGGTCGCGCAAGGCCATGGAATAAGCGCCCGGTCGAACCTCCAGAGCCCGGCCATGCTGGGAGAGCGCCAAGGCTGAGCAGTAGCGCAACTTGGGCGCGACCGTGGAGACTTCGAACCGGGCCTCAGGCAGGATCTTGCCATTCTCTGTTGCGAGCATCTGCGCCAGTTCTTCGGCGCGTGCTTCGAAGCGATCGGCGATCACATTGAGGGCGCGGGCGCGCAAGCTCCGGTCATCGCGCCAGGGGCTGTGCAGGAAGGCGTTTCGAGCGGCAGCAACGGCGCGCTTCGCATCGGCTTGCGTCGCGTCCGCGAAGGACCCGATGAGCCCGCCGGTGGCAGGATTGATGCTGGGGACGCGGTTCGCGCTGTCGCACCAGGCCCCGTTGATCCAGTTCATCGCATTCGGCAGATGTTTCACGACGATATCCTCCTGGCTCATCGGCGCGGGGCCGTGGCCGCAAACGCCTCAATCCAGTCCGTAGAGGCCAGGCACGGCCCGATCGACCAACACTTCGACGAGCTGCGGCTTCGCGCTGGCGAAGGCTTCTGAAAGAGCCGGCGCGAGGTCATCGGCGCGCGCGACGCGCACGCCCGCGCAGCCATGCCCGGCGGCGAGTGCCGGGAAGTCCAGGCCGGGCAGGTCGATGCCCGGTGGTGCGGCCCTTTTCATGAGTTGGCTGAAGGCGCGCATMGCGCCGTAGCCACCGTTGTTCAGAACCACCACTGTGATCGGGAGGCGGTGCTGTGCGGCGGTCCACAAGGCCTGGATGGAATACATCGCCGATCCATCACCAATCACGCAGATGACGGCTTGGGTTGGCCTGGCGAGGGCAATCCCAACCGATGCCGGCAGCGCGAAGCCCAAACCGCCGCTMGCCATGCAGTAGAAGCCGTTATCCMGAACCGGCAGATGCCGCTGGAGCGCTTCCTTGTGCGAGGGCGCCTCCTCCACGATCACGCTGCCGGGGTGACGCAGATCTGCGATCGTCTGCATGACGAAGCTCGCCAGGACCGGTTCGGTCGGGGCGATCCGCGGTGCCGGGGCGCGAACGGTGGCGGGTGGGCGATCGCGGAGCGGCACAGTCGCGAGCAGACCGGAGATCGCGGGACGCATCGTCGAGAGCAAGCTCACTCCACCAATGGCGGCTGCGGCGGCATCTGCATCGTCGGTGATGTGGAAGATGGGAGGCCCTGACCTGAGGCCTGCGAGATCGCCGGGAACGTGAAAGGTGAAGGCCGGGGCGCCAAGGATCAGCACCAGGTCGTGCCGTCCCAGTATCTTGGCAAGCGGTTCGGGGGCGGCGGGCAGAAAGCCGTTGAAGAGCCGGTGATCCTCCGGAAACGAGGCTCTGCTTGCCACCGGTGCGGCCCAGACTGCGGCGCCCAGACGTTCTGCGAGGGCAACGGCAAGTGCCGACGCTTCGTCCCGTGCGACCGCAGCACCGACGACGATGACCGGGCGTTCGCTGGCATCGATCGCGTTGGCGAATGCCCGAAGACCTTCAGGATCGGGCCCGAAATCCCCGCTGGTTGGCCGGGCCTCGACGGGCTCGCAGGGAACTTGCCAGTCATCGGCAGGAATCGAGACGAAGGTAGGGCCGCAGGGCTTCTGCATGGCGATGGCGTAAGCTTGGGCGATCGCCAGCGGCACATCCTGCGGGCGCGCCGGTTCGCAGCTCCATTTCACATAGGGCTTGGGAAACTCCGCAGCCGAGGCGGCGCCGAGAAATGGGCGCAGCGGCAGCAGCGCACGTGCTTGTTGCCCGGCTGTGATGACCAGCGGCGTTTGATTTCGGTAGGCTGTGTAGATGCTCCCAAGCGCATGGCCGACGCCGGCCGCGGAATGGAGATTGACGAAGGCCGCCGAGCCGGTTGCCTGGGCATGGCCGTCGGCCATCCCGACGGCACTGCTTTCCTGCAGGGCGAGCACATAGCGGAAATCGCTTGGCCAGTCGTGCAGGAAGGCAAGCTCGGTCGAGCCGGGATTGCCGAACACCGTCGTCATCCCGAGCGACCGGAGAAGGGCGATCGTCGCATCGCGCACAGTGCCGGCCGGTTTTGTGAGGGCGGAGGGCAGGGCCGCGGACTGGTCTGCTGTCTGCATGGCAATTCCATTGGTTTGCTGCGGCCGCGTCGCGCGCCGATGCGAGCAAGCGTTGGTGAAGGCGGCGGCTTCGGCTCTTGCTCAGATCGCGCGAAGCCTGGTCTCTTCGGCAGCCATCACGGCGCCGATGGCGATGACCGAGACCAGGCTGAAGTAGATCAGGATGGGAAGAAGGCTGCCGCCGCTCCAGGCGAGCAGGCTCGCTGCGATGACGGGCATGGCGCCGCCGCCGAAGATCGTGCCGAACTGCCGCCCAAGTGATACCCCGCTKAAGCGAACGCGCGTGTCCGGGAACAACTCCGGATAGAAGCTCGAGGTGACGCCGATATGCATCGGCTGGATGAGCGCCCCGGGAATGGCCGTGGCCAGTACGACCAGCAGGGTGTCGCGGGTCTGCAGCAGCGGAAAGAAGAGGAAGGCCACATAGAGCCCGGCCAGGACGAAGCCGGTGCCCAGCACCACCCGCCGCCCGATACGGTCCGACAGCGCGCCGAACAGCGGCACCATTGCGATGGCAATGACATTGCCGAGCAGGACGCCGCGCAGCAGCGTGGCCTGATCGATGCCGAGCGTTTTCACCCCGTATGAAAGGCCGAAGATGGATGTGAGATAGAACACACCGGACTCCGCCAGGGCGCAGCAGAACACGATCAGTGCCGGCCGCTTGTAATTGTCGAGCACCTGCAACAGCGGTACCCGCGCAGGAGGCGTCCGCGTCGCTTCGAATACGGGCGACTCTTCGACCTTGAGCCGCACGTAGAAGCCGAGGCCCACGAGCACGATGCTCAACAGGAAGGGCACGCGCCAGCCCCATGTCAGCAGGACGTCGCTCGGCAGCGCGGCGGCAAAGGATACGACCAGTGTCGCAATCACGACGCCGGCGAAATTGCCGGATTGGGCGATCGAGGCGAAGACGCCGCGTTTGCCTTCAGGCGCGCTCTCCAGCATCAGCACCGGCGCTCCGGTCGACTCACCGCCAAGGGCGAAGCCCTGCAGGAAACGCAGGGCCAGCAGGAAGCCCGCCGCCCAGATTCCAATGGAATCATAGGTCGGCAACAGGCCGATGGCCGTCGTCGATAGACCCATCAAAATCAGCGTCGCCGCCATGACCGGCTTTCGGCCGAGACGATCGCCGAAGTGACCGAAGAACAGGCCGCCGAGAGGTCGTGCGACAAAGCCGACGGCAAAGATGCCGAGCACGGCAATCATGCCGGCGACCGGGTCCGCATGCGGGAAGAACAGTTTATCGAAGACGAGAGGCGCCAGGAACCCGTACAGCATGAAATCATACCATTCGATCGCTGACCCAAGGAAGCAGGAGAGGGCGACCTTCGTGCGATCCTTGTTGAGAAGCGCAGATTGACTGTTCAGTGCTGCGACCGACATGGCGTTCCTCTCTTGCATAGATTTTCTTCTTCGCAATGCTGCCTGCCTGCGAAGGATCTATCGTTGCAATGAGAATGGGTGTGGGCCTCGCTCCGGGTCGAGCGGTATTTCGTCAAGCATCGTTCGCATTCGGGAAACTGCCGCCGGGGTGGAGCGGAGCGGGCTTCGCCGACAATGGAACGCCCGGAGAGCGGGCGCCGGGGAGGGCGTCTCAGGAGCTCGGGCGGCGGCTGGAGTTCGCGCCGGTCTGTCTCACTCGATCGCGAGCATATCGACGAGAGCAGTCAATGCCGGAGTAAGAACGGCGTTGCGCTGGGTCGCCAGATGCAGGTTGCAAGGCGCCCAGTCTTCGGCAAGCGGGATGTCGACAAGGCCTCGGCTTGCAATTTCGCGCGCCGCGCTGCGCATCGGCAGCACCGTAATGCCGAGACCGCCCTGGACCACCCGGCAGATCGACGCGATGCCATGGACGCGGACGCGCGTAGACAATTCCGCGCCATGGCTTGCGGCCTCGCGGGCCAGCAAATGCCCGATTGCCGAGTCCGGTGGCAGAACCCAATCCTGGTCGAGCAGATCGGCAAGGCGAACAGCAGCCGCGCCCGCAAGAGGATGCTCGGGGCTGACGACGATCCCGAGTGCGTCGCGACGATAGGGTCTCAGGCGCAGGCCTGGGCTGGATTCCGCACCCAGCAGGATACCGAGCTCGGCCCGCCCATTGAGGACGCTCTCGGCAACTGCATTGCTGGTGAGTTCCTCGACTGAGAGCCGGACATGGGGGAAGGCGCCGAGAAACCTCCGCAACTGCTCCGGGAGGTCATGGAATAGCGCGGGCCCCGAGACGGACAGTCTGATCTGCTCCAGGACGCCGTCCGTGATGTCACGCAACTCGTCTTCAAGCTCGTCGACATCGGCAAGGATCCTGTGCGCATGCGCCGCGATCGCCCGGCCGGGCGCCGTCAGCCCGATCCCGCGGCCTGTCCGCTCGATCAGGCGGAAGCCGAGCGAGTCCTCGAGGAAGCGAATCCGACGGCTTGCGGCCGAAACCACAATGTGAAGTTCCTCGGCGGCCAGCGAAAGGTTGCCATGGCGCTCCACGCCCATGATCAGTTTCAGGGTCTTGAGGCTAAGCCGGTCATTGAGTTTCACCGAAGCGACGTCCCTCGAAGCTGGCAACGAGCCGACGGCCGTTGCCATTAGGTGGAGATATCTTGTCAAAATCTCAAAATATGGGAAATTGACTCATCCATTATCGTAATAATATCGCTATTCCAAGAATGGAGTAGCAAAATGATGCTCACCGCCTTGCAAGCCAGCGCCTATCTGCACCACCTCAATCTGAGAACGCCGGATGTGAAGCGGCTCGCCACCTTCTATGCGGAGGTCATGGACATGGAGCTGATCCGGCTGGATGGGGAAGAGGCGCTGCTGGTGGGTCCGCAGCGTCGCGTGCTGCTGACACAGGGACCGGCCAAGACACTCCAGCATGCAGGCTTTGCGGTACGCGACAGCGAAGGGCTGGAGGGGCTGCGTGCCCGGGCGGTCGAGCAAGGGCTCGAGCCTGCCGACGCTTCCGTGTCGCTGTTCGAGAGCGACGCCTTCTCCGTATGTGACCCCGATGGCAACGAGGTGATCTTCGGCCGCGCCATCGCCGATACGGCCGGGCCGCGCGGACGCATCCGCGGACCGATCCAGCATCTGACGCTGGCAACCCGGGACGTCGAAGCGATCGAAGGGTTCTATGCCGGCAAGCTCGGCTTCGGCGTCTCCGACAGGGTGGTCGATGACGCCGGCCGCGTCATGACGTGCTTCATGCGCGGCAATCACGAGCATCACAACCTGGCCTGCTTCCGGCAGGACCGGCAGGGCATCGATCATCATTCCTACGAAGCCGGCGAATGGAACACGATCCGCGACTGGTCGGATCATTTCGCCGCGCGCGGCGTGTCGCTGATGTGGGGCCCCGGGCGGCATGGGCCCGGGAACAACCTGTTCATTTTCATCGAGGATCCGGACGGGAACTGGATCGAGGTCTCAGCCGAGCTGGAGGTCGTCCACGATCGCCCGGTCATGCAGTGGCCCCATGCCGAGCGGACGCTCAACCTATGGGGGCGCGCGATCCTGCGCGCGTGAGGAGCACACCATGAGATTCGTTTCGTTCAGAGCCGAGAACCGCGCCAGCTACGGCGTTGCGGGCGCCAACGGCATTTTCGATCTTGGAGCGCGCTTCGGCGCGGTGCTTCCCGACTTGCGGACCTATCTGGAGGCCGCCGCGCTAGGGCTCGTCGAGCCGGTGCGCGAGCCGATCCAGGCCGATTATGCCGAGGGCCAGTTTCGCTACGACCCGATTCTGCCCAATCCCGGCAAGATCCTGTGTGTCGGCCTCAACTACGAGGAGCACCGTCGCGAGACGGGGCGGCCGGAGGCCGCGCATCCCGCGATCTTCACGCGGTTTGCCGATACGCTCATCGGGCATGGGGCGCCGATCCTGCTGCCGCGGCTATCCAAGGCGCTCGATTACGAGGGGGAGCTGGCCGTGGTGATCGGCCGACCCGGTTTCCGGGTGCCGAAGGCTTCGGCTCTCGACCTGATCGCGGGCTACGCGCCATTCAACGACGCCACGTTGCGGGATTGGCAGCGCCATACCCACCAGTTCACACCGGGCAAGAACTTCCCCGGCACGGGGGCGTTCGGCCCAGAACTGGTGACGCCGGACGAGATCGTGGAGTTCGCGCGGGCCCGGATCGAGACTCGCCTCAACGGATCGATCGTTCAGTCTGCCACGCTGGGAGAGATGATCTTCCCCGTCGCCGACATCATCGCCTATGTCTCGGACTTCACGCCGCTGGCCCCCGGGGACGTCATCATCACCGGCACGCCTGGCGGGGTCGGCTTCAAGCGCGAGCCCCAACTGTTCATGCAAGCGGGCGACACGGTCGAGGTCTCGATCGAAGGGATAGGTCGGCTGACGAATCCGATCGTCTCCGAAGCCGATCCGGACCGGACATGAACGCGCTCGGCCGCTTCGTCAGTCTGCTTCGGCTGTTCCGGGAAACAAAGGGAAGCTGGACGGTTCAGGACATGTCGGAGGCGCTAAGCGTGCCGGCGAGCACCGTCTATCGCACCGTGCGGGAGCTGGTCGGCGAGGGGTTTCTCGAACCGGCCTACGAGGCGCATTATCGTCTCGGCCCCGCCTTCGTCGAATTCGATCGGCTGGTGCGCCTGACCGATCCGCTGGTGCGCGCCGGGCAGTCCCGCCTGCATGATCTGATCGCGCAGGCGGGTGTCCCCTGTGTGGCGTTGCTGGCGCGTCTCTATGGCGACACCGTGCTGTGCGTCGCCGACGAAGCCGTCGGAAATCTACCGGCGCGGCCATCCTATGAACGCGGTCGGCCCATGCCGCTGACGCGAGGCGCCACGTCCAAGACGATCCTGTCATTGGTCCCGCCCCGACGGCTGGCCCGGCTTGTGGCGGGGAGTTTCGGCGGGCAGCCCGGCGCCGACCAGGCCGATCTGCCCATGAAGATCGCCGAACTGCGCGATCTGCTGGCCGGCATCCGCAAGCGCGGCTACTGCATCACGCGCGGCGAGATCGACGAGGGACTCGTCGGCATTGCCGTCCCGGTCGCGGTGCCGGAGCTCGGCATTGCCGCCAGCATCAGCCTCGTTCTCGATGCTGCCAGCCTGGACGAAAAGCTCGAGCATCGACTCGTGCTCCTGCTCGTCTCTTCAGCCAGCCTGCTGGGCGATCGGTTGTCCGGATCTCGGCTCGACGGAGCGGACGTGTCGCAATGATTCAGGAATGCGATGTCGCGATCGTTGGAGCCGGTCCCACTGGACTGACCCTGGCCAATCTGCTGGGACAGGCTGGCCTCGACGTCATCCTGGTCGAGCGCAATTGCAGCACGGTGCAGGAGCCACGGGCGGTCTCCATCGACGACGAGTCGCTGCGTACCATGCAGGCAACCGGCCTGCTCGATTCGGTMCTGCAGGATGTGGCCCTGGACTACGGTTCACATTATTTCACCCGGGACGGGCGTTGCTTTGCCAAGGTCGAGCCGGCCACCCGGGAATATGGCTTTCCGCGGCGCAACGCTTTCACCCAGCCGAAGCTGGAAGCCGCGCTACGCCGGGGGCTCGACCGTTTCCCCAATGTGGTGACGCTGTTCGGCCATTCCTGCGAGACGGTGGCGGAAGATGGTTCCGGCGTGTCGCTGTCCCTTCGTTCTGGAAGCGGCGGCGGCATTGCCATTCGCGGCCGCTATCTGGCGGCCTGCGACGGTGCCAGCAGCGCCTTGCGCAAGGTCGTCGGTGCAACGCTCAGCGGCTCGACCTATCGCCAACGCTGGCTCATCGTCGATCTGGCCTCGACCCGGGAGCAGCTGCGCCAGACGCGGGTCGTGTGCGATCCCGACCGCCCCCTGATCACATTGCCCGGCCCGGACGGAATCCGCCGCTACGAATTCATGCTGCGCGACGGCGAAGACGAGGAGCGCGCGGCTCACCCCGACCATGTGCGTGCGCTGCTCGAAGCCCACGGGCCCGATGCCGACGCACGAATCGTCCGTCGCCAAGTCTACGCCTTCCATGCCCGCATCGCCGATCGCTGGAACACGCAACGCATCTTCCTGGCCGGCGATGCGGCGCATCTGTCGCCGCCATTTGCCGGCCAGGGTATGAACAGCGGTGTCCGCGATGCGCATAACCTTGCCTGGAAGTTCGCCGAGGTGATTTCGGGACGGCTCGGGCCGGAGCTTCTGGCGACCTATCAGCGCGAGCGGGCACCGCATGCATGGGCCCTGATCCAGCTCGCCATCAAGATGGGGCGGGTGATGATGCCGACCTCCCGGCGGCAGGCGGCCATGATCCAACTCGGCTTTCGGCTTGCCCAACTGGCGCCGGGGATCCACGCGCATTTCACGCAGATGAAATACAAGCCCAAACCCTTCTATGAGAAAGGCTTTGTCGTTCCCGACGATGGCGGAATGCGTCTTGCCGGACGGATGCTCCCGCAACCGCTGCTCCAGATGACGGACCGCCGCTATCAGCGGCTGGACGATGTCATGGGCGGCCAGTTCGCGCTCGTCGCCTATGGTCCGGATGCACAGCGCATGGCGGCGACGGCCGAAGGCTTCGGGCTTCGCTCGCTCCGTCGCGTCGCGGTGCTGCCGACCACCTTCAATCCCTCTCAAGACCGCCCTGACGTTTCCGCCGGACGCGACACTGACGGGCATATGAGCTCGCTGTCGCCGGCTGGGCGCAACATCCTGATGCTGGTCCGGCCGGATCGTTATGTCGCCGCGGCCAGCGTCGCGGAAAGCGCATCGATCGCCCGGATGGCGCGATCGATGCGCGATCTTGCTGGCCAAACCTGGAATGCGACCACGTCCGCCACTGGTCCGGCTCCTGCAGAACCCGAGGT
The DNA here is from genome assembly GCF_056396005.1 of Allobosea sp. 05T439. Lineage (NCBI taxonomy): Bacteria > Pseudomonadati > Pseudomonadota > Alphaproteobacteria > Hyphomicrobiales > Alloboseaceae > Allobosea > Allobosea sp. 05T439. The sequence continues at coordinate 1,625 of NZ_JBFTKP010000073.1, read as the reverse complement.
TTCCACCCGATGAGCACCGCCGACACGCACGCAGGACCACGGATGACCGCCTTCGAGCGGCGCTTTTCGCGCTATGCCAACCGCATCGTACCATCTGCCATTCGTGGCCTTGCGACCATGCCGAAGGCGGCCGATTGCGTGTCGTTCGGACCTGGTGAACCCGATTCCACGCTCTTTCCCGTTGCCGAGATCCGCGACAGCCTGGCCAGGATCCTGTCGAAACCGGAAACGGCGCGGGCTGCGCTGCAATATGGCGCTAGCGAGGGCGATCCTGCCTTGCGCGACCGGATCAGCGCCTACATGCGCGCCAAGGGCGTGCAATGCGACAGGCATAACATTCTCCTCACCAATGGCGCGCAACAGGCGCTCGATCTCGTCGCCGAGCTGCTGGTCGAGCCCGGGGCGACCGTGCTCGTCCAGACGCCGACCTATCCCGGGGCGCTGCAGGTCTTTGCCGCGCACGGCGCGCGGATGCGCGAGCTGGAAGCGGCACGGGCCGGGACTCACGATCGGCCGGCGCTGATCTACGCGATGTCGAATTTCCACAACCCGACCGGAGCGACCTTGTCGCTCGCCCAACGGCGCGAACTGGTCGCCTTGGCCGGTGAGCTCGATACGATCCTCGTCGAGGACGACCCCTACGAGATGCTGCGTTATGAGGGCGAGGCGTTGCCGCCGCTGCTGGCGGTCGACACGGAGGCCCGCTCGATCGAGGACGCGCGGACGATCTATCTCGGTACATTCTCCAAGGCGGTCGTGCCGGGCTTTCGTGTCGGTTGGCTGGTCGCCCCCCGTGCGGTGGTCGCGAAACTTGCTCTCATGAAACAAAGCGAGGATCTGCAGGCGGGTACCCTTGCCCAGGCCTGTCTCCTCGATCTTTTCGACAGCATCCTCGACACACATGCTGGCCGGCTTCGCGACGCCTATCGCATTCGGCGCGACACGATGCTGGCGGCGCTCCAGTCGGAGCTCGGCAACCGCGCCAGCTGGATCGTTCCCCAGGGAGGCCTGTTCATCTGGCTGAACCTGGAAGCGCATCTCGACATGCATGCCTTGCTGAGCCGTGCGGCTGAAGTCGGAGTGACCTATGTCCCCGGCTCTGCGTTCCAGCCCGATGGGCAGGGTGCGGCAGCGTTACGCCTCAGTTTTTCAGCTGCACCTCTCGATCGGATGCAGGACGGCGTGCGGCGCTTGGCGCAGGTGCTGGGGGACAGCGCGCCGGGGGCCGATCGGGGCTGACGCGATGAGGTCCGGCCTGGCGTTTCGGGACGTGTTCGCGGCGTGCTCGATCCTCGACGGCACTTGAATCACGCAGTTGCTCTCCGCCTGCGCGTGCCGCGCCCTCTCGCGGGCGGCAAGTTTGACCAACAGGTTCAGGGAAGGGGAGAGGGCCTGTTTCCCTCTGTCTCAAACGAAGGTTGCATTCTGTGGCCAGCGCCCCTGGCCGCCAGGGTATCCTGGCTGGCTGACGGGGGCGCTAGGCTCAGGACCTATTAATTTTGCTTGAGATGTGATTCACGGTGTCCTGGAGGATGCCGTGATGGATGATTTGTTTCTGCTGAGCGAGCGGCAGATGACGCGGATATCGCCGCATTTTCCGCTGTCGCATGGCGTGCCACGGGTTG